>NZ_BAABKC010000164.1:0-652 GCF_039543625.1 Streptomyces similanensis | reverse complement strand
CCAGGAGGAGGAAGAGGAGGAGCAGGACGGACATGGCGGAGCCGGTGCCGAAGTTCCAGGTGACGAAGGAGGACTGGTAGATGTGGACGGAGATGAGGTCGGCGGCTTCGGGTGCTGATTTGCCGAACAGGACGTAGGGGGTGTTGAAGTCGTTGAAGGTCCACAGGAACAGGACCAGGACGAGGACTTGGTTGACGGGGCGCAGGGAGGGCAGGGTGATGCGGCGGATCTGCTGCCACAGGCCGGCTCCGTCGAGGGCGGCGGCTTCGTAGAGTTCGTGGGGGATGTTCTGGAGGCCGGCCATGACGATGAGGAAGGCGAAGGGCCAGCCTTTCCAGACGGAGACGGTGAGCAGGGCGTAGAAGCTGTTGTCGCCGATGAGCCAGAAGGAGGGCTGGTCGGTGAGGTGGAGCTGGTCGTGCAGGACGTGGTTCACCAGGCCGTTGTCGTGCTGGAACATGAAGGCCCAGGTGATGACGGCGGCGTAGACGGGCAGGGCGTAGGGGATGAGGAAGACGGTGCGCAGCAGGCCGCGGCCGCGGAAGGTGTCCTGCAGGTAGATGGCGGCGGTGGTGCCGATGGCCCAGCACAGGCCGACCGAGAGCAGGGTGAAGGCGACCGTGACGAGGAAGGAGTGCAGCAGGGCGTCGCC
>NZ_BAABKC010000163.1:0-9966 GCF_039543625.1 Streptomyces similanensis | reverse complement strand
CCCCCTGATCGAGGTGGTCGAGGGCGCGCTGGAGCAGGGGGCGGTGGGCGGCGTAGAGGGTGCGCCCGGCGGCCGTGATCTCGGCGTCGAGCTGGTCGAGGGAGGCGAAGCGGTACCAGGTGGCGTCGAGAGCGTCGTCGGCCGCGACGGCGGGCACGGTGGCGGGCAGCAGGTACAGGGCGCTGGTGGAGGCGACCCACGCGTGGTCCGAGGCCCGCCAGTCGTCCACGACGTCCCGTCCGAGGATCACCGGGCGGTGGCCGGCCAGGTCCACGCCGGTCTCCTCGCGCAGCTCGCGGACCAGGGCGGCCGGGGCCGTCTCGCCCGGATCCACCATGCCGCCGGGGATCGCCTCCACCCCGATGTCGTCCCGGGTGATCAGCAGCACCCGGCGCTGGTCTCCGGTGCCCGCGACGACGATCGGGTCGGCGGCGGCGTTCTCGCCCCACTTGCCGAGGTTGCGGCCGGTGCGGCCGGTGCGGCCCTGCGGGTGCAGGGGCCAGCCCCGCACGTCCAGCTCGAAGGGGACCAGCGCGGCGGCCCGGCGACGGGCCCAGTCGTCCACGTCGGCCGGCGTCGCGGCGGCCTCGGCCCACTCGGGCACGTGCCGGGCCAGGTTCACGGGCCGCAGCTCGGGCGGCGTGATGTCCACCGGCGTGTACGCCGGCCAGTCCACCGACCAGCAGCGCCGTTCGTCGGGGACGGTCTCGGTGCGCTCGACGACGTCCTTGTCGAGGTCGCGGTGGACCAGGTCGACGGCCAGGCCGCGGGCGGTGCAGCGCTCGGCGAGGACGGAGGCCGCCGTGGCGGCACGGTGCCGGCCGCCCGCACAGCCGACCGCGACCGTGACCGGCTCCTCCTGCCGGGGTCCGGCGAGGAACGCCGCGACCATGTCGACGGCAGTCTGCACGAGCTGCTCGACGCCCTCGGTGGCCATCACCGCGTCGCGCACGGCCTGGTCGTGGGCGGTGAGGTGGCGCAGCTCGGGGTTGACGTGCGGGTCGCGGAAGTGGTGCCGCAGGTCGAGCTTGATCCGGGCGTCGGGTTCGGCGCCGTGCAGGTAGCCGAACGAGGTGATCTCGACGCGGGCCATGTGGTGTCTCCCTGTTGGAGTCGTTGGGGCTAACAGGTCTAACAGGCGGCGGCCTGGTGCTTCGGGCTGCCGCCCGGGGGAGGGGTCAGAGCCACTTGAAGGCGCGGCGGACGTCGCCCGCGGCTCCGGCGAGGTTGTCGGCGTGCAGCCGCACGTCGAAGTCGTACGGGTCCTCGGCGGCGTCCATGACGCGCTCGGAGGCGGCGTCGAAGACGGCGGCGAACGCCTCGTGGACCTCGGCGGCCTTGAGGGCCTGGACGATCGCGTACTGGTCGGCGCGGCCCTGCTTGATGGCGTCGGCGAGCAAGTTGAGCGCGGCGGCCGCGGCCGGGGCGAGCACGGCCAGGTCCTCGCCGCCGGCGATGCCGGTCCGCTCGGCGGCGGTCTCGACGCGGGTGACCGTCGCGAGTTCCGTCGACGTCGTCTCGTCGTTCACATCGTCTCCCTGCGGTGGGTCGGCAGTTCGGGGGCGTCGGGGTCGAAGGCCGGGGTGCCGCCCATGTGGATCACGGCACGCTGCTGTCCGAGCAGGGCGTTGAAGCGGTTGAGGAGCTTGCGGCCGTCGCGGGCGGTCTTGGGGCTTCCCCGGTACATCTCGATGTCGCGGATCGCGAACTCCAGCCACATGAAGTCGCCCTTCTGGACCGGGATGCGGGCCAGTTCGGGGGCGGGCTGGGTGACGGAGGCGGCGCCGGCGCTCTGGTAGAGGCGGGCGACCAGGTCGCTGGTGCAGCTGCTGTAGCCCAGGTCCGGGCGGGCCCGGCGGGTGCACTCCTCGGCGTGCAGCAGGATCTGCTCGAACGCCTCCATCTCGGCGAGGGTGATGCCGATGTACTCGACGCGCGGGGGCTCGGGACGCTGCGGAAGCGTGCCGTAGACGGTGCCGTGCGGGGTCTGGGTCGCCGGGGGCCGGTTCCTGCGGAAGATCACGTGACTTCTCCGTACGTGGTGGTGGGTGGGCGGTCAGGCGGTGCGGGCGAAGTACGCGGCGGCGGCTTCGACGAAGGCGTCGCAGGCGTTCTTGGCGTCCTCGCGGGCCTGGGTGAGGGCGTCGGCGTCCGTGTACGCCTCGCGCATGGCGTAGGTGAGGGTGACCATCTGGTCGGCGGCGGCGCGGACGGCCGGGTCGGTGACGAGGATGCGCAGCGCGACCAGCGGCCGGGTGACCTGGGAGCGGGACTCCTGGGTCTGGGCGCGCAGCTCGTCGACGCGGTCGGTGGAGGCGTTCTTGAGGACGGCGTCGCCGCGGCGCCACATCAGGGAGCGGTGGGTGCTGATCGCCTCGGCGAGGTTGGTCACGGCGTCCAGGCGGTCGCGGCGGAGCTGCTCGCCGCGCATGGCGGCCTCGGTGCGGCCGGCGGCCCGCTCCTGGAGTTTGCCGGTGACGAGTGCACCCAGCAGCGTCCCGATGATGGCGATGACGGCGATCAGCAGTTCCACGGCGATTCCCCTCCGTTGCGCCGGGCCCGGTTGGCCCGACCCCTTGATAATGCCAACTCAGAGTTGGCTATGTCAATTCAAAGTTGGCCAACTCCGAGTTGGCTAAAAAGTGCTCCGGGCACGAGAACACCCCCGACCTGCAAGGACGGCCGGGGGTGTTAGGTCCAACAGGTCTAAAGCGGCGTGAAGTGCGCGGCCCGGTCCAGGGCCCGCAGCAGCTCCGGCTCCCACCCGGTGCGCGGGATGTCGAGCGCGAACAGCCCGGCGGCCCCCAGGACCTCCAGTTGCACCCGGTGCTCGATGCCCTCCCGCCATGCCTCCCGCAGCAGCTCGCGGGCCTGCTGGCGGTCCTTGCGGCCGGCGGTGGCGACCGTCCGGCCGTCGGGGAGCGCGGCCAGGCGCCGCCCGGCCTTCTCCAGCGCGCCCATGAGCCGGGCGGCACGCTCGGCGTCGGGGGCCGGCGGCACCAGGTGGAGCTCCGGCGCGGCGACGCCGCGGCGCAGCTGCTCCATCCGCACCGGCAGCGGCTCCCAGTCCTCGGTGCCGGCCAGGTCGAGGTTCACCTTCGTCACGGTGCGGGTGTAGCTGCGGGCCACGCCGCGCGGCTGCAGGGCGGTGCCGGCGGGCCGGTACTCCGGCTCGACGTCCTCGGCGACGACGCCGCCGTGGTTGCCGCGCACCGACACCCACAGCCAGTCGGCGCCGCCGGTCACCTCGGTCATCAGCAGGCGGCGGACCTGGAGCCAGCGCTGCAGGGCCGCACGGGTCGCGCGGCGCAGCGGGTAGACCTCGACGGAGACCGGGGTGTTCGGGCGGGCGTTCTGCGGGCGCCGGGTGATGCGGACCTCCTCCAGCGAGGGGGACAGGTCCTCCAGGCGCAGCGCGCACAGCTCGCCGACCCGGCTCCCGGTGTCCAGGACGACCGAGGACATGGCGAGCATCCGGACCCACAGCGGATAGCCCTGGGCGAGCAGGCCGCCGTCGACGGTCCAGCGGGTGCGTGTGCCGATGACGTCGGAGAGGGTCTGCAGGCTGGCCCGCAGCCGCTCGCGGCGGGCGACGTCGACCGGCTCCTTGCCGGGGAGCTGCTCCAGCTGGCGCAGGTGGACGACCTCCAGGCCCAGCTCGCGTTGCAGGAGCACCATCACCCCGGAGCGCACCATCGCCGTCGCCTCGCTGGTGGGGCGCTTGGCTCCCCGGTCGCGCAGTTCGCCGGCCAGGGCCAGGCGCTCGTACTGCTTCAGCGAGTCGCGGGCGAGGACGTCGGCCAGGTCGTCGGCGACGGTCAGCGGGTGCTCGGGGTGCTTGAGGGCGCGGACCAGCTCGCGGGCGTGGGCGCGGATCTGCCGCCGGCGGGCCTCGGAGGGCGCCTGCTCGCACACGGCGTCCACGGCCTCCTGGAGCTCGGGCAGCTCCTGGAGGATGTCGGACTTGTTCATCACCCTGGGCACGGTAGCCACGTCCGGACAGCCGCACGGACCGAACGCCGAATTAGACCCATTAGAACCAACAGGCTCAACCGTCGCTGACGTGGGGACGCACGACGGGCCCCGCCGGAGTCGGCGGGGCCCGTCGTCGAGGCCGGGATCTACTTGGTGACCGGCGGGCCGGTCTTGAGGTTCTTCTGGCGGCGCTGCGGGAACGGGTTGCCGCCGTTGTACTCGCGCTCGTCGCGGCGGATCTGCGCGAGGACGGCGGCCTCCACGTACGCGGACAGCGACACCGGCACCTCGGCGTCCTCGTCGTCGATCTTCTGCAGTGCGACCACCGTGTTGCGCAGCCGGTTCATCACGTCCGGGGTGACGTAGGCCGGGATCTTCTCCTTGGTGCCCGGACTGGTCGGCGCCTGGCCTCCCAGCTCCTTGCCGAGGATGCTCCCCTGGCCGAACGGAAGTCCGTTGCTCATGCTTCTTCTCCTCGCGGCGCCACCAGCATCCGACCGATCTGGTCGAAGTCGCGGGTGGTGGTGGACCGCTTGCTGTACTCGCGGATGGACTTGTTCTCGCCCGGTGCCGTCTTCGCGTCGACGGACTTGCGCACCGGGCAGACCAGGGCGCCCGGGTAGTGCTCGGCCATCTCGTTGCCGACGTCCTTGGCGATGTTCGTGATGTCCCAGGCGGACAGGACCGCGGCCACGACCTCGACGTCGTAGTCGTCCTGAGCGTTGGTGATCGTCTGCCGCAGGGACTTGCTGGACTTGGCGTCCAGCGCACTGACCTGGCTCGGCACGATCACCTTCCCGCCGATGGCGAGGGTGAAGGTCGACAGCTTTCCGATCTTGGGCGGGCAGTCGACGATGGTGATGTCCACCGGCGCCTCGCTGCGCTTGATGGCACGGCGCAGGGTGCGCTCCCCGTTGACCGCCGGGTCGTACTCGGCGACCGCGCAGTCCTCGTAGCTGGGGACGATGTAGATGTTCTGGTAGCGGGTGTAGTAGGTGGCCTCGTCCAGGCCGACCTCGCCGTACAGCACGTTCTTCAGCGTCATCCGGTTCTTGGGCGCCAGGCCCTCGGGGAAGGCCGGCTGCAGCCATCCGCTCAGGCCCGCGTCCTGCGGGTCGGCGTCGATGATCCGCACCGTGTGCCCCATCGCGGCCCAGGCGCAGGCCAGCTCCAGGGCGGTGGTCGTCTTGCCCGCGCCGCCCTTGCGATTGAAGACGATGAACACCCGGTGCTCGCCGGGGAGGACCGGGGCCGGCCGTGTGAAGGCGGCGGGGAGCAGGATCCGCGGCCTGAGCCGGTTGGCCGGCTCCGTCCACGCCCGCTCGAAGACCGTGGGCAGCAGCAGCCGCTCCGGGATCTTCAGCGGCTCCAGCGTTACCTGGACCATGTCTCTCTCCTCATCCGGGCCTCTCCCCGTGCTCTCGTCACCGCCAGACCGTACCGCCTCCGCACGGTGCGCACGGGCACCGCGCCCCGGTCCGCTCGATCAGGGAAAACCGCAGGCCAGGCCCTTGCCCCCAACAGGGTTGACCCCGTTGGGTCCAACAGGACCGACAGGCTGCCGCCTTGACCAGCGCGAACCGGGCCCGTGAGACCTCGCGCCCGCGCGCGTGGGTCTGTCGCACAACGCGCGTTAAGGCCGCGACGGTAGCCAGCGGCGTCCGTACGGTCCGCCCGCATGAGATCGAGCAACCGCCGCCCCGGCCGCCCCTGCCTGCTCACACCGGAGCGGGCCGACGCCATCGTCAGGGCCTCCGCCGTCGGGGCCAACACCGTCCTGGCCGCCGAGGCCGCCGGAGTTTCCCGGGCCACCCTCGCCCGGTGGCTCGCCCGCGGCCGCGCCGCCGCCGAGGACCGCGAGGACGGACAACCCGCCGACCCGCGCGAGGACGTGTTCGTGGACCTGTACCGGCGGGTGGAGTCCGCCCGGGCCCAGATGGCCACCCGGGCGCTCGCCCGCGTGCTGCAGGCCGGCGCCGGGAGCCTGGTCCTGGAGGAACGCGTGCGCACCTACACCGACCCCGTCACCGGCCTGGACGTCGAGGAGAAGCAGACCCGGTACCTGCGCCCGGACTGGCGGGCGGCCGCCTGGTGGCTCGCCCGCGTCTTCCCCGAGCACTACGGGCCGAACGCCAAGAGCTGGGACGAGCAGCTCGACGAGTTCACGGCCGGGGAACTGCGCAGCGAACGTGACCGCGCCGACTCCGACGAACTCGCCGGCCTCGCCGCCCGCCTCCAGGCCGTACTCGAACCGACCACCCCCGACACCCCGCCCGACGAACTCCCCGCCCCGCTCTCCCCCTCCGCTGCCTGATACTCCCGACTCGCCGTCACACCAGCCTCACCCGCCCCGAAACTGTCCAAATCTGTTATCTGCTGCCTTCTCCCGTAGTTCCACGCTGTCCCGCACACCCGCTCCGACCTTCCTGACCAACTGACATGTGCCCACCCACTCTCTGAGGGACGAGGGGAGTGGGTGGGCACATGTCTGGGGGCAGGACGCGCAGGCCGGAGCGGGTGTGCGGGACAGCGCCTGTCACACCCTGGTGTACAGGTGGTTTTACACCCTGGGCGAGCGCCGGGAGTTGTCCGCCGACGAACTCCGGAGTTTCCCCGGCGTCCTCTTTCGGGCGAATCTCGCGCGTTCCGGTGACCGCTGTCAGACCCGCCGGATATCGTGCGAGGTGCACGGCCACGCACAGGCCCAAGCCAGCCTCAGCCCATGACTGGGAGCGATCTGAGGCGAAGGTGCCAGGACCACACGGTCCCAGCGCATCAGTGCGGAGAGCACCACCAGCTCGTCTTCGACGACGTACTTCCGTATGCCCGCGCAGGTCCACCGAGTTCTCCGCGTGCATCGGGTCATGGGTAACCGCTGCACGCCACCGAGGAGAAACTCGTGGTCAAGAAGCACGGCAAGAAGCAGCGCGCGAAGCAGCGTTCGCGCCGTACCGGAGCCGCCCACGCATCGGCGGCCGCCAACTCCCTCCACCGGCACGAGCCGCTGCCGGACATGGCGATCCTCGAGGAACTCCCGCACCACGCCGGGCGGGAACTCGACACCGAACTCGCCGCCCGCCTCGTCGCCGCCTGCCGCACCGGCTGCAAGCCCTGTCAGCGGACGCTGGCGAAGAAACTCCGCACCGAGCAGCGGCCGACCCTCGTCGCGCTCGCCGCGGCGGTCTACGCGACGCTGCCCACCCCCGGGTTCACCGCCTCGCCCACCACCCGGACGTGGGCGCCGCTGGCCCGGGCCGGGAAGACGGACGCGTCGGCGGCCGCCGACGCGCTGGCCGCCGTCGAGGCGATGACCGACGCGGACGCCTCCGACCTCCTGGAGGACGCGCTCGACCACTGGGCCGTCGGCGGGGCCTCCCCCGAGGAGATCGCCGACAAGGTCAAGGTCATCCGGGACGCGCCGCCGCGCCAGCGGCCGGCCGACCCGATGGACGCCTTCCGCAAGGCCGGGATCAAGGTCTTCACACTCGACGACCTCGACCTGCCCGACGGCGTCGACCCCTACCACCTGGCCCCGAACTACGGCGTCACGCTGATGAAGACGGACACGCCCGACGGCCAGCCGATGCCGATGCTCGTGCTGTACCCGGAGACCGAAGACGCCGGGATCGACGACCTGGAGCGCCGCACCGACTGGGAGCACTGGGGCCTGCACGGGATGCCGGACATGGACCCGCACTGGCGGGTGCGCGCCCGGATCGCCGACCGCTCCCTGCAGGGCCTGGTGCACGTCGGCCCGGACGGCGAGGACGGCATCGAGCTGTGGCGGGCCGCCGAGACCGTCAGCCTGCCGGCGCAGTGGTGGGACCTGCTCGACCGCGTCCAGCACGTCCTGGTCGCCGGGCCCGTGAAGACGCCCGAGGACCCCGACGCGCTGCAGGCCGCGGGCGACGCGGGCGAGCTCCTGGCGGTCGTCGCACGCGTGAGCTTCGCCTGATGGCCGCCCGTGCCCGCCGCGAGCGCCAGGAGCGCAGGTACCTGCCCGGGATCGCGGACGTACGGATCTGCGGCACCGAGGCCACCGTCCGGGCCGTCCTCGACGTCCTGGAGCGCGAGTTCCGCACCACCAGCGCCCGGGACTACGACGACGGCCAGCGCGCCTACCTCCAGCTCGACACCGGATGCACCGACCCCGACGCGGACTGAGACCGCCTCATTTACGGTCGGATTTTTGAAACTTGCCCAGGTCACAGGCCACGGCCCCGGTGCCGTCCGGCGCGCACGCACCCGCACCACGGGAGCGCTGACCGCGCCGGGCGGTGCCGGGGGAGCGGGGGCCAGGGGGCCGGCGAAGGCCCCCGCAGCCACCGGCCCCAGCCCCGGGCCCACCGAGGAGACCCGCAGATGCACCAACAACCTGATCCCACCGCCGCCCCGCCCGACGGCGTGGTCTGGCTCCGGCCCGAGTACCAGGGCCGCCAGGGCGAGCTGGTCACCCTGGCCGCCGGTGCCCGGCTCGTCGGCGTCAGCGCGGCCGCCGTCTCGAACTGGCAGAACCGCTACCCGGAGGACTTCCCCGCCCTCGCGCTGCTCACCGGCCCGCCGCACAAGCGGACGAAGTGGGTCGTCGCCGTCGAGCTGGTCGCCTTCGCCCGTGACCAGCGCACCAGGGAGCGCGACCGGACCGGCCGCAGGAGCCCGCAGCGCCCGGGCGCCGAGATCGCGGCGGAACAGACGGCGCACTACGAGGAGGTACTACGGACCCTCACCGAGCGGGAGCAGCGCCAGAGGCAGGCGCTGGCCCGCACCCGGGCCGCCAAGCGCGCGGCCGAGGAGAAGCTCGCCCGGGCCCGTGCCCGGCTCACCGCCGAGGTCGACGCTGTCGCCCGCCTCGGCATCCCCGCAGCCCGTACGACCACCACCGAGAAGGAGACCCGACCGTGAAGAACACCCACGAGACCGCCGCCGAGACCGACACCTCCGCCGTGATGGCGGGGCGGAACATCACCCTGGACGAGCTGGCCACGGAGCTGTCGGCCATCGAGCTCAGGCTCCGGCAACTGGCCCGGGCCGCCGAGGTGCCGGCCTCGCCGGTGGAGCTCGCGGACATCATCGACTCCCTGCGCTCCACCGCCTCGACCGTGCGGGAGACCAGTGACCGGATGGGCCTGCTGGCCCGGATCGTCGACGGCGACGTGCCGCTGGCCAAGGTCTTCCGAGACTCCGGTGACCCGTGGGGCGTAGCCGCGCGCGGGGCCGACCGGCCGGGCTACGGCGGCCCGGCGATCGTGCCGACCGTCTGGCAGCTGCTCAAGCTCGCGCAGGACACCAAACGCCCCGGCGGCGAGACCACGACCTACCCGGAGGCGATGGACGGCATCGGCATCGGCTGGGAATCCAAGGCGGCCGCCGTCCGGCGCCGCCGGGAGCGGGACGCCGCGGTGGCCGTCGAGGTCCTGCGCCTGCCGTGCGAGAAGTGCGAGGCCGGCGAGGGCGAGCAGTGCAAGACGAAGACCGGGTGGGCCGCCGAGCAGCCGCACATCGGCCGTCAGCGGCAGGCCGAGGCGAACGTGGACGATCGCCTGGGCTACCTCGGGGACAACCCGGTCGCCGTGCCCGACGCCCGGTAGACCCGCCGACAGACCCGCTCACGAAACCGCAGACGGGCCCCTGTCAGACCTGTTAGCTCCAACAGGTCTAATGGGGCCCGTCGCCGTGCGGCCCCCAGTCGACCGCCCGCACGGCAGGCACCGCCGACAGGCCGGTGCGCTGTCGGGCGGACCGCCCCCATCCCTCGCGGGGGTGAGCATTCGGGAGTTCTGCTCACCGGAGCGCGCTTCGGGGTTACGGTCGGCGGCATGGAGTCATCCGAGACCGTCGTCACCACCGTCCGCATCGGGCAGCGCGGGCGCCTGATCCTGCCCGTGCAGGCCCAGCGCGCCACCGGCATCACCCAGGGCACTCAGGTCGCCTTGCGCACCGGGCCGAACGGATCCATCACCATCGAGCCGCTGTGGGCGGTGGCAAACCGCC
>NZ_BAABKC010000162.1:0-978 GCF_039543625.1 Streptomyces similanensis | reverse complement strand
ACGAGTCGCCGACCGAGCCCATGGACGCCTGGATACCGGCTCTGACCAGGCGTGTTGTGAGCTTGATAGACGTGTACTGGCAGCCGTGGTCGGCGTGGTGGACGAGCTGGCCGGGAGCGACCTCGCGGCTGGCCAGGGCGTATTCCAGTGAGGTCAGGACCAGGTCGGCGTCCGCGTGGGCGGAGGTCTCCCAGGCCACCACCCGACGGGAGAAGGCGTCCCGGATCGCCGACAGCCACAACGGCCCCTCCCCGGTGGGGATCATGGTGAGATCGGTGACCCACAACCGGTTCGGCTCGCTCGCCGTGAAGTCGCGTCGCACCATGTCGGGGGCAGGATCCGCGTCCGGGTCGCGGCGGGTGAAGCCCTTGTCCGTCCGGCGTGGGCTGATACCGGCGAGACCGGCCTCCCGCATGAGTCGCTCGACCCGCTTGCGGCCGACGTGGACGCCTTCGCGTTTGAGGACGGCGTGCACGCGGGGTGAGCCGTAGATCCCGCCGGAGTCCTCGTGGACCTGCCGGATCTTCCCGGAGAGCTCGGCGTCCCGGCGGTGTCGCTCGCACGGCTCGGTCTCCGCTCGGCGCCAGCGGTAGTAGGTGGAGGAGGGGATGTGGAGTTCCCGGAGTACGGGCTCGACCCCCAGGTGCGGATGCTCGTCGACGAGCGCGGTCACCTGGGCCGGGTCGGGTCGAGCTGCGCGGCGAAAAAAGCCGAGGCTGTCCGCAGGACCTCGTTCGCCCGGCGTAGTTCCCGCACTTCCCGCCGGAGCTGGGCGAGCTCCTCTTTCTCCTCGGTGGTGAGCAGGTCGTCCCGCTCGCCGGCGTCGGCCTCGGCCTGGCGGATCCAGTTGCGCAGGGCCTCATGATGCACGCCGAGCTCTTCGGCCATGCGTCGGATCACAGGCTTCGGCTCGGCAGTCCGATACATCCGGACCGCACGCTCACGCAACTCCAGCGGGTATTTCCTCGGGGCAGGCAT
>NZ_BAABKC010000161.1:0-560 GCF_039543625.1 Streptomyces similanensis | reverse complement strand
GTGGGGCATGGTGCGGGCGGCGTCGGCGATGACCGCGGCGTCCTTCGCGTCGGTCTTGGCCTCGCCCGGGTAGAGGTCGGCGATCCGGCGCATGGCCAGGCCGGGCAGGTAGGCGACCTGGCAGCCCGCGTCGCGAGCGACGGTCAGCGGGAGGGCTCCGATGGATGCCGGCTGGTCCACGATCACCAGCACGGTGCCGAACTTCGCGGTCAGCTTGTCGAAGACGGCCCGCAGTTTCGGCTCGCTGTTCGGCAGCTGCTTGTCGAAGACTTTCTTCCCGGCCGGGGTCAGCCCGTGGCCGTGGTGGCTGCTCTTGCCGACGTCCAGGCCGAGGAACACGCCCACGTCTTCGGTGTCGAACATCGTGTCTTTCCCAGGGGTGTTGACGGTGCCGGCCTCGGCTTCGGTGTCGTACTCGCGCATCCACGTTATGCAGACCTGCCATCCGCGGGCTGTCCGGCATTGCGCCGGACCGGGTGGCGGCCGGACCTCTCATCAGCGTCTCCGACGGCACCTCCCGGGCCCGGTGACACCACCCCCCAGGTCATCCGTTCGACAGG
>NZ_BAABKC010000160.1:0-22397 GCF_039543625.1 Streptomyces similanensis | reverse complement strand
TGGCACCGGCCGCCGGGCGTACCGGGACGATCGCGGGCCGGTGCTCACCTCCCGCGCGGTCTTCGCCTGGCTCACCGCCGAGCACGGCACCCTCATCACGGATGCACTGCCCTACGGAGTCCTCCCCGAAGCCGCGGTCACCGACCTCGTCACCACCCTGGCCCGGGCCGGGGCCCACGAGCGTGCCGACGCGCTACTCACCGATCTCGGGGTCCTCGGCGTCAAGATGCCCGGCGCGGCCCGGAACCGTGCCACGCTCGCCGAAGACACCGCCGTAGCGCTGGATCTGATCCGGACCGCCGACACGGCCGGACACCTGCTCACCATGCCCGACGCCCTGTGTGCGGCCGCCGCACTCCGTCTGGAGGCCGGACTGGTCGCCGCCGACCTCCTCACCCCCGCCGCTCCCTGAACCACCAGGACGGGCGCTCAGGAACCCGTACGGATGCCCTGGAAGCCGGGCCCAAGGCCGCGCCGCCTCGGCGGCCTGCGGACTGAGGGCACCGCCGCGGCGGCGGGCGGCTCCGGCTCCTGGTCTTCGACGGCGATACCGAGGCGCCGGCGGGCGTCACCGGTCGCGGCCGCCACGGCGGCGAGGGCCTGCGCGAGCCCCGGCCCGGCGCTGCCCAGGGCCTCGGTCAGGGTGTCGATCGCGTCGAGCGCGTCCTCGGCGGCCGCCGTACTCCAGCCGCCCGGGCCGGTAAGGTCCGCGAGATGGCAGGCGGCCTCCACCACCCGCTCGGCATGCTGCTCGACCCCGGGCGCGGCCCGTCCCCACGACTCCATCGACCGTCCCGATGCTGTGCCCGTTGAACTCCCTGGCAGTGAGTGTCACACCGATCGATTTTTCGACACCGATAGGAGATAGAGGGAGTGCTCCGACCTGAGCCCCCATGTCCTCGCCGGCACCGACGACGTCGACGCGCTGGATCGGCGGGCCGCAGCCCTGGAGCGGCGGATCCGCGGCATACGGCTGGGGGTCGACGTCGCCGCGCTGCCCCGCCTGATGCAGACGCCCAACACCCAGTGGACCTGGCAGCCGATCGGCCTGACCGACGAGCAGGCACGGAACGCGGCGTGACCGGCACGCGGCCCGGCTCGTTGAGCCCGGCGTTCACGTAGAAGTGCACAGCCGGGGCCCGGGGCCTGTCATGGCGACGCCCCGGGCCCGTGGGCGCTCCGTTCGCGAGTCGCGCCCTAGGTCCCCTCCTGAGTCGCGCCCTACGTCGCGTCCCGGGTCTTCTCCTGCGTCGCGCCCCGGGTCGCATCCCTCCGACCCGGCGCGGGCCTTGAGCATCGCGGTGACCAGCACGTTCGGTGCGATTTCCTCCGACGGCGGCCGCCGACTACTTGTCTGTGCTGCTCTGTAGCGGCTGGCCAATCGCGCTCTGTCGCCGATCCGAGGTGCGGCAGGCTCGGCCAAGGCGTGCCGTTCTGGATCACCTCGCCGTTGCGCTACGGTGCCTTCGGCTGGACGCGCACCGCCGCCCGCCGCAGGTCGACGCCCACGCCGTCGTCCCGCGATCGGCCAAGGTCCTACGGGGCCCGCGACGCCCTGACGTTGCATCTCTTCGTCGACGGGCGGCGTGGGCGTGCCCGTCGAGCGGGGAAGACCGATGCCACGTAACCAGAGCACCGCTGCTCAGCGCGCCCGTGCGGCGCAGCACGCGACCGGCGCCAAGTACACCGCCGCACTCCGCGAGGCCACCATGGCCGGCACCTCTCCGACCGTGTTTTCCCTGCGGGACCTGCTCGCCGAGTGCACAACCTCCCCCGAGTGGACCGGAGACCATCCCGAGGTCGACGCTGAGTGGGCACCGCGCATGTTCGACTCGGCGCTGTTGGGTGGCCCTGTGCCGCACAACTCGATCCTGCAGCTGACGGGGTACCTCGCGGCGACGGGCCTGTCCGCCGAGATGACGATGGAGTCCCGCGACGGCTTTCACACCGTGGTGGTGGCGGGTGGCGGCCGGCGCTTCGAGCTCGTGCTGTCCCAGGACGACTGGGTCGCCGAGCTGTGCCTCACCCCAGGGTGCGAGCGGTATCCCGTCGCCGCGAACTTGATCCCGTTCTGCGAGGACCGACATCTCACCGAACGCTCCGGGTCGGAGCTCGCCGAGATGGCTCGGATGTGGGGGAGCGACCGACTACAGGAGTTCGAGAGGACTCCGGCCGCCGCGCACTCAGGGGACCAGGGCGACGCGCTGATCGCGGCCGCCGTCGTACAGGGAGCGTTCTCCAAAGTCGCCGCAGAACTGGTCGAAGGCTCTTTCCCGGACCCCGATCTGATTGATGACATCTTCCCCGGCGAGGCAACGGCCGTCCGGCATGCGATGGACAACGAACACCTTCTCCTGAAGGAGAGGGCCAGGTCCGCTGCCGTCCGCATCCGCAAGCTGGCTGGCGGCCTCTGCGTGTGCGGAACCCGCCTGTTCCTCGCTCCCGAGGCGGATGTGCCCGCCCGTTACTGCTCCGCTCGGTGCGCCTCTTCAGCAGGGGACCCGACGGTTGGCCGGCCTGCCCGGCGGTAGCCGTGGATGTCGGCACATGAGGCATTCTTGATCATCCATAACCTGACACCCGGAGGGGGAAGACATGGCCAAGGATGAGCACGTCCTCAAGGCGAAGGACTTCGCCGAGCGAGCTGAGAAGACCCTGGAAGAGGTCAGCGACCCGGGAGCGAAAGCACAGACGCTCGCCTTGCTAGCCCTCACCCACGCCGTCCTGGAGACGGGGTACGACATCGACAACGTCCGCAACGCCATCGAGGAGATGCCGGTCGGGTGACTTCTGCGGGCCTGTCCCCGCGAGCATGTGACAGCCCCGGTCACACCTGTTGATCTAACAGGGCTGACCGGGGCTGAGCTGTGCGTATGGTCACGCGAGGCCGGCGGAGGCGTTGTCGTCCCATCCGTCGTCGCGCTGCATGTAGCCGAGCATCGAGCGGGAGTGGCGGGCCCAGCCGCCCTGGTCGGCGATGGCGATGCCGTCCTTGCCCTTCTTGCGCCCGACGGAGGCCAGGCCGATGCGCAGGGAGTGGCCGGTCCAGGCGATCGGCACCCCGGCCCGCTTCGAGATCCGCTTGATGGCGCGGGTGACGGAGTCCGGGCCCATGCCGCCGGTGATGTGGCCCCACTGATCGATGCCGACGAACGCCGGCGTCGAGGGGTCGGCCCACTGCGGGCCGTGCTCGGCGACCAGGCGGGCGCGGTAGGCGGTCCAGGCCCGCACCGGGCAGATCTCGGGATCGTCGGCGTAGCGGATCTTGGCGTTGCGCACCGAGTGCTTGGTCTTGCCGGTGAGCACGGCGACGACCAGGCCGCGCGGGTGCAGCGTGACATCGCCGGTCAGCAGTCCGGCCGGGTCCTGGGAGCGGCTCGCGTAGTGGAAGCCGGTCAGCGTGAGGGCCTTGTCCCGGTCGCCGGTGAGGGTGTCGGGGCAGGCCCGGGCGATGGCCCGCAGTCCGTCGATGTCCGCGCCGACGGCCTGTCCGCGGCCGCGCCGCTCCCCGGCCTGCAGGAGCTTGACCGCCAGGCCCTCCAGCGCGGTGCGGGCCGCGGCCTGGTCGTCGCCGGAGACCGTCACGCCGCGCTCGCGCAGCCCGACGACGGCGGCCGCCAGGTGGGTGGAGGCGGAGCTGGGGGCGTAGCCCTTGCCGTTCTGTTGGCCCTCGCGCAGCATCCACGCCACGAACGCCACCAGCGAGCCGCGGGTGGCCTCCAGCTCCGGCAGGCGGGCGTCGGCGCAGAACCGCTGCCACACCCGCCAGCTCTTGTTGTAGGTGTCGACGGTGTTGTCCGGGGTGATCTCCTTCTGCACGGCGTCGGCCAGGTCCTCGGCCTCGGCCAGGCGGCGGGCGGCGTCGACGCCGTGGCGTTCGGCCCACCGCTCGATGAGCGCCTGGCGCTCGGCGGCCGCCGGGTCCAGCACCGCCGGCGCCCCGGCGCCCTCCGGCTCGCCGACGTCACCGGCGTCGACCGCCGTCTCCACCGTGACCGTCACTTCCGCGTCACTCCCTCCGTCGGGTAGCCGTGGGCGGTCAGCCACCGGCCGACCGCCTCCATCTGCTGCTTGGCCTGCTGCCACGCCTCCCGGGCGCCGCGCCCGAAGATGGCGTCCTGCCCGGCCTTGATGGCGTTCTGCTGCGCCCAGCCGTAGACGAACTGCGGGGTGTTGCCCTCCAGCCGTCCGTGCTCCTCCCACGCGGTGCGCTCGGCGGCCGCCGCCTCGATCAGGGCGGGGTGCCCGTCCTCGGCGGCGTTCGCGACGACGTCGTGCAGGTAGTAGGCGATGAACGCGCGGGCGGTCGCGTCGTCGTCCTCGCGCACTCCCGTCACCGGCCCTCCTCCGCAGCACGGACCACGGCGAGCTTGGGCGGCTGGTCGCCGGCGGGGGCCCGCTCGGCGGCGAGGAGCGCCTTGGCCATGTCGTACTCGCTGACGGTCGGGTGCCCGGTGTTCGCGCGGTCCCGGGTGCCGGCCGCGAGCAGCTGCTCGATGAGCGGCTCGTCCTCCGGTGCGCTGGCCCGGTCCGGGTACGCGGTCTGCTCGCACAGCTCCCCGACGTGGCGCAGCAGGGCGTAGTACTCGTGCGTCTCGCTCGGGTCCCGGACGCCCATACGGGGCAGCTCCACACCCAGCGAGCGGCGCCAAGCCGCACCCTCGGCGATCGCGGGCCCCAAGGCGCCCTCCCGGCGGGAGGCGATGGCCCGCGCGGCCCAGGCCCGTTCCGAGGTCGAGCGGTGGCAGTCGATCTTGCGGTCGCGCATCTCGACGTAGCGGTACCCGGCGAGGGCGGTGTCGAGGTGACCGCGCATCTCCTCCCACCGGGGCCCGTCCGTCCAGCCCAGAATCCACCGGGTGCCGGAGTGGTAGTACAGCTCCACGTTGACGCCGGTGACCTCGGACAGGTGCCGGGCCAGCAGCGCGGCCTGACGGCTGCGGCTCATCGCGAGGTCTCCTCGTCGGCGGCGTCGCGCTCGGCGTGCTGGTGCGCCAGGGCGAGGGCGGTCGCCCGACCGAACAGGTAGGGGCTGGTGCCGGTGAAGCGGGCGTGCCGCCAGGAGGTGCCGTCCCAGTGGCGGGCCTGGGCGGTGCCCTCGAAGACGGCCCACCGGTCGGGGTCGTCGGGGTCGCGGGCGACGACGAACTCCCCGACGTTCCGTCCCTCGCGGCGGGGGCCGGGGATGCGGTACTCGGAGACGAAGGCCGTCGTCTCGGCCGCCGCTGCCTTCTCCTTCTCCTCGTGCTGCCGGAGCCTCTCTTCGTCCTCCGCGTCGTAGAAGCGGACCGTGTGCCAGCGCTCGGTGTCGAACCCGTCGCTGTCCCTCCACGGGTAGGCGGCCTGGGCGAGCAGGTTCCAGGTCTTCTGGATCTGCTGGATGCGCCGCAGCCTCGCCTCCGGATCCGTCTGCGCGCGCTCGACGACCTCGTCACCGAAACAGTGGCTGAGGGTCCCGGCGAAGGCCGGCACCAGGTACCGCAGGGCGGCGTTGGTCCGGTACTCCTCGGTGTCGACATCCACCGACGGACGATGGATGAGCCGGTCCACGAGCCAGCCGGTGAGCGCCTCCACGTCGTCCGGGGTGATGTCGACGGCGTAGCGCAGGAGCGTGGTGGTCATGCGGTGGCGTCCCTCCCTGTTCTCCGCCGCGCGGGTGACCGGTCGTCATGTCCCGTTCTATCGCGTCGGATAAGGAGAGCTTATCCGACGCGATCCCCCCTGTCCGCGAATCGCGGACAACTGTCGGGCCGTACGCCGGGAGCGGCCAGTTCGGGCGAAAGCCGGGACACGCGACCTCCGAGCCGGAAAGATGTGCACCGCACTGAGGGAGGATCACCACGCCGCGGAAGGGGATAGGCCCAACCCGGCGGGTCCGAAGGAGTATGTCGCGGCCGAGGCTCCCGGCCGAATCAGTGCACCGCTGTGCCCGCTCGAACACGAGAGGAATCGGCGCGCGACGGAGCCCTCGACGCGCGCCGTGCCTTCCCGTGTCGGACGCTCTCGCCCTGCTGCGTGAGACCCTGCCCGAGTTCCTCGGCAGCCTCTCCGCCGCCGCGGCCACCGCCGCCGCTACCACCGCCCTCCGCGCCGCACGAGCAGCCGTCCGCCGACGGCGCGCAGAACCGCCGCCCACCCGTTCAGGAGACTCAACGCCGTAGCGAAGCGGCACGCGAGGAAGCGGGCGTGGCGCCGCTGCGCTTCCGGGCCGGTCGGCGGTGCGGCCGACCGGTGCGGCCATCCGGGGTACGACTGTCAGTGGCATCCGGTATCTGCTGGTGAGTCAGTTTTGCGCGCGATATGCGCCGGATCGCCAGGAGATGCGATTCATGCCCTTCACCGCGGTGCACCCCGACGCCGGGCGCGTCGATGCCACACAGCCAGACCTCGGGTGCGGAATGGACTGGGCCCGGATCTACAGGGTCCGTCCTCGCGTCCCGCTCACCTGCCCCGAGTGCGGCTGGGGCGTCCACGCCAAGCACTCCCCTCAGCAGGTGCGGTTCTTCTGCCACGACCCGGGGCGGCCGCCCGAGTGCGAGCTGTCGAACGAGTCGTGGGAGCACCACATGCTCAAGCTGGAGATGGCCGGAGCGATCCGGAGTGCCGGGTGGTACGCCGAGCTGGAGGTCGCCGCCGAGGACGGTTCGTGGCGGGCGGACGTCATGGCGTCCTCGGCGGACGGCGGCCGCCGGATGGCCTGGGAGGCACAGCTCTCCCCGATCACCGACGAGGACATCCGTGCCCGCACGGCCCGCTACCGCGCGGAGGGCATCCCGGTGTGCTGGGTCTCTCCGCACAAGAGGCCGCCGAACTGGATCGATGTAGTGCCGGCGGTGCGGGTGCGCGTCCCGGAGGAGCAGGGCGAGCCGTGGGTGGTGGACGACGGGCTCGCCGGGTTCGACTACGCCGCCGGGGGCTGGAAGTTCAGGGAGGAGGAGCTGGGCCGGTTCGTACGGTGGGTGCTGCTCGGGCAGCTCGTCCCGGCGCGGAGTCTGCCGCGCTACCGGCAGGTGATGCGGCGTGTCGACGGCGAGATGTGGTGGCTGCGCCGGAACCGGTGGTGGACCTCGCCGCAGTCCGTCCGCTCCCAGGACGAGCACGAGCAGATGCGCCAGCGGCAGGAGAAGGAACGGCAGGAGCGCGAGGCCCGGCGGAAGGAACGGCAGGCCGTATCCGAGCGGCGTCGGCAGCGGTTGCAGGAGTTGCAGCAGCGGCGCCGCGCTCAGGAGGCCGAGCGGCGCCGCGTGGAACAGGAGAAGGCGCACCAGGCCCGCATGGAGCAGTTGTTGCGCGAGCAAGAGGAGCAGCGGCGCCGGCTGGAGGAGCAGCGGGCCCGCGAGGCCGCCGAACAGGAGGAGAAGGCGCGGCGAGCGCTGGAGACGGCCCGGAACTGGTGGCTGCGGGTCTCCTCGGCGCAGCGGGCCGAGTTGTTCGCCGCGGTGGCCGACCGGGCCCGGCGGGAGGAGAAGCTGTTCGTCGAGATCCCGGAGGAGCCGCGTATGCACGCGAGCTTCGCCTACGGTGTTCCGCTGTTCTCCCGGGGGAGGTACCACGCGCTGTACGGGATCGTGCGTCCCTGCCCCGGCCTCGCTTCCCTCTCGCCGCAGCTGGGGTCCCAGCGGATCCTCGTCCGCAACGCCCAGGAGGCCAGGGAGGTGCAGGAGGCGATGGGCGGATGCGCCCGCATCACGCACTTCGACCTGCCCGACCACGAACAACTCCCGCTGTGCTGAGCCATGCCGCTGCCGGGCCATCGTGCGCGAGCTGGCGGAAGACCCGCTGGTGCGCCTGACGGTGGGCGAGCTCGTCCGGGGGACCGCACGGCGTGTGCGGCGCGGCCGCGGCTCGGCGGCCGCGCACAGTGAGGCGGGGCCGGCCACCACGACGCCGGACGCCGAGGGAACGGAGACAGCGGTGACGATGGTCGCGGACGACAGGACGGGCGAGCAGCTCGCCGAGGACCTGCTGCAGGGCGTGGGCAACGAGGGGATGCAGGCGGCCACCCGGCTGCTCGGCGCGCACCGAAACGGGTACTGGCTGCGGCGCCTGCTGGAGGAGGAGGCGGAGTTGTCGGCGGCCGGCAACAGGCCGATCATCGACCGCAGCGGCACCCACCCCTCGGTGGGCTGGGACGCGATCGGGCTGCTGCTGGTCGACCAGCCCTGGGTGATCCAGGCGTCGCGCAGTGAGATGGCGGTGCTGGAGGTGGCCGCGTCGCTGGTACGGCGCTGCGGGGTGCAGCTCGGCGCGGTCGTCGAGGCCGTCGACGAGAACGAGTTCCGGCTCATCCTGCGGGCGTTGCAGGAGACCGTGTACGGGGACGACGTCCGCTGACGGGTGGCGACAGCCGGACACCGGGGTGGCAACGCGCGTGAGCTGCGCGTTGCCACCCCGTATCCAGTGGCCACCGGCCGCGCGGCAAGCCGCCGACGGGGCTAGCGGCGGGCGCGGAGGCTCACCTGGGAGCCCCCGAGGGTGGACACCGCGCCGCCGATGGCGCCGACGGCCGTCGCGGCCTCCGTGTGGTGCGTCAGCGCCAGGATGACCACCGCGACGATGGAGACGAGCGCGGTGAGGATGGTCACCCACGCGAGCAGGTTGGGATGGCGCGGTAAGTCGTTTGGGGTACGGTCAATGGTCGTCACGGTTTCCGGTCTCCTCACAGTGAGCGGGCACCCGACATCAGGCGAGTGGGAGACCCCGGCGGAGCCAGGCCGGCAAGCATCGGCTCCGCAAGGCGGTCTCCCTTCGCCGTTCCGAAGGGGCGTTTGGTGCCCAACCACGTTACTGGTGGCTATGTGGTGCTCCGGGCCAGCGTCACCACGAACCGTCGCCTCATCCGCGTCCACCCGGAACGTGCTTCCCGTCCGCCTAGCAGGCCACGGAGGAAACCTCGCACGAACCTGATGCGCGGGAAACCCCAGGTCAGCGCCACTTCTGTGGATAAGTAGCCGCTGCGCCCTCTCCAACCCGTCATGTGATGCAGATCACTTAACTTGCTGCGGCCGATAGCCCGCTACAACTCCCTTTCACGGCCTCTGAGTCGCCCCGGCGATCCCCCCGCCCCAGCGAACATCTCAATGGCGCAGGGCGCGTTGGACGGTCTGACGGCCGATGGCGGGATCGCCGGCGGCGAACTGCCGTACGCGCAGGAGGCCGCCGGAGCCCGGATCGGGCCCGCCCGGCGGGAGCAGGCCGACGTCCTGGGCGACGCCGTCGACCCACCGGCCGTCCGGGCCCGGAGCGCCCTGCAGTTGGCGAAGGACGGGGGCGGTGCCGAGGTAGAGGGCGCGGCGCTGCGCGTGCCGGTAGGCCCGCAGGATCGCCCGGAGCGTGGCCGTGGGCTTGGGGGTCAGCTCGACCTCGACGGCAACCGGGAGGTGTCCTCCGGGCGGCACGGTGACCAGGTCCGGCCAGTGCACGGCCCGGGCGCCGACGGGCACCGCCAGGGTCTCGCCGCGCCGGGCGCCGACGGGTACCCCGGGTACCCGCAGGGCCGCCAGCAGCTCCGCCGCCCGGCCGGGCACGGCCTCTGCGGCGTGGACCTCCCGCTCGGAGAGCACGGCGTATCCGTGTGTCTCCAGGGCGATCCCGGCGTCCGCGACGGCCAGGCGGTGCAGCAGCCGCTCACCCGGCGGCCGCGGGGCGCTCAGCCCGGTGCCGGCGACCCGCGCGCCGCGCTCGGTGGTCCACACGACCGTCCGGGCCCACCGCACGTCCGCGCTGCGCAGCAGCAGCCCGGCCTCGGTCATCAGCCGCACCCGCCGCCGTCCGTCCGCCCCAGCACGCGTAAGCGGCCTGGTGGAGCGTCAGGGTGCTGTACCGGGTGGCCAGCCGGAGCAGGTGTTCGTCCTCCTCGGTGCGCTGCCAGCCATCGCCCCGCGCCTCGCCCTCACCGCGGGTTCGCCGCCGGCGTTCCGCCCGCTCCCGTTAGACCCCCGTCGTTCTCGTCTCCACTGCCTCTTCTCTCTCCCCTGTAGTTGGCGCGCGGCCGCGCGGATCGCGGCGGCGCGGAAGGGAGCGTGACCTGCGAAGCGGACACGGCCGGGCCGGGAGGTCGCCCACCGCCTGGCGGACGATCTGGCGGAGGACCTGACGGCGCAGCGCGTGGCGCACATCGGGGGCGGTTCGGCCTCTTGCGGGGCAGCGGTTGGGCCCGTTGGGTCTAACGGGCCCAACCGGGGTTGATTAGCCCTCGGCGTAGAGGGCGTTGAGTCCGGCCTGCCACGGGAAGGCGTCGACGTTGCCCTGCTTGGGCTTGTGCGGGGTGAAGCCGCCGCTGCCGAGCAGCACCGTGACACCGGCCTCGCGCAGGAAGTCGACGTGCCGGGCGACGGCCGGGTGCGCGGCCTGGGCGTCGTTGAAGTGGGGCAGGGCGACAATCTTCAGGCCCAGTCCGATGCCCTCGGTGATCAGCCCGAGGGCGAGGGTGTCGCTGATCGCCGTCGCCCATTTCGCGAGGGTGTTGTTGGTGAGCGGGGCGACGAGGATCGCGTCCGGCGGGGGCAGGACGTCGGGCTGTGAGGGGAGCTTGTACTGCCAGCGCACGGGGTGCCCGGTGAGGTCCTCCAGGGCTTCGATCTCGCCCTCGGCGTCCTCGGTGAGCCACCGATGGGCGGAGGGCGTGAGGATCAGGCAGACGTCCCAGCCGACCCGCTTGGCGGCGCGGATCGGGACTTCGAGGCGGCGGGCCGGCGGGGCCGCGCACGCGATCAGGTACAGGGTGCGGTTCGTGGTCACCCGCGCAGTCCACAGCGATCAGCCAGACCGCGCAACCGCCCCTCGGCGCTGCCAACTCCCAGCAGGCGCAGGTCCTCTACGAGTCGCTTGGTGCGGGGCCGGCACACCACCTCTTCGGGGGCGAGCTTCTCCGCGTCCAGGAGCGTGTCGACCGCGTCCTCGCGCTGCCCGGCCTGCTTCTCGGCGATGGCGCGGTCGGTGAGCAGGTGGGCCCGGCGCTCGCGCGGGAGACCGGCGAGGGAGGCGGCGGGGATGTCCGCGGCGACCGCCACGGCGTCGGCGCCCTGGCTCAACTGGACGTGGGCCGCGACGCGGTAGAGCGCGCAGTTGGTCGGGCCGAAGGACGTCCACAGCAGGTTGTCGTCGCGTCCGAGGCGTTCGGCGTGCTCGTCGGCCTGGTCGAGGTAGCCGGGCACCGCGCGGGCGAGCGCGCCCGGGCTGTGGTCGTCCGCCTCGGCGGCCGCGGCCTGCGCCATCGCCGCCTTGAGGAACAGCATCCCGAGCACGCTCAGCCCTTCCGGCCCGCACTGCACCAGGTCGCCCTGGAGCCGGTTGGCGGCCGCGGTGACGAACGTGACGGCGGCCGCCGCCTGGCCGTGGGCGGTCATCGCGTCCGCGAGGTGGCGGGCGGCGCTCGCCATGATGACCGGGTCCTCGGACCGTTCGGCGGCCGCGACGGCGCGCTGGCCGGCGGTGACCGCCAACTCCGAATCACCCCACTTGATGGCGGCCGCCTCGGTCAGCTCCAGCG
Source organism: Streptomyces similanensis (assembly GCF_039543625.1). Lineage (NCBI taxonomy): Bacteria > Bacillati > Actinomycetota > Actinomycetes > Kitasatosporales > Streptomycetaceae > Streptomyces > Streptomyces similanensis. The sequence continues at coordinate 10,906 of NZ_BAABKC010000160.1, read as the reverse complement.
CCAGGGAGAGCTGCCGGTACGACTCCAGCCGGTCGTCGCCCTCGTGCCGGGCGGCGGCCCGGGTGGCGTCGACCAGCAGCTGGGGGATCTGCGTGCCGAGCTTGGCGAAGTGCCCGGCCTGGAAGCCGGTTCGGGCGTACCAGAGGCTGCGCTGCAGGACGGTGACGGGCACCGGCTCGGCAGAGGAGTCGTCGCACCGGCCGGTGAGGACGTCGTGGCGCTGGAGGGCGGCGCGCACCGCGGCGAGCTCGCCCTCGGCGGGGCACAGCACCGCCGGGTCGTACAGCAGCCGGTCCAGGGTGATGCCCAGGCGCAACGCGATCTCGGTGGCCACCGAGAGGTTCGGGTCGGCCTGGCGGCGCCCGCCCTCCAACTCCTCCACCCACCGCACGGAGCGGCGCATCAGCGCGGCGAACTCTTGCTGGGACAGGCTGCGGCGCCCTCGCCAGTAGGCGACGCGGCGGCCAAACTGGATGCGGTCCATGCGGACTCCGAAGCGGAGTTGAGAACCCACACACATCGTGTGGGCTACCTCGTGTATACCGCCCGTACGGTCCGGATATGGCCCAGTCCGCCAAGACCTCAACCCCGACGTGGCACCGGCTCGCACAGCCATCCGACCGGCTCCGTGCGCAGTGGGTGCGCGGTGACGACCGCACCCACTGGGTGGCGTGCGGCCGGGCCTGGGACGCGGTGGCCATCTCCCCGATAGCGCACGGCCTGGACGCGCTGGTCGCCATGCGGGTGGGCCCGCGCCGAGGCTACCCGGTGCTCGCCGACCACCTGCGCGACCAGTTGTACGTCCTGGTGCCGCCGGGCACCGGCCACGCGGCCGCCGGACTTCCCGGCGTGCGCATCCTCGGCGACGGCTTCCAGCTCCTGATGCCCGCCGGCCAGCACGGCAGCCCGGTGGCGCACTGGGTCAGCCCGCCGCGCGAGAGTGCTCCGCCGCTGATCCGCCCCGACCGACTCACCCACCATCTGCGAGCCCTGGCCCGCGACCACCAGAAGGCGGCCACCTCATGACCTACGACGTTCTGTACGACCCGGAGGGCCGTCTCGCGGCGGAGCTCCCGCCCGACCGCGAGACGCACGAACAGGCGGTGCGCACGGCGCTGGCGTGGTCCTCTCCGCTGGATGTGCCGGCCGACGACGTCGCGCAGATCGGCCACCTGCTCGCCGGTGCGGCGCGGGCGGTCGCCGACGAGGTGCGGCTGCGCGCGGCGCGGCTGCCCGAGGACGACGGGCGCAGGCTGTTCGCCGAGCTGATTCTCCAGGAGGCCGACGGACGGCTGTCGCAGCCGTGCACGAGCCTGAACCGGGTGCACAACCGGGCCCGGCTGATCCGCGCGCTGTACGAGCGCCTGGACCGGCTGCAGGCCGCCGTGCCCGACGAGGCGGCGGCCGCGTCCCCCTGAGCCGTCTCCCGGCGCCTCCCCCCGTGGGCCCGGGCGACGTGAAGCCCCCGGCGGCTGCTCCTGCACCGAGCGCCGCCGGGGGCTTCTGCATGCCTGCTCACGCCTGGTTGGGCCTGTTGGACCCAACGTGCCTACCGGCCCATCGACGGCCCGCTGCGCCCCTGGGAGGGCGGCTGGTGGTGGTAGCTGGCCGACTCCTGCGCCCGCGCCCGGGACTGCTCGGCGGCCGCGCGCTTCTGCGCGACGATGTGCGACCGGCGGGCCTTGGTCTCGACGTCGTGCAGCTCGGGGTACTTCGTGGCGATCGTCCGGCGCAGGACCTGCTCGGCCTGTCCGGTCGCGACGGTCCCGCGGCTGCGGGCGGCCGCGTCGGTGTACTGGGTCACCTCGCCCTGCAGGCGGGCCAGCTTCTGGGCGTCGCGGCGGTCCAGGCGCATCTCGACGTCGGGCAGCCGCTCGCGCATCGCGGCCAGCCGCGCGGTGACGACGTCGAGGTCCTTCGGCGCGGGCTTGTCGGCTCCGAGGTCGCGGAACTGCCCGGCGAAGCTGCTCTCGCGGACCAGCTTCCACGCCTCCTCTCGGGCCTTGTCCGCCGCGTTCGCGGCCCGGCTCGCTTCCGTCCACAGCGCCGCACGCTCGGCGGACACGTCCTTGATGTCGGCGTCCAGTTGCTTCAGGGTGAGCCTGGCGCGGCGCCGCTCGATGAAGCTCAGGTCCCGCTTGGGCTCCAGGTACTCGCGCAGATAGGTGTCCCTCTGCTCCGCCTCCGCACGCGCGTTGATGGCGCGGGCGGCCTCCTGGGCCGCCTCCTTCGCCTTGGCCTCCGCCTGGTCCAGCACGGTGGCGGCCGCGGCGACGAACGCCTGCCCGCGGGTCTGCCCGGACGCCTTCTCCTCGGCGAGGCGCTCCTCGAGAGCGCGAGCCTCCTGCGCCGTCTGCGCTGCGGCGCGCTCGGCGTGGTCGGCCGCCTCGTAAGCCAGACCGATCGCCCGGGCCAGCCCGGCGTCCGACCGCTTGCCGTACGGCCGGGTCTTCCAGGACTGCACCGACGCCATCTCGCGCTGCCGCTGGGCCTCCGCCAGACGCTTCTCGCCGGCGGCCCGCTCCTGGGCGTCGTCCTCGCTGCCGGCCTGGAGCTGCACGGCGGGCTCGGCGGCGGCCGCGGTCTCCTGGCGCTCCTCGGCGGCGAGCCGCTGCGCCTGCTCGTACGCCTCGCGCGCACGGCCGGGGGAGACGGCTGTCGCCGCCTGGGCCCGCCGTAGCGCGGCCTCGGACTCCTCGCGGGCACGGGCGCGGGCATCCTCGTCGCGTACGGCCTGGACGGGCACGCGGGCGGGGGCCGGCGGTTCGCGCAGCAGGTCCGAGACCATGTAGTCGCCCCGCTCCTGCCCGAGGAACTTGGCGAAGGCGGTGACCGCGCGGTGCAGGCGCTCGGCCTCGGTGCGGGCCTCGCCGAGACGGGCCTGCGTGTCGTCGTCCTCGATGGCGGCCAGGGGAAGCCACAGGTGGTTCTCGGCGCGGCCGCGGGTGATGCCCGGGTAGACGGCGAAGGCGTTCGCGCCGTGCCCGTAGAGCAGGCTCACCTCGCTGGTGAGGCCCTGGCTCGCGGCGACCGTCATGGCGTAGCCGAGGGACAGGGCGCCGGAGCTGATCGCCTTCGGCTCGTACCAGGCGGTCACCGACTCGTTCGTCTTCTTGTCGCGCCAGGTGATCTCGACGCGGTGCTCCTCGTCGATCGCGGTGACCACGGCCCGGTAGCCGTTGAGGACGTCGGGGCCCTCGCCGCGGCGGCTGCGGTAGTCGTTCTGGCGCACGCGGACCAGGTCGCCCACGGCGAGGTTCAGTTCCGCGCCGCCGGACAGGGCGTAGCGGTGTTCCGCGCCGAGCTCGCCGCGCTGCCGGCGGATCTGCTGGGCCCCCAGATTCAGCACGTCCACGTCCGCGTTCTTGGCGGCCAGCACGGTCAGCGACTCGATCAGGTCGTGCGGGTCGCTCCAGCGGGTGCGCAGCTCGTCCCAGGTGGTCAGAATCTGGGTATGGGCCTCGATGGCGCTCTCGGTGGCGTGCACGCGGCCGGTGTCGGCCAGGATGCGCAGGGCCTGCTCGTGGTCGCCGGTGCGCCACACCTCCAGGGCGGCGCGCTCGGCGTCGTTGCGCTGCCGCCGGTTCTCGGTGAGGACCAGCCCGCCGACGAGCCGGTGGACCTCCTTGAACCAGCCGCCCGGGCCGATCGCCTGGAGCTGCTGCGGGTCGCCGATCGCCACGATCTTCGTGCCGGTGCGCTGCGCCTCCTTCATGAGGACGGCGGCCTGCCGGTCGTTCGACATGGTGGCCTCGTCGACGACCAGGACGTCGATGCCGGTGAGCCCCTGGCCGTCGCGGATCTGCTGGAGCCAGGAGGCGATCGAGCGGGCCGGGATGCCGGACGCGTCGTCCAGCGACTTGGCGGCGACCGCGCTCACCGTGGCGCCGGCGTAGGTGTGACCGGTCGCATCCCACGCGATCCGGCACGCCTCCATCAGCGTGGACTTGCCGGTGCCGGCCGCGCCGATGTGCGCGTCGATTCCGTGCCCGGCGGTCAGTGTCCGTGTGATCGCGGCGCGCTGCTCGTCGGACAGCGCGAAGCCGTTGGCGACCTCGAAGACGGACATGGCGGCCGCGGCCTGCTCGGCGGTCAGCTTCACCGCCCCCTCGTCGAACCGCGCCAGGGCCTGGCCGGTGACGAGTTCCTCGGCGTCGAGGATGTCGCGGGTGGTGTAGCGGTCCATCGACGACATGACGGTGGAGCCGACGTGCGGCAGGCGCACCGCGTATCCCTCGACAGCGAGGACCTGATCCGCGAGTTCGTCCAGGAGGCCCGGCTCGGCGCCGATGCCGAACTCCATCGCCGTCGCCACGGCGGCGAGCAGCTGCGCGCGGGAGAACGACTTCTCCGACGCGGTCAGCCCGGTCTCGGGGTCGAAGACGATGCGCGCGAGGTCGTCCTGGCCGGGCCGCTGCGGGCCGCCGCCGGGGCCGTCGATGCCCGCACCGCCGCCGTCGGGCGGGCCGGGCGCGGCGGCCGCCACCATCGCGTCGACGTCGCCGACGACCGCCTCGGCGCGGGTGTGCCAGCTCGCCCTCATCCCGGACGCGTCGGCGTCGACCTTCGCGCGGCGGGTCTCGTCGGCGACGCACTGCCGGTCCTCGCGCGAGGCGTCCGTGCCCACCCGCTCGTCGAGCGCGATGTGCCGGCGGGAGAACGCGTCGCGCAGCTCCTCGGGGACGTGCCGGATCTCCCACGCGCGGGTGTCCGGGTTGTACTCGCGGCGCACGCCGAACGTCGCGTGCGTCAGCTCCCGCACCCGCGCCTTGAAGTACGCGTCGAGGGCCTTGGCGTGCCGGTGGAAGTCCTGTCCGCTGTTGGCGATGGCCCGCCACTCGCCGTCCTCGCACAACGCCATGTTGGCGATCGTGACGTGGACGTGCAGGTGCGGGTCTCCGGGCTCGCCCGGCGTCACCGGGCGTGCGGCGAGGTGCTCCACCGACCAGCCGAGCAGACCGCCGGTCGCGATGCGCACCTTCTCTCCGTCCTCGCCGGTGACGGCGTAGCCGATCCACTCCTCGGCCTGGCGGACTGTGTCGTCCTTCGCCCGCTGCACCAGCTCCCGGAACGTGCGCTCGTCGAGGTCGCGCATGAGCCCGGACACCGCGCTGTCGGACTTCGGCAGATCGAGCACGAGGTCCCATCCGCGCACGCGGGTGTCGATCCGTTTGTCCTTGCTCGCCCACGCCCGTTCGACCGTCTCGGCGCCGTAGACGTCGGCGAGGTCGAGGCCGACCGCGCGGGCGAGCTTGTGCAGCGTGCCGACCTGGAGGCGCTGCCCCTCGCCGAACCGGTTGACCATCCGCTGCTGGGTGGCGAGCTGCTTCTGCTGCTTCGGCTTGCCCGCCAGGAGGTCGGCCGGCTCGACGCCCCGCTCGGCGGCCAGCGCTTCGATCGCCTCGGTCAGCCGTGCCACCGTCAGGTGGGCGTCGGGATGGACGCGCACCGAGGCGGTCGAGGCGAGCAGCCGGGCGCCGGTGGCGGGGTGGCAGCCGTTCATGATCCGGCGCGCGGCGTCCTTGGCTTCGTCGTCCAGACGCTCGCCGGCCGCGTACCCGAAGGCGCTCATGCCGCTGCCGACCCACACCAGGTGGCCGTCGCCCTCCGGTCGCAGCCGGTAGTCGACGGCGGCGTCGACCGAGTCGTCCAGGACGACGGCCTCCACGGCGTCGGCCTCGACGACGCCGCATCCGGCCTGCTCGCGCAGCCGGTACTCGACCTGTGCGTCCGCCTTGATCTTCGTCAGCCAGGCCATCCGGCCGCCCTCCCCCGCTTGTGCGCTTGTGCGCTGTTCGGCCCGGCCGTGCCGGACCTCCCCCGCCAGGGGGAGGTCCCTTTGTGCCTAGCTCTTGTCTGATCTTGAACCTGCGGACAGGTGATCGAGTCATCCACAGGGGTCATTGACAGTAGCCCTAGATCGGCGGTTGCCGAAAAGGGCGTCTGTCCTGGTGGGACGGCTGGCTCGGTACAGGTCTGGCAGGGAGTCTGTCGGCGGGCCTGCCGCGCCGGAGAGCCACCCCGGGGAGCGTCCGCGATTCGCGGACGGTTTCGCAGGAGGCGACTGCGGACGGTGGTCGGCAGTGGCCGCTGCGACGAGTGCCGGCGGTGGGCGGCCGGGCCTCCGGGCATGGCGTCGCCGGTGTCGGCGGCGGCCCCCTCTCCGGTCCCCGGAGGTGCCTTGGCGTCCCCTGCGGCCGCCCCCTCCTCGGTCCCCGGGGACGGTCCCGCGGCGGTCCCCTTCCCGTCCCCGCGGCATCCCCGGCGACGGTCCCGGGACGGTCCTGGCGCACCCGTGACGCGCACGCCGCTTTTGCTTGTTCTTGGCGTTCTTCGGGGACCGTGATCCGCGTGCGCTTTGCCCCCGCTTTACCCGCTGGTCGGCGCGGTTTCGTGGTCGCACGGTCCCCGACTGAGTGTCAGGGGGACGGTCCCCGTGACGCCTCGCCGGGTGGACCGTCCCCGTCCCGCGCGACGCATTCCGGTGCGCGGGGACCGGTCCCCGAACGACAGAAGCCCCCGACCGCTGGGTGCGCGGTCGGGGGCTTCTGAGGGTGTCGGGCGGCGGCTCGGTCACCGGTCTGCGGTGTCGGGACGGGGGCGGCCGCAGTCGCCTTTCGGGTCAGGCGGGGACGCGACCGGGACGGGGGCCGGCGTCCGCGTCGGGGGGTGGAGGTACGCCTCGCACGCGGCGGCGAAGGCGGTGGTGAAGGGGTCGGCGGCGTCGTCCTGCAGGCACTCCCACCATGCCGTGGCGACCAGGTCGGCAAGCTCCTCGGCGTGCTCCTGGACGACGTCGACGGTGGCACCGGTCGCGCAGCGCGGACCGGTTCCGGTGAGCCAGTCCGGGAGGCTTCCGGGTGGGTGGCAGGCGTGCAGTGCGGCGTACACCAGGCCGGGGACGCGCACGGCGTTCGGCTCCTCTTGCACGGCGGCCGGGAAGACGACAGCGCCCCCGGCGGTGGTCGTCGGGGGCGCTGCGCGGTGCGGTCAGGACTGCTGTTCGCCAGCGTCGAGCCGGTCGAGGATCTCGCGGTGCCCGGCGAGCTGCTCGGCGATCTGCATCTGCCCGGCGGCGACGCCGCCGAGGACCTCGGCGACCTGGCGCACGGTGGCGTTCACCGCGTTGAGGGCCTGGCCGTGTTCGATCTGCGTCTCGCGCAGGGCGTTGAGCACGCTGGTGTGGCCGCGCATGGTGGTGCGCATCTCGGCGACGTCGCGGTCGGCCATGCCCGCCAGGGCGCGGGCGGATGCGGCGTCCTCGCGCAGCCGGGAGACCTCCGCCTCGAGTTCGCCGATGCGCGCGACCTTGCCCTCCAGCTCGTTCAGGCGGCGCAGCAGTTCGTCCTCGCTCATGTCTCCATCCTCTCGTACGCGGGGGTGATCACGAGTGGCGGACTTCGATGCCGGCGTTGTCGTCGCCGGGCGGGCGGGCGACGACGGACAGCCGCACCGTGCGGTCGTCGAGCGCGGTGATCTGCAGCGCGTGGTGGGCGCCGCGGCCGTCGCCGAGGGCGTCGGCCTCGAACGCTTCGGCGGGCAGGTCCATGCTCCCGCCGTGGTGCATCAGGACGGCGATCAGCGCGGCGTGGGACAGATCCGCCGGGTCGGGCAGGCCGCTCACCAGTGGCCGCCCTCGGCGCCGACGAGCTTGGCCACCATCGGGCCGACGTCGCGGTTGATGGCCGCCACGGCGACGGCGACGGCCTGCTTGGCGTCGTCGATGAGCAGCTCCTCGACCGGCCACTTCCCGGCGGGCCGGTGCAGTGTCCAGCCGTTGGCCGGCACGCGCAGGGTGGCGGCCAGGAGCAGCGCGGGCTTGGACTCGTCCTGGGGGGCCTGCAGGGGGCTGGGGCCGTCGGAGGAGTACGCGTAGGGGTCGGGCTCCCAGTCGCGGGCGGCGGCGTACGGCGGGCGCACGCCGGGGGCGAGCTGGCCGTGCTGGACGGGGGTCTCGACCTCGACCAGGAGGCGGCCGTCCTCCTGGGACTGGGTGAGCCGGACGGCGCCGACGTCGGGGCGGATGCGGACGTAGCCGGGGGACATGATCGGGCCGGTGCCGACGCTCCAGGCCCACACGAGGAAGGCGGCCGGGTCGGTGCGGTCCTCGTCCCACAGGTCGTTCATGCACTGGGTGAGGTAGCGGCCATAGCGGGAGTCGAGCGGGGCGTTGCTGTCGCCCATCTCGCGGTCGTAGTCGTCGGCGATACGGACAAGGGTGGTGCTGGACCAGCCGGTCACGAAGGGCTCCTCGGGAGGGAGGCGGGGACGGTTTCGGCGGCCCCGCCTCGGGTCGGTCGTGGTGGGTCAGCGGCGGAACGGGTTGCCGAGTTCGCCGTGCACGAGCGCCCGGACGATCTCGGCGACCTGGGAGGCGCCGGCCTGCGAGGCCGGGGCGGCGATCGACACAAGGGAGGCGCCGTTCTGGTTGAAGGCCACGTCCCATCCGACGTTGGAGGCGATGCCGACGATCAGGTCCGCGTCGCCGTGGAAGCCGCCGCGCGGGGTGTCGGCGCCGCGCTCGACGATGACGCTGGCGCGGGGGCCGGGCTTGGCGCTCAGGCCGATCTCGTCGGAGGTCAAAGCCTCCAGCAGGTGCCGGGCCAGGGTGAAGGTCTCCTCGGTGGTGCGCTCCTTCTCCGGCCGCTCGTAGCGGCGGGAGACGACGTCGAGCGCGCCGCTGGGCAGGTCGACCGACCATCCCCACTCCGAGGCGGTGACGCCGTGGCGCTCGCCGGCGGACCACAGGTCGGTGAGGAGCTCGGCGGCGTGCTCCAGGACGCTCGGGGCGTACAGGGTGGTGCGGTGGGAGCGGCTGGCCTTCTCGACGGCGGCGTACGCCTCGGTGGAGTAGGCGGGGCCGTCGGTGCCGGCGGCGGTGTCGTTCATGGTTTCCTCTCGGTGAGCCGGGGGCCGGTTTCGGCGGCCCCCGGGCTCATGCTGTCGTGCCGGGGTGACAGTGCGGGCGGGTTCGCCCGGATGTCACCGTTGGGGGCGTTGGGTCTAACGGGTCTGACGGAGGCTGGCCAGGATGCGGGCGAGGAGCTGGCGCAGGCGGTGTGCCAGGCGGCGCGCTCCGGCTCCGGGGTGCCGGCCGGGGCGGCGGCCGCGGTGGGCAGGGCCTCCGGCTCGGCGTCCTCGGGGTCGGGCAGGTCCCCGTCGCGGACCTGCCGCATCGCGGCCGGCCAGGTGTCGGCGGGGAACCCGGCGGCGGTGAGCGTGCCGGCGAGGAACGCCCATCCCTCCTCGGGACCCTCGGTCTCGGTGCTGGCGTAGGTGACGCCGGGGAACAGGCCGACGGCGACGTGCCAGCGGCCGTGGACGAGGTCGCGCTCGGCGGCCCACGGGCTCTGGCCCCAGTTCTGCAGGGTGCCGCCGCCGGAGCGGTAGCCGGTCTCGTTGCGCAGCCACTGCGCGGCGACCTGGTGGACCCAGGCGTGCGCGGCGGCCGGGGAGGCGTGCCGGACCCAGGTGGAGGCGTCACGGCCGAACCACTCCTCCCACAGCACCGCGTAGGAGGTGCCGCCGGTGGTGTGGACGGTCAGGTGCTCGCCGCGGAAACGGAGGTCCAGCTCGGACGGTGCGGCCTCGATGCGGGCGGCGAGCTCGGACGCCTGGTGGAAGCGGCCGTGCTCCAGGCCGCGGCGGTAGCCGCGGTTGAAGCAGCCGTCGTACTCGCCGCCGGGGGCGGCGCCGGTCTCGTCGCCGGTGATGCTCACGTCTGGTCCTCCTGCGCGGTCAGGGTGGTGCGGGCCCGGGCCAGGCGCTGCCCGGCGTAGTCCTCGACGTACGCGGCGGCCTCGTCGATGTCCTCGGCGGCCGCGCCCTCGGGCAGGTCCTCGCCGGTGGCGGTGATCAGCCCGCCGAGCACGACCAGGAGGCCGTCGGTGCGCCCGTCGTGCAGGGCCTCCAGGAGCACGGTGCACCCCTCGGGGGTGAGGCCGGCGGTGGCGGCGGTGAGCCGCTGCAGGGCGGTGTGGGCGTCGGCGGCCGCGCGGCGGATCCGCTCGGTCTGCTCGGCGCTCACGCGGTGCGGGCCTTGATGCTGGCGACGGCGGCGGCGAGCGTCTCCCAGGAGTGGTGCCAGCTCTGATCGAGGCAGTAAGGGCCGTTCATCCCGAAATCCGACAGCTTGTAGAAGCGCTCCTTGCCGGTGGCCTTGGCGAGCCGCTGCAGGAGCCCGTCGGGGACGCGGCGGTCCGCGGCGTAGTGGGTCAGGCCGCTGACGGCGAGGGCGGCGGCGACGGCGGCCGGGTGCAGGCGGATGCCGAGCGCGCGGGTGCCGGCCACCAGGACCAGGCCCTGGGTGGCGGTGTAGTTGACGACGTGGCGGGCGCAGGCGCGGCGGCCGCCGTCGGTGCCGACGGTGACGGTCGTGCCGTCCTCGTGCTTGTACTCGACGGGCGCCTCGTCGGTGGCGCCCTTGCACTGGGCGTCGAAGTCCCTCTGCCCCCAGTGGTCCGCGTGATCAGCCGCGACGCGCATCAGGGCGTAGGCGACGGTGAAGGCGGCGGAGCGGTGGTTCATGCTGTGCCTCTCCTCGGCTTCTGCTCTGGACGGGGAGCCGGGGGCGGTCGGTCGCTTGGCCGTGACGGCCGCCCCCGGATCACGGTCCTCAGTTGGTTTCGACGTACCGCTTGATCTGCTTGCGGATGTGCTCGCGGGAGAAGTCCAGGTGCGCGGCGGTGGCGACCTGGGTGAGGTTCTTCGCCTCGATCTCGGCGGCGACGGCGCTCCAGTAGGCGCGCTGCGCGGCCTCGATGGCCTTGTCCCGGGCGGCGGCCGCGGCGTCGAGGCGCTTCTTGGCGGCGGTGGCCTGGGGGGTGTCGGGGCGGGTGGGGGCCATGGTGTCGGGCTCCGTTTCGGGTGTGAGGGACGATGTGGCTGCCCCCTGCTCCGACCTGGA
>NZ_BAABKC010000159.1:0-848 GCF_039543625.1 Streptomyces similanensis | reverse complement strand
GGGGTGTTGCCGGAGGGTGTGGTGCGGGTGGTGGTGGATGATCCGGTGGTGGTGGCTGAGGTGGCGGGTCGGTCGGGTGTGGCGCCGGAGGTTGTGGTGGGGGCGGGGCATCCGGCGTATGTGTTGTTCACTTCGGGGTCGACGGGGCGTCCGAAGGGTGTGGTGGTGGCGCATGGTGGGATTGTGAATCGGTTGGGGTGGATGCAGGCGCGGTATGGGTTGTCGTCGGGTGATCGGGTGTTGCAGAAGACGCCGTTTGGTTTTGATGTGTCGGTGTGGGAGTTTTTCTGGCCGTTGTTGAATGGTGCGGTGTTGGTGTTGGCGCGGCCGGGTGGGCATCGTGATCCGGCGTATGTGGCGGGTGTGATTCGGGATGCGGGGGTGACGACGGTGCATTTCGTGCCGTCGATGTTGGAGGCGTTTTTGGCGGAGCCGTCGGCGGCGGGTTGTGTGGGGTTGCGGCGGGTGGTGTGTTCGGGTGAGGCGTTGTCGGTGGCGGCGCGGGACAGGTTCTTTGAGGTGTTCGAGGGGGTGGAGCTGCACAATTTGTATGGGCCGACGGAGGCTTCTGTCGATGTGACGTCGTGGGAGTGTGGGCCTGGGGATGTGGGTGGTTCGGTGCCGATCGGTGTGCCGGTGGCGAATACGCGGGTGTTTGTGCTGGATGGTGGGTTGCGTCCGGTGCCGGTGGGTGTGGCGGGTGAGTTGTATCTGGCGGGTGTGCAGTTGGCGCGTGGGTATGTGGGTCGGTCGGGGTTGACGGGTGAGCGGTTCGTGGCGTGTCCGTTCGGTGGTGCGGGTGAGCGGATGTATCGGACGGGGGATGTGGTGCGGTGGTCGGCGGAGGG
>NZ_BAABKC010000158.1:0-10781 GCF_039543625.1 Streptomyces similanensis | reverse complement strand
GCGGGTCGGGCGGACCCGGGGCGGGCGGCGCGTGGTGGGTAGCCGGTGGCCGCCCGCCCCGGGGGTCAGAGGGTCTTGGGCTTGGGCTTGCAGTTGTGGGCGAGGGCCAGGTCGAGGACGCGGCTGACGCGGTCGGGGTCGTCGGTGACCGTCACCTTGAGCCCGCACTTGCCGCACGAGTACGTGGCGGTCTTCAACCGGGTGGTCAGGCGGGTGAGGATGCGGCGGATGAGGTCGGTGAGCATCGTTGCGGATCTCCTCGGGGTTCGTCGGGGACGGGTCAGGCGGCGGTCAGTTCAGGGCGAGGGCGGCGGCCAGCGCGAGGACCAGGAGGACCAGGGCGCCGGCGGTGATGTCGATGGCGGTCTTGAGCGCGCGGTACTTCGCGGCGGCGATCTGGGAGAGCTTGACGACGCGCTCGGCGCTGCGGTCGACGGCGAGGTCGGCGCGGACTTCCTCCGGCGTGCAGGTGGCCCAGTGCAGGTACGAGCCGCGCACGTTGCCGCCGAGGCGGGGGCGGACGACCAGGAGGACGACGAGCATCGCGGCGACCAGGCCGACCGCGCCGAGGCCGACGAGGATCGCGGCCGGGACGGGCAGGTCGTGGCCGGGGACGGCGGCGACCAGCACAGCCAGCGGGATGCCGAAGGCGGCGAGCAGGGCGGACGCCTTGCTGTCGGTCCGGGCGATCTCGCCGACCACGTCGGTGCCGGCCTGCAGGAGCCTGGCGTCGTCGGCGGCGGCCCGGCGGCTGATCAGCTCGTCGAGGCCCGGGGCCTGCGGCGCGGTCTGCGGCTGCTGCTCCATGAGGGCGACTCCTTCGTCTCGGTCGGTGCGGGCCCGCTGCCCACACCCACAGAATGCCAACTTAGGGTTGGCATGTCAATACAGAGTTGGCCAACTTATAGTTGCCAAATCAGCCAGGGCGGACCTGTTGGACCCAACGGGGTCAACCGGACCTGAAATGCGCAAGGCCGCCCCCGATGCGGGGGCGGCCTGGAGGGAGCTGAGGGTCACGCGTAGGGGTCGGCGGAGGCCAGGCGGGCGGGGCGGGCGACGGGCCGTCTGGTGAGCGGCCGGGCCGCCGGGTGGCCCCACTCGTGGCTGCAGTCGGCGCACCACCACACCCGCCCGCCGTCGCCCTGCTCCTGCCACAGCACGTCGTCACCGTCGCACTGGGGGCACCAGTGGCCGGACGGCTTCCGCCGGCGCATCCGGTCCAGCAGCGTCACGGGTTGATCTTCGAGACGGTGGAGGTGACTCCGTCGAGGCCGTCGTGGATCTGGGGCGCCACGGTGGTGCCCGCGAGGAAGAAGCCGAACAGGACGGCGACCAGGGCCGCAGGCCACTTGAGGTGGCCTCCCCGGATGAGGACGGCGAGCACGATGGCCAGGATCACGATGGCGGAGATCGAAAGCTGCACAGCAGCCTCCTTCGGTTCGGCGGGCGGGGCCGTGCCCGCGCCGGGAGGCCGGTGCGGGCACGGCGGAAAGGGATTGGACCTGTTGGGGCTAACAGGTCTGCGGGGTCCTCGTGAGGGGCCACAGGGCCTCCCAGAGGCGTTCGCCGGCGGGGCCGTACTCGGGGGCGATGACCGAGATGTACGTGCCGTGGGTGACCTGCTGGTAGAGGCGGCCGTCCAGGCCGGGCCACAGGATGGCCATGTAGGAGCGGCTGATGCGGCCGCCGAAGCAGGTGACCCGCTCGCCGTCGCGGGTCGTGACCGGCACCGGCCGGTCGTGGACGCCGCCGCGCACGTAGTCGTTGACGACGACGACCAGCCCGGCGCCGTGGGCGGCCTTGAGCAGACGGTCCTCAAGGGCGGGGTCGGTGACCACCAGCTCGACGGCGGCGCGCTGCTCCCACCGCCGGCCGTCGTAGCCGGGGCCGGCGAGGCCGGGCTGGGAGCAGGTGGTGACGTACCCGGCGCGGCACAGGGCGGCGAGGACGGGCACCAGGTGCTCGGTCTCCTCGTCGGGGCCGTAGCGGGGCTGGTAGCCGGGGCGGGAGCCGATCTCGCCCTCCAGCCACAGCGCCATCAGCTCACCGAGGTCGCCGAGCGTGCGGGCGGAGGCCCAGCGGCGCCGGTCGGCGCGGCTCATCCACGGGAGCCTGATCGTCACGGCCGTCACCGCCCCGTCGACTGCAGCTCGCTGCCGTGGCACAGCACCGGGCCGATCAGGATGCCGATGCGGTTGACGGTCCAGCGGAAGTCGGTGAGCGGCCCGGGCGCGACCTCGTCGACGATCCGGCCGGTGCGGCCGGCCGCGCGGGGGTCGTCCTCGCAGCTGACGATCAGAACCTCTTCACCTGCCTGGAACATCGTGTTCCCTTCCCTCTGACGGTGGTCGGTGGTGGATCCGGGGGCCGGTTGGACCTGTTGGGGTTAACAGGTCCAACCGGCTCCGGGCTGGTGTTACTCGTCGCCTCCGCCGTCTCCGTCGTCGCCCTTGGCCATCTTGCGTTCGTGCCTGCGGGCCCCGTACGCGCCGGCCTCCTTGACGCCGTCACGAGCCAGGCCGACGCCTTCCTTGCCGAGGTCGGCGGCGGAGCCGACCATGCTGGCGGCCGATCCGGCAACGGTGCCCGCGGCGGTCGCGGTGGCGGCGATGGCGTTGAAGAACGCGGCGGCAGCGCCGCCCCCGCCGCGCGGCACCCGGGCGGGTGCGGCGGGGGCGCCCTTGCCGTTCTTCGCCGCGCCGAACGCCTGGGCGGCCTCGCCCCCGCCGGACGGCGTTCCGCCTCCCGCCGGGGCGGCTCCCAGGGAGATGATCTGCGCGTCGACGGCCTTGCCGGTGGGGAGCTTGCCGCGCACCCGGCCGGTCTTGCCGGGCGCGGCGAGCGCCTGGAGCTCCTCCTTGGTCACCTGGTTGACCTGGAAGACGCACTCGGCGGCCTTGGCCTTGCGGCCGTCGTCGCCGCGCGGGCGGTGGGTCTGGCCGCAGCTGCCGACCACCCCGGCCGGGGTGACGTACAGCTTGATGACCTTCGTGCCGCCCCAGCCGGGCGATGCCTCGGGGCAGTCGACCCAGTGGCCGCCGAAGGACGGGCGGCCCTTGAAGACGATCTGCAGCGGTCCGCCGGCCATCAGTCCTGCTTCCAGGTGCCGGACAGGGTGCCCTCGAAGGTGCCGGTGCGGGGCTTGTTGCTCTTGCCGCCGCACAGCACGCGCAGGACCAGCAGGCTGCCGAAGACGACGCCCACGATCTTCAGGACGAGCACGGTGGCGGCCCAGACGCCCGCGGCCGCCGCGCTGATGCCCGCGCCGATGGCCGGGCCGTAGATCGCGGCCCCGGCGGCGGCGGCGCCGCCTCCGGAGAGGTAGAAGACGGCCTTGATCTTGCGGCGGTTGGCGGTGAGCCAGTCCGGCAGGCTGCGCTGCTCGGTGTCCGCCTTCTCCGCCCGGGCCGGGGTGCCGGCGGGGGCGAGGGGGGCCAGGGGGACGACCTCGTACTCGACGCGGCTGCCGCCGTCCGGGGTGGTGTGGTGGACGGTCTTGAGGGTGTAGCCGGGCGGCGGGACCGGCACGGTCGGCGCGGCCGGGGCGGCGGCCGGGCTCGGGGTGGTCTCGAAGGCCGATTCGAGGAGCTTGGCCTCCGCCAGGAGCTGGTGGACGTGGTCGGCGGTGGTCGGGTCGACGGTGGACTCGGTCACGGGGGTCTCTCCTTCGGTCCGGGCGGCGTAGGGGGCGAAGCGGTCGGTGGGCGGCATGATCGGCGCCCTTTCTCGCATGATCGTTTTGGGATGGTTTGGGGCCCGTGGCAGCACCCGGGGCGGCGGACATCTGTGCAGGTCAGGGCGTAGGGCGGACCCTCGGGCGGGGGCGTGGACCCTGTGGCGGCGCCCGGGGGTACCGGGTCGCCGCCACAGGGAGCGCCATGGGCTGTGACCTGCGCCTATGGCGGGCGCCCTAGGTCCCGCCCTGGGGGTCATTTGCGGGCATTACGGGCGGCCTCGACGGCGGCCTCGACGTCCTTGCGGAAGAGGCCGGAGCCCTTGATCTCACGCCCGTCGGGGCCCTTGCCGAAGCGGATGCCGGACTTGGCCACCAGCTCGACGCCGGTGCCCTCCAGCGCCTCCTCGACGTCGGCGACGAGCAGCTTGCCGACGCGGGCGGTGTAGGCGGCGTCCGCCTCTCCGTCCAGCGGCCCCCACTTCTCGGGGTCGTGGTCGGTGAGGTAGGCGCGGACGTCGGCCATCGTGATCCGGTCGGCGTCCGCGTCGAACGCGTCGAGCAGCAGCTCCAGGACGCTGACCTTCACGAGGGTGCCGACGCCGCCGGCGTGCGCGGCCGGGGCGGGCCTGCCCGATCCGGTCGGGCCGCCCGCGAGGGAGGACGCGCCGGTGACGGCGATCAGGTAGTTCTCGATCTCGTCGACGAACTGGCCCGGCGCGCGGTCCAGTTCGCGGCGCAGTTCGAGCCCTGCCGCGATCAGGTCGGCGGCGCCGTCGAATTCCTCGTCCTCGATGAAATAGGACCGGATGAGTTCGCCGGGCGCTCCGTCGATATCGACGATGGCACCGCCCTTGAGGGATTCCGGGATTTCGTGGGCGCGCAGGCCCGCGCCGGTCGCGCCGTCCTTGAGGATTGCGTTGGTCTGGACGGCGCCGCCGGTGCGGGTGGCCGCCCGGGCCCCGGTGTTCGACTTGTAGCCGCGCGGAACGGTGTTGGCGTCCGGGTCCTGGGTGGAGATGAGGACCGTCATGTTCAGCGCGGCCGCGAACGCCGCGATCTCTTCGAGCAGTTCGGCGATCCGGTCGCACGCCTTGATGGTGCGCTTTCCCTCGTCGTCACTCGGGTCGGGAATCCGCATCGACGTATTCGCGTACTGCTTGTACTCGTCGATGATGAGGATTTCCAGCGGGAATTCCGCGAGGTCCTTCTCGCCGAACTTCGCGCGGCCCTGGTCCTCCAGGACAGCCTCACGCCGGTACGCCTCGCGCAGGAACCCCTCCAGCAGGTGGATGAGCCGGTCGGGGCGGCGGCCGAAGAACGTCGAGCAGATCGGCGCGTAGCCGCGGTGCTCGCCGGGCTTGGCCCCGGCGACCAGGCGCAGGTTGATGCGCGGGTCCAGGCCCAGGCCGACGATCAGGTTGCGCAGCAACATGCCCTTGCCGGTGCGGGACATGCCGCCCAACAGCGCCATGACGTGGCGCAGCTTGAGGTAGACCGGCAGGCCGCGCCGGTTGAACCCGATCAGGATCCCGCGGTTCCACACGTCCTGGCGCTCCGGCTCGGCGACCAGCGGGGAGACACGGGGCTCGCCGAACGGGTCGGAGGTGCAATACCAGAAGGAGGCCCGGGTGGGAGAGCCGTCCTGCCGGATGTCGAGCCAGTGCGTCTCGACGTCGAGGGCACCGGCGATGGCCTCCTTCTTCGCCAGGAGCGCGGAGACCTGGATGTCGTCGGGCAGCTTGAACTTGGCCTCGATGCCGTTGATCTCGGCCGGGCGGATCGGCTCCAGCAGGGTGATCTGGTGCTCGTCCTTGGTGAACACCTTCGCGATGCGGAGCACCCGGTTGATCAGGTCGTCGGTGAGCGGGGCGTGGCCGGCCGTGTGGGCGGCCGCCACGTTGAACGCGGCCGACAGGCTCGCGTCGGGGTTGCGGCGGTGGTGCTCGCGCAGCCCCAGGGCGGACAGGATGCCGAGGGTCAGCATCGCGGCCGGGGAGGCGGCGAGCAGGCCGTAGACCTGGGCGACGGCGACGGCGGCCGCGACGACGGTGAACACCGCCGTGACCGAGCCGACCAGCATCGGCTCGCGGCGCCGCCCCCGGGCGGTCTCGAGGCGCTCCTCGCGCAGCGCCGCGATCATGTCCGGGGCCATGCCCTTGCGGCGGGCCGTGTCGACCATGTCCGCGTACTCCTGGGCGGTGTAGTAGTGCCAGGCGTCGCGGGCGCCGGCCCCCACGCCGATCCCGGAGAGCCGGGTCAGCTGCCACGCGTAGACGTGGGTGTGCCCGGCGTGCCAGGCGATCTTGTGCAGGAACACCTTCTTGCGGTGCGCCCACGCGGCGGAGTCGAAGGTGCCGGTGGGGAAGGCGTCCTTCCAGGTCCAGCCGTCGGAGTCGGACCGGGGCAAGGGGACCGGGAGGGCGTCCGGGTCCTGGTCGTCGTCGTCGAAGACGAGACCGCCGGCCTCGGGCGCGGCCACGGGCAGGTCCCGGGGGGTGCCGGTGGTGGCGTCGGCCATGCCGGCCCTGCTGCCGCGTACTGCGTTGCGGGCCGACTCCTCCAGGCGGGCGCGGCGCTCGGGGTCGTCGGCGAACAGGCTGGAGAGGTCGTCCGGAATCCGCTCGTCGCCGGGTCCGCCTGCTGCGGGCTCGGGGGAGATGTCCGTCATGCTGAGCGTCCTCGCTCTCGAAGGTTCAGGGGGTGGAGGGGATGCGGGGCCCGGGCCGGGCAAGCTGCGGGCCCCGCAGTCGCGCTACTTCTTGGCGGCCTTGGCCTTGGCCTTGGCGGCGGCCTTCTCGGCCTTGATCCGGCGGCGGGCGGCGCCCTCCTTCTGGGCGCGTCCGGCGGCCGCGAGCATCTGCGGGCCGTAGAGCCCGGCGACGACCAGGCCGCCGCCGGTGAGCAGGGCGGTCAGCCAGCTGAAGGCGAGCATCGGCGTGATGCCGGGGACGCCACGCCAGATGACGACGTAGGTCGCGGCCGGGACGAGCACCGCGAGGCGCCAGGGCATCCGGCGGGAGGTCTTGGCGGCGGAAGCGCTCACGGGGCGATCTCCTTCGGGGTCGTGTTCAGGTCGTTGTTCGCGGTGGGCGGCTCGGCGAGCGCGCCGCAGGTCGGGCAGGGGGCCAGAGGGCGGCCCCGGACCAGGGAGCGGACCTGGGTCATCCAGGGCTGCGGCCACAGCAGCGCGCCCATCGCGACCAGCAGGCCGATGGCGAGGGCGCCGTTCCAGGCCGCCGAGGAGCTGGTGTCGAGGGGGAGGGTGTAGCCGTGCTGCCAGGCGTAGGTGCCGGCGGCGACTCCGGCCCACAGCGCGAGCAGCATGTGGGCCAGGCCGACGGCGAGGCCGGCGGCGTAGCGGGTGGCACGGACGAGGCGCGGCATGTGCGGTCCCTTCTGGGAGTCGGGCGGGCGGCTCAGGCCGCGCCGCGCTGCTGCTCAGGGATGGTCAGACCTGTTGGACCCAACAGGTCTGACGGGAAGAGGGTGTTCTCGTCGGCGAGGAGGGTGGCCTCGTTGCGGGCGGCGCGCTCCTTGGCGGTCTTGTTGCGGCGGCGGACGTAGCAGCCGCGGCACAGGACCATGACCTTCTCGACGGCCAGCGTGATCGCGTCCCGGTCGGAGACCTCCGGGTCGATCGGGGCCACCAGGAGCGGGGCGCGGTGCTCGCCCCGCTCGTGGCAGCGCTTCCCGGTCTTGTGCCAGCGGGGCTTGTCCCCGTCGGCAAGGCCGCAGTTCCCGGGCTCATCCAGGTGGCACTCGCAGTACCCGTCACTGCGTCCCACGGCCGCCTCGTAGACGGTTCCGGCTAAGACCTCGGGAACACTCACCGCTCGATTCCCCTCTCCGCCAGGACCTGGGTCAGGTACTCGCGAGCGGTTCCCGGACGGCATCCGAGGTGGCGGGCCATCTGCCGGTTGGAGGGGTGGCGCTTGAGGTTCTTGCCCTCCTCGGCGGCCGCGTCGACGAGCGCGCGGGCCTTGGCGAGCCGGTCGTCCGCGACCTTTTCCCGGACCTCCTCCTGGGCCTCGTCCGCCTGCTTCCCGTCCTCGTCCCCGGGTGCGTCCGGGGAGGGGGCCGGAAGCGGCTCCTGCCCTTGCGGGAAGCGGGTTGTAGCCGTTTCGCTTCCCAAGGGCGAGAAGGGCGTCCAGGTGTCCAGCGGATGCACCGGGACACGGTGGGCGACCCACTGTCCGTCGAGTCCGGGAACCGCGAGCACGACGGGCAGGTACGGAGCCGGGATCACCTCCGGCGCGTCCTCGGACACGGGTTCGGGAACCGGTTCCGGCTCCGGGGTGACGGCGGCGGGAACCACCGGCGCCGGGACGGGCGCCGTGCGCGAGAACCGGGTGCGTCCGTCCCACGCCTCGGCCTGCGCCCGGCGGAACGCCGCCCGGCGCGAGGCGCGGATCTCGCGGATGGACGGTTCCCCGACGGCCGCGCCGTTCGCCCGCTCCCACGCCTTGGCGTAGGCCCGCTCCAGGGTGATCCCGGTGTTGTCCGCGATCCGGCGGGCGCGGCGCACGAGGATCGGATGCCGGCGGCGGAGCCGCTTCCAGCGGGCAATCTCGTCAGCGGTCCGGCCGGAGACGGCGGCGCGCTTGGAGCGCATCACCACCCACCACAGGATCAGCGCGGCGAGCGAAGCGCCGGCGTAGGCGCACGCCCGGTAGATCCCGGCCGCCGAGTCGTCCTCGATCAGGTGGCCGGAGCCGTTGATCGCGGCGGCGATGATGGCCGTGATCCAGGTCGCCCGCATCAGCCACCGGTACTCGCGGCGCTGCTCGATCGCCTGGCCGGTGAGCCCGGCGAACGTGAGCGTCATGCCCTCGGTGAGGACCGGGACGCCCGCGGCGGCCCAGCCCATCCCGAGATGCGCGGCCGCCCCGGCCTGGCCGGTCCAGCCGACCATCAGGGAGACCACCACGACGGGCAGGCCCCACAGCGGCATGTGGTGGGAGAGGCGGACCACCATCGCGTCAAGGCGGGCGCGGCGGTCCTTACGGGTCTTGGCCCGCAGCTTCTGCCGGTCGGCCTTCTTCTGCAGCTCACGGGCGACCTTCGCGTTCTTGGCCTCGGTCTTCACCCGCCGCTTGTGCTCGCGGTCCCGGCGACGCTCCTCGGCCTGCTCGCGGCGGTCCTTGCGGTCCTCGCTGCGGCGGGCCGCGAGGTTGGCCCGCTTCTCCTCGCCCCGGCTGGACGGACCCGGCGCCGTCTTGCCGAACGACGGCTCGTTCGGGTCGTGGCCGTTGACCGGGGTCTCCGTGCTGTACGTCGTCATCGGGTGGCCGCCTCCTTCCGGGCCGGCGCGGTGTGGGCGAGGTGGATGAGGGCGGCGGTCCGCAGGGCGGCGCGGAAGGCACGGCGCAGCGGCCGGCCCCGGCGGGCGCGGGTGACCCGGGCCGCCGGGCGGGCGGCGCCGAGCTCGGCGAGCACCGTGTAGGAGTCGTAGTCGGCGCCGGTCCAGTCGCTCCGGACGCCCCGGCGGATCCTCAGCGCGGCGCTCATGCGTCCGCTCCCTTCTTCTTGGTGTCGGCGCCGGTCCCGGGGCCGTGGGGGTCGATGCCGAACAGGCCGGCGTGGCGCAGCAGCAGCCCCGAGACCTCCCGGACGGAGGCGACGGTGTCGTTGCTGAGCAGCGCGAAGGCGATCTCGGTGACCGCCTCGGTCACCGCCGCGCGGTGGAAGGCGAAGGCCAGGGACTCGGCGGCCAGCGCGGCCGCGGCGGTCCCGGTGTCCTTCATCGCCGTGTCGCGCTGGGACCGGATGGTCTCCAGCTCGCGGGTCAGCTTCTGCAGGCGGTCGGCCTCGGCGAGCTGCTCCAGCGCCGGGCGCTCCGTCCGCTTCAGCAGGGCCTCGATCTCGTCCGCGTCGGCCGGTGCGGGCAGCGGCGGCGGGGTGGTCCGCTGGATCTTCCAGCCGAGCGGGTCGGGGTCCGGGTCCTGCGCGGGAACCCAGCCGCCGTCCGGGAACGGGGTCGCGGCCTGCGCGGAGGCCCGGTCGCGGTGGGCGCTGCGCACCTTGCCCTCGTGGAGGACCACGTCGATCGGTGCGTCGGCCGCGTCGAACGCGTACTTCACCGCGCCGACCAGCAGCGCGACCAGGCGGTGGAGGGCGGTGTTGCGGGACTCGGAGGCCACCAGCTCGGTGCGGACCTCACCGAGGTCGGTCACCAGCTGCTGGCGCAGGCCCGCGTTGGCGGCCGCGTCCTCCTTGAACCCTTCGATCGCGTTCTCGGCGAGCTCGAGGTCGGCCTCCAGGGCGGAGGCGAGTTCGGCACCCTGCTCCAGGGCCCGGAGGTTCTTGGTGCGGATCATCCGGATCATGCGGCGGGCTCCCGGGTCTCGGAGGGGGCGACGGGCGGGGCGTTGCGGAGGTGCTGGGCGACCAGGCGGTGCACCAGGCGGACGGTCACCGCGAGCGCGCCGAGCCAGAACAGGCACTTGGTGACCTGGGCGACAGCGGTGACCAGCGCGGTCAGCGCGTCGAGCAGGACCGTTCCGGAGCCGTAGGCCAGCACCGCGAGCAGCGGCACCAGGAGCAGCAGCAGTTGCGACGGCATCCGGCCCGTGAGGTCGAGGCCGGCGCGGAACAGGTCGCGTAAGGCGAGGGCGGTGCGCGTCATCGCGGTCACCTGCCGATCCGGGCGGCGGCGACGACCTTCTCGGACGCCTCCTCCCACTCGGCGGCCGCGCGGAGACGGGTGATCGTCTCCGTGTCGTGGGCCGACCACTCGTCGGGGTTGGAGCTGACGCGCTCCAGGATGTCGGCCAGAAGCTGGCGGGTGGTGTCGGTCATCAGGCCACCGCCCCGAGGTCGAGGTCGACGAGGCCGGCGGCGTACTCCAGCTCGTCAAGCTCCTCCAGGAGCACGCCGGCGAGCTCGGCGCGGCGGCTGGCCTGCTCGGGCCGGACGAAGCCCGTCGCGACCATGTCGGCGAGGGCGTCCTCGCGGGCCTGGCGGGCGGCGCGGCCCTCGATCCCGACGGGCGGCCCGAGGACCAGGTCGACGTCGATACCGAGGATCTGCGAGGCGTCGTCGCGGAGCTTGAGGGCGGCGGCGAAGGTGCCGGCGGCCGGGTTGGGGATACTGGTCATCGCGGTTC
>NZ_BAABKC010000157.1:0-16852 GCF_039543625.1 Streptomyces similanensis | reverse complement strand
GATCGTTTCCCGCCGATGGCGGCAAGCCGCTGCGGAGGTACCGAAGCCAGCAGCTAGCAGCACCTTCGGCTACGGCTCGACCATCAGAGTCTGCTGATCGAGATCCAGATGCACGGTTCCGCCGCCTTGGGCACGAAGCTGCCGCCAGGCGTCGTACCCCGTCATGATCGCCTGCTCCCAGTCCGCCGAGCGCAGAACGCTGACCTCGAGGTGAGAAGTCATGGAGGTGATGGTCTTGATGAACTCGTGATCGATGTGGCGGACGTTCTCGAAGTAGCCGTGACGGGTCGCGTAGGAGAAGACAAGAGCGGAGATGCCCTCCTCGATGGCGATGGCCCGGCCGCCGTCCTCGGCCTCGTCAGTCTTGGGGTCACTCTTGCGCTTGCAGCCCAGCAAGAAGCGGGAGACGGGCGACCAGCCAAGAACGGCAGCGTGAGCAAGATGGAAGATGTCGTGGAAGCGGTAGTCGTCGTCAATGTGGGATGCATCGGTCAGCGGGTCGCCGCAGGGGGTGCCATCGCGGGTCAAGACGGCGACAGTGCGCCCGTCACGGTCTCGCTGATGGAGGGCGAAGGTGAGGGTGGCCTGCCGCGGAAGCCTCTCGCCCTCAGGAAAGTGCGCGTCAAAGACGATGCGATCGGCAGCTGGGGTGGGCCGCCACCGGTCACTGATCTTGACGAGGTTGGCGGCGGCAACGTCTTCGAGGTTGAGGTCAAAGCGGTGGGCGAGAGCGGCGACGTACCACAGGACGTCACCAAGCTCTTCCCGCATGTGCTGCTTCCCTGAGGCGAGGCCAGGCCCATCACGAAGGCGCTTCTTGTAGGCGGTGGCGAGAGAGCCAACCTCGCCGACGAGGCCGAGGAGGGGCACCACGACAGGGTCGGTCCCCGGGGCCGGATCCTGAAGCGTCTTGATGGCGGCTTGCTGGTAGCGGTTGAGATCCACAACTTCCTCCTGTCGGAAATTCCATCACGCAGGTCGGGAATCCCGACTTGTGTCGTATACTAGAGCAGCGCTGCCGGAAAATCAGACGGACAGGAGAGTCTGCTGAACACCACCGAGCCCTCCCTGGAGGACATCGTCACCGTGGTCGTGGAGTTCCTGGCCGAACTACAGGACCGGGATCCCGACGAGCTGCGGATGGAGCTGGAGGAGGCCAGCGAGGAGCTGCCAGTCGACTCCATCCTCATCGTCGAGATCCTGACGCGCATTGAGGAGCGCTACGGCATCAGCGTCCCCGCAGACGAGGAGGCCGCCCGCTCTACCCGGTCGGTGCGCACCTTCGCCACCACCATCTTGAAAGTGATCAACGAGAGGAAAAAGCAATGAGCCCCGAACCTGCCGCGCTTCGCGGCCGCGACCCCGAGCTCGAACTGCTCGGGGAGCGCCTGCGCAACACCCGCGACTACCTGGGCATGTCGCAGCAGCACGTCTCCGACATGACCGGTATCCCCCGCTCGGCAGTCAGCGACATCGAACGAGGCGCTCGCCGGGTGGACAGCCTTGAGCTGAAGAAGCTCGCGCGCCTGTACATGCGGCCGGTGTCCTACTTCCTCGCAAAAGAGGAGGAGGCCGACCTGGGGGAGCATGCGCTGGCCGGGCTGCCGCGCGCCCTCGTCGGCTTGAGCGACGGCGACTGGGAGGAAGTGCTGAGCTTCGCCGAGTTCTTGAAGTTCCGACGGGCAAGCGAGGAGGAGAGGGAGCGCGGGGAGTGAACTGGGACGTGGCCCACAAGGTCGCCGCGATGGAAGCCGTAAAAGCACACCGCGACCTGGCTATCGACCGCAACGGATACGTCGACGTGTACGGCGCACTACTGCGCGCCGGCATGGTCGGGATGGCGCGGCCCATGCCGCGATTGTTCGGGGTGTATGCCGCCCCGCGGGACAACGGGCCCGCAGTACTGCTGAATGCCAGCTTGGACATTGTTGCCCAACGACACACTGCCGCACATGAGTTGGGACACCACCGAGCCGGTCACGGAACATCTTTGGACGAGGAGCTGGACCGCGCTCGCACGTGGGGGGACGGGTCCTGGCCGGACGAGGAGAAGGTTGCAGAGGCGTTCGCGGCCTGGTTCCTGATGCCCCCGCCTGCTGTCCAGAGCGCGCTGGTCCAGGTCGGGGTAAATCGTCCTCTGGTCCCTGAGCATGCCTATCGGATCGCTCGCATTCTGGGCACCTCCTACGCCGGGACGGTGAACCACCTACACCGGCTACGGCTGCTGTCTCGGGTGCAGAAGACCGAGTGGCTGCGGGTCAAGCCAGCCTCCATCAAGGCGAACCTCGCGGGCAACACCGTGCCCGGGAAAGCCCACGTCCACCTGATCGACACAGGCACACACGGCGCCACTGTGAGGGTCGATGCGGGCGACCTGATGGTCCTGAGCAATACCAGGGCAAGGTTTGAGTCCCTGCCGCCGGCACTGCAACGCCCCGAGGATGCCTATGGTCAGATCTCCTTTGGTGATGACTCGGCCTCTGGAATTGCAGAGGTTACTGACATGTTCACCGGTGCAGCCTCGGCCACCGTGCACTTCCCCGGGGTCACCGGGCTGTTGGAGTTCACCCTGGAGCGCCAGTCCCCACGCGACGGTATCCAGAGCCTGTGGCCCGCCTGAGCCGCTCCTCCTGTATCGGTTGCTCTTCCTCGCACTGCTGTCCCACTGGCACACCTCCAACGTCAGGAGCACGGTGATGTCCCTCTTTATCGTTGACAAGGCGAACACGTCGCTGGCCTGGCAGGAGGCCTGCCTGAAGCTCGACGTACCCGGCAATCCGAAGCGAGACGCCCTGCACACCGTGGTGCGAATCGCCAACGCTGCGGCAGAGGATCCGCAGGTGCGCGCCGAGTTCGACCAGATGCGCAAGGAGCGGGGATACGCGCCGATCGAGACGGTGGCCAACACCCTCTTCCCCGCGGAGCTGGCGGCCGTCTCCCGCACCCCGGAAGAGCTGGTGCGCCGGTACCGGACCATGTATCCGCGGCTGCGCCGCATCGACCCCGGAAACAAGACTGGCACCTACTTCGGGCGCATCGTGGCCTATCCCGGCGAGGACGGCCCGGTGGACCAGCTGACGGCGCTCATCGACCGGATACGCCGCCAGGCGGCGGGCAGGGGGCCGATGACTGCGGCGTACGAGATGGACATCGCTCATCCTGACGACGAGCCCGCCTCCGACCTCAGCGGAGGCGACCACGCTGCAGACGCGGACACAGGCACATGGTCTGCGCCGGTACACGCCGCCGGGAAGGACAACGGGTTGCGCGGCTTCCCGTGCCTGAGCCACTGCTCTTTCCAGCTGGACCGTGACCGAGTCCTGCACGCCGTGGCCCTCTACCGCAGCCACTACATGGTGACCCGCGCCTACGGCAACTACCTGGGCTTGGGGCGGCTACTGGATTACCTGGCGAAGCATGCCGGGGTGTCCGCCGGCGCACTGACAGTGATCGCCGGTCATGCCCAGATCGAGCGCGACATCTCGGCCCTGCGTCCGATTCTCCGAGGCCAGGCCCGGCTAGTGGCCTGACCGGCACAAAAACCGTCAACTCGTGTGGGAACTACGAGTTGATGCCCCACTTGGGCGGGAACCAGGCAGTCAGGAGGGCACTATCCGGGCGATACAACTGCTTGATGCGACTGCGGCCGCTGATGCCCGCGATGTCTGGATGCACCACACGTGCATACTTGTCGACTTCGCAGAACAGGTTCTGGCAGTCGATCAATTGCAAGGGGCGCCCGCGCAGTCCCGTGAAGATAAGTCCGAGGCGGGCAAAGTGCTCCTCCTGGGCGTCCGCCATGTAGCGGATCACCTCGGCCTCAATGCCGCTCGCGGCGGCGCCGAAGCACTTGCGGATGCCGTCGCGGGCACCCGGGCCGGGAACGACGAAGTCCATCTCGGAGAACGACAGCCCTGCCGCATAGTTGAGGTCGATCAGGTACTGATAAGCCAGGAAAGGGCCGAGCGCCGGAAAGCCCAACAGCACCTGATAAGCCTCTTGCATGGACGCAGCCTGTCCCACGCGCTCAGGCGCCCCTTGGTCCATCAGCATCTCAAGCAGGCGTAGGTGGTTACGGTGCTTGCGCTGCTCCCCCAGCTTCGGGGGCGGGGTGATGTACGCAGCGGAGTACAGCCGTTCCCCGGATGCGAATGCCCGCGACAGCACTTGGTCCACGGCGCGATAGTCGTAGCCCTGCCAAGTGACCTCGCCCAGGTGCCCTTCAAGAAGTTGCCAGGTCTGGATCCTGTTGAAGACCTTGAACAGCAACGTACGGAAGAACACTTCCTCCCATGCCTGGTCACCGCGGTAAGACACGTGGCCGATCAAATACTGGCTGACCCGATCAGCCGCCCGAAAGCAGTTGGTAAACCGATGCTGGGCGAGGACGGGGTCCGGTACCACCGGCGCCTGGGCCTCCCCCAAGCGCGCCAGGTACACCTGCTGCCGCGCGGCCGCGAACCGCCAGTAGGTGTCGAACACCGGCGTGGGCTTCAGTACACGGCCAGCAATCCGCACGGGCTTGGAGGGCTCGGAGTCTTCCGTCCGGCGAACCCGCGGTCGGGCTTGCAGCGTGGTCACCATGGGGTCAATATATATCGGGTATAGGTTTGAGGCCAGAGGGGGCGCAGTATGGAGTTGCTGTGGCGAGCGGAGCGCCGCAACACTCTCATCGCATGGCCCGACGCCGTCAATGAGCGTCTCGACCAGCTGGTCGCCGCAGGGATCGCCGCTGGCGAGAACATCAATCGATCCCACTTGCTCGCGGCCCTCGTGGTTCATGCCGACCTGTCCCCCGAGTTTGTTGCTGGCATCATGCGGGACTACCGCGCACTAAACAGCGATGCCCTGGACGAGGCCAACCGCTCCGCAGCCGAGCAGTGGCCGGCAGTTCGGCGACCTGGACCTCGCCGCGACTCCCTCCGCAGCAAACTCGGCGGCGAACAGCCAGACAGCGAGTCCTCCGCTATCAACGACGCGGGTTAACTCTGGACACGGCGACAGCCAAGTCTGTGCCCGTGCACGGCGGCGGAGCGCCGCGCAGTGACGACCGAGAGGGGCACCTTGCACTGCCTAGCTGCCCAGTGTCGCAGAGAAGGCAGCCAGCCCGAACGTGGATCTTCAAGACTCTGGGACTGGTGGGACACACCTTGAGGATCTGAGCGGCTGAGAGTGTTGCGGAGGAGCTGCCAACTTTCGACTGCCTGGGCTGATCGTCGCCGGACTGAACAACTACCGGCTGCGGCCCATATTACCGAGCAATCCCGACCGCCTATTGGCGTTGTTGTCCAATCAGATCGAGATAGCGCTGATACTTGGCGTCCGCATGCTTTTTGTCATGAATGAGGCTTCCCTCCTCCATGCGGTAGCTGCGGTTGCGGTCGCCCCTGAAGGAGAGCCAGTTGAAGCTCGTGGTCACCCACACGTCGTCGAAGACCAGGACCTTGGCGTGGGTGCTCCGGAGGCGTGAAAACGCGAACTTGTCAGGGTAGCGCGCGGCAAGGTTCTCGAGCCGCCGGATAGCGATGGGATCCGACTTGGTGTCGTTCTCCTCGTAGCCGTAGGCGATGTCTGCCCGGACCCCGCTGCGAAGACGCTTCTCGAGCTTGCTCAGGAACTCGGTAGTGATGATCGCCTGTTTGATCCACGGCGAGATGATCAGGATCCGGTTCCGGGCATGGGTGAGTGCCTCGTCGAGGATGTCGGGGTGCTCGAACACGCCGATCGCCCGGATCTCCGGCTCCGCAGACACGGGCTCGGGAACAACGGCGGACAGCGGGCTCGACGAGCTGAGCTGTGCTGCGGCTCGCTCGGCGCGTCGCTGGGTGACCTCGCTGAGCGGGACACGGACCTGCTCGAGCTCGGGCTCGAGAATCGGCCGCTCGGGCGCGGGTTCCACCGTGATGCCGAGCGCCTTCGCCCCGCCGGCCGTGATCAGCGCGAGCTCGTGCGCGTGGCTGAGCTCGCCGTCGACGACGACGCCCAGTTCGATGTCGGTCCGATCAGGGTTCGAGTAGACGAGGATCTTGGCCGGGACCACCCGGCGGGCCCTGGTCTGTGTGATGCCTCTGACCTGAAGCACTTCACGGTCGTTGTTGCCGCGTTCCCGGAGTAGAGCGTTGATGTCTGCAGCCGAGATGTCGCCCGGCTCGACCGGTCCGCTCTTGGCGGCAGGCAGGAGGATCATGTCCTGCTCCTCGGCCTGACCACGGGGTATGACGGTGTGTCGGTCGTAGGGCCTGGCCTTCCACAGCAGCTGGTCGTAGACGAGCGGTTGCTCGACGCGTACAGGAGTGATCGCGGCCAGTTCGCGGGCGGTCTGCTCTCCCCGTCCGGTCAGGCGCAGGTTCCGGTCGGCCGGGTCTGCCCCTGCGAGGGGCCGGGCATACGTGAGGTAGTCGTCCGAGAAGTGCTGGGCCACGGTCTGGGTGACCATGCGCTCGGGCACGCCTAGGAGGCCGGAGATCGCCTGCTCGGTGGTGACCTTGTTGTTGACCAGGCGCAGGACGAACTCGTCGAGCAGTGGCAGCCGCTTCCGGTCCTGCGCGAGAACATCGGCGGTAACAAGAGCCACAGGCAGAGCGGCGTCGACAACGGCGACGAGCTCCAAGCCGGAGCGGGCGTCGTCGAAACGGACCGCGAGGAGGCTGTCGGGGCTGAAGTCAGGCATCGCGGATCTCGCACTCCTCGGGGTGGTGACGCATGTAGTCAAGTACGTCGCGCAGGGCACCGGGCGTGCTGCGGCAGAAGGCCGCGTCGCCGACGATGGTGAGGCCGAAGCGGGCACGGGAGAGAGCCACGTTGATGCGCCTCCAGTACGGCTGGCCGAGGAAGCCGAACTCCGAACGGGTGTTACTCCGGGTGACTGAGAAGACCGCTAGGTCGCATTCGCGACCCTGAACGGCGTCGACAGAGAGCACTTCGACGGTGAGGTACTTGAGCTTGGCGTAGGTCAGCTGGCGGTCCAGCTCTTCGACCTGACGGCCGTACGGGGCGATGAGCAGAACGTCGAGCTTCCGGTCGTCCGGAACCTTGATGACGTTCTTGCCGATGGCCTGATCTATGACCTCCAGACGGCGCACGGCCAGTTGGGCTTCGACGCGGTTGGAGATGCTGGTCTGTGTCGCGCTGCGCTCAGACTCACGACGGCCGGGAAGTTTCGACGTATCGAGCCAGGTCACGGGCTTGCCCACGATCTCGTAACCGGGCAACGCGTGGTCATTCAGGGAGAGGAGCTCGTCGCGGTAGAAACAGTTGGAGATCAGCTTCCCGATGGCCGGGGTCATGCGGTACTGCTCGCGCAGCATGTGTCGGACCGGGAACTCGGTGTTGCGGACGAGATATTCAAAGAGCGTGGTGGTGACCAGCTCGGGGACGAGCTGGTGGTCGGCCATGATCTTGGGGTCGCGCAGCAGGTCCTCGTCGACCGGAGGCAGCTGTGCGGTGTCTCCCACCAATACCCAGCGCTTGGCCCTGGCGAGAGGGACGAGCGCTTCGGTGGCGGTGGCCTTGGACGCCTCATCGAAGATGCACAGGTCGAATTCCAGGTCACGGGCGGCGGGGTGACCGAGGAAGCCCAGCGCGGTGCCGGCGACGACCGGGCAGGTGCGCAGGAACGCGGTGATCAGGTTCTGGTCGGTTCCGATGCGCTGCAACCACTCGCCCTGGAGGCGGAGCAGCCGCATGAGTTCCTGGCCGGCGGAGCCCGGAGCATCCATAAGCAGCAGCTCGACCGCGTCGCGGGCCTCGGCGGCGCTCAGTTTCTCGCGGATGGTGATCTCGCCGGCGAGCAAGGGCTGGACGGCGGTGAAGAGCTCACGGCGCTGCTCGACGAGCTGGTCACGACGGTCCCGGGCCGAGACCAGCTCCTCACCGAGCTCGCGGGCGGACGTGGTGCGGTCCGGTGCCGGCCGGTCCGTGAGCTCGTCCAGCGTCCGGGTGACGTGGGCGAGGTCGGCCGCGACGGAGGCCAGCTCCTCCAGCATGAGCGCGGCCTTGAGGCGCCGGCCATTCAGGTTCTTATGGGCGGCGATCTCGTCGAGGTAGCGCTCGGCCCGGGTACGGACCTGCTGGGTCCACCGCTTCACCTGCTTGTCGAGGAGAAGCGGCTGCACATTGGCGGCGACGCGCGGATCATCGGGGCGGCCGAGGCGCACCAGCCCGCCGATGCCGGCGTCTTCGATGCGCTTCAACGCGTTGTCGATGGCGATGTGGGTCTGGCTGACGATCAGGATGCGGGCATGCGGGTCGCGCTTGAGAGCCTGCTCGACGATCTCCGCGATGACGGTCGTCTTTCCCGTTCCTGGAGGGCCTTCGACCAGCAGCATGTCCTGGCTTCCAAGCGCGTGGGCGACGACCTCGCGCTTGCTCTTGTCGAGATCGGTGCGAGACCAATGGGTGATCTCCGCCGGCGGCCGGACCGTGATGACCGCAGGTTTCTCGATGATCTCGCGCAGGGCCGGGTTCGTCGTCTGACCCGCCGCAACGTTGGTCAGGGCGTCGCGCTGCCGGTTCAGGGCGTTCTGGCTGGGGCCGAGGTACGGCAAGAGGACACCCCTGCCGGGAAGGACGGTGTCAGGGCGCCGGAAGCGGACGGTGAGGGTGTCATCGGTCTGAGCGGTGACCTCGCCACGGTCGAGAGGCCGGGTGTAGGAATTGGTGGCCACGGACCATTCTTCACCGACCAGGGTGGCGGTGGTGGGCATGGCCAGGCGGAAGACCCGGTTGCGCCCGCTCCCCGTGACGCGCTCGTACTCGAGGTTCTGCCGGCCACCGGCCGCGACCTCCTCGCGAGCCTCGAGCAGCCGGCGCCAGCCTCCGAAGAGATCGCCCAGGTGCTGATCCTTGTCGGCCCGGGCTGCCTCCTCACGTCGGACCAGATGCTCGTCCAGTCGCTCGAGAAGGAAGGTTAGGCCGTCGTAGGCGGGGTCCTCGCCGGGGTCGTCGAAGGTCCAGGTGAGGACCGGGCCGATCGGCGCCGACCGCTCACGCCGCTTGGCCATCCACTCCTCTCCCCTGGCGTCGGCCGCGAGGATCACACACCGATCGCTCTGGTTCTCGTCCTCGACGAGCCGGAGGAACCAGGAGCGCCCGAAGACCCGCAGGGTGCCCTGGTCGATCTCGTCCGTCTTCGGATTGTGTCCGTAGTCAGCGTGGACGGCACCGGCCAGGTCTGCGAGGACCTCGGACTTCGCCACGTCCCAGTCCGGCTCCGTACCAGCGGGAACGTTGCTCAGGGTTTCGGCCGCACGGCGGGTCAGTTTGAGCCATACGAAGTTGCTGCGGCGGGCCTGCTGGTCGTGGGAGACCCGCTCGGCCTCGAGCAGGCGCTGTTCGAGCACGGTCGCGTTCGCGGGACGCTTCCTGGGGTCGAAGTCAATACAGGACCGCAGGATCGAACGGACCTCCGTGTCGAGATCAAGCTCGGCGAGGACCTCCGCGAGATCGGGATAGTCCCGCGCCTTGCCGCCCGAGAGGACCTGGATAGCGAGGACACCGTATCCGTAGACGTCCCGGACGTAGGGGATCGTGTCTTCCTGCTCGGGCGGGGCGTAGAGGTTGGAGCGGAACTCCGCCACCGTTGCGTCGGTGACGGCGGAAGCCTTGGACCAGATCTTGGCGATGCCGAAGTCGGCCAGCTTGGGCGTGCCGTCCTCGGTGAGCAGGACGTTTCCGGGCTTGATGTCCCGGTGCTCGATCCGCAGCGCGTGCGCGTGGGCCAGAGCGGCCGCGAGCGGCTTGCCGGTACGGGTGAAGAACGACGTCCAACCGACTGGCCTGCCGTCGGTCATGTCGTCCTTGAGGCTGCGGTCGACCCATTCCAGCGCAATAAAGTACCGGCCGAGGTCGGCGTCCCAGCCGGAGTCGAGCATTCGCACAATGTTCGGGTGATGCAGAGCCTTGAGTGAGTCGGTCTCGCGTGACAGGAACGTCTTGATGGCTTGGTCGTCGCGCTGCTTGAGCAGCTTCACAGCCGCGTAGTCCCCAGCCGCACCACTGGTGTCCACCGCCTTGCGGACCTCAGACAGCCCCCCGGCTCGCGGATCCTGGGGCAGCAGCAGGAAACGATGGTTGATCAACTGCTGTGCCCCCACGCACCACTCCTCACTCAGCACCGCAAACGGTGCGTCCCGCCCCAGACGAACCATCCTGCCAGTTCTTTCCGTCTCCAGGCATGGAGTTGAGCGGAGAGGTGATGGTTGTCCGGTGCGGCTGAAGGCTGCACCGGACAAGCACCATGAACAGCGGGGGTGGAAGTTCAACTTGAGCACCCGTAGCTCCGGCTGGTCAGGCCAAACTTGCATCTTTGGCGGCTACGCCCAGACGAACCGTTGTCCCCCATTTCGGCCCGCTCGGGCGCCACGGGACGACAGCATGGAGCCGGGGCCGTCGACACCGGCCCCGGGCCACATGAGAGGGAAGCATGAGCATCACCTACAACTCCATCGCCGACGACCGCCCGATCTTTTCCGCCGAGGCGTACGCCGCCGTCGAGGCCGCGGCCGATAGGCTCCCCGCCTTGTACGTACCGAGCGTCTTGGAGCACGCCGCCGAGCTGCTGACCAGCCTGTCGGCCATCGGCGGTGAGCACTCCGTGCCGCCCGCCCAGTGGAGCTGGACAGAGAACATGGTTGAAGGCGTGCTCGACCTTGCCGCCTGCCCGTACGAGCGCGACCTGGAGATGGAGCGCACCGACGCGGAGGTCACTTCC
Source organism: Streptomyces similanensis (assembly GCF_039543625.1). Taxonomy (NCBI): domain Bacteria; kingdom Bacillati; phylum Actinomycetota; class Actinomycetes; order Kitasatosporales; family Streptomycetaceae; genus Streptomyces; species Streptomyces similanensis. The sequence goes on along the minus strand of NZ_BAABKC010000157.1, from coordinate 6,141 downwards.
CTGACGGGCTTCCTGTTCGAGGCTCTGGTCTCCGAGGAGATCGGCCTCAGGGCCCAGCTCGGCGCACGCCGCGACTATGTGGTCGTAGACCGCGGCCCCGCCACCCCGCGAGGTGGACGGAGTGGCGACTCCGACATCCTCGTCGCCATCTCGAACGACGGAGGCTGGTTCTTCGCCTTCAGTGACATGCACGTCCGCCGTATGCCGGTCATGGCTCCGGCGTCCCCCTCTGGCGCCCACCAGGTCGCTGAGGCCATCCGAGCCTTCGTACACGGAGAGTTCGGCGACGTCTTCACCCGCCCGGCCGCTGCCGGGCGCGCCTGGTTCTCCCGCTGAACGTCCGCCGTCCCTCGCCGTGAGGCACGCGAAATCTGTGCTGCACAGCGGCAGAGGCCCTTGCAGGAGGGGAGCCGAGGTTTCTGTCAGCGGTGCCGTGGATGATCGAGCGCATGACACATGGTTTCCGAGACACCCTGCGCTCTCTCGCCTTGCAGCATCTTTCTCCTGAGGTCGCCGAGAAGTGGCTTGGTCTGCACGATGCCGGAGCCCTGTACTGGCTGATCCGCCCGGAAGGCTTGGCCGAGCGGCGCTTCGAGCGGGCGATGTTCACCTGGCAGTGCAGCTGATGAGCGCGGCACCTCCCGCCTGGGGAGTCCAGTACACGCTGAGCCTGCCGAGTGAGGATGCTGCCCGCGCCGCCGCGGCCGAGCTTTCCGGGATGGGCCACCGTCTGACGGCAGTGCGCGCCCACGATCACTTCCGGTTCGTTCCATCGAGCTTCTGGTACGGAAAGCCGTCGATGGACCCGGAACTGGAGGGGTGGTGGCAGGTCTTCTCGCTGGCCGTCTACAGCGGGTACGAGCGCATGGCTCTCGAGCCGTTCCTCCGGAGTGAGCGGACTCGGATGGCCCGTGTGGCCCGTGCCCACTGCGGTTTCCAGCAGGGGTACAGCGAGGGACATGCCGTCACTGCCGAAAGAGTCTTCCAACGGGACGGCCTGGTCCATGAACAAGCCGACGCCGAGGTCGCCCTTCCGAGTCCTCTGCCCAAGGATTCCGTGCGACCTCCGGCCGGTCCGCCGTGGAAGTGCAGTGAGGTCGGTGAGCCCGCAGCGGTGGTCCAAGCCGTGGTGGCGGTCGCAGAGCGCATGTACGGCAGCGCGGAGGACGTTCCGGATGCCGTGGGGTGGCTACTCGATGAGGAGTTCGCGTTCGGCGAGCCCTATGGGTCGACGGGTGAGTTCCTCGGTGATCTCGCGGATGCTGTGGCCCACCAAGGCACCTGCACCGACACCACCGTCGAGGCTGTCCCGTTCCTCATGGAGCTGGTCTGCGACGACAACGTCGCGCCCGGCAGCCGGCTGGTTCTGCTCGGCGACCTGTTGCGGCTTGCTGCTTCGGGGCCGGCTGCAGAGGTCTCCCTGGCCGATCGCATCACCGCACTCGGGGGTGGCTGGGAGGAGTCTGCAGCTGAGTACCTGACACGGCGGGCCATCGGCAGCGGGCTGCCGAGACTGCTGTCCCGCTGGGAGAACGAGAGCGATGCCGTCCGATTCGCTCTCGCCGCCCTCACGGCGCTCTGTGGCTCTCGTGACCAGCGCGCACTCTCAGGGCTGGCCGTTCTCCCGACTCCAGCAGGCAGCTCCCGCGCCGATGTCGTGTCGCTCGTGGCAGCCCTGCTCAGTGACAACCGAGAAGGCTTGGTACCTGCACTGAGCGGGCTGGCCTCCTGGTCGCCCCGCGTTGCAGAGAAGGCAGCCAGCCCGAACGTGGATCTTCAGAGTCTGGGACTGGCCATCCTTCCGGACCTCGTCCTCGAAGACGTGGCGTCAGGAATCGCGACAGAGCCTGATCTGCCGTAACTGTTGACGATGTTAAGCATTACGACTGGCGCCGCAGACACGCAGGTCAGGGACGCCAGACATCAGACTCACGCTCCGCCGCGCCTCAACTGCCAGACTTCGTTGGTCATTTAGCTGCCGGGCACGACTGGCATTCCCTACGATGACTGCCGTTGTCCTGTCGTACGGGAGGGCCGAGGAGGGGCGGATGGACTTCACAGAGGCGGGCGAGCCGGATGCGGCTCCCGGGCTGCGGACGGCTGTGGAGATCTACTCCGGCAAGACTGATCGGACGCTGGCGCGGATCTCGGAGCTCGAAGCAGAGCTCGCGGATCTCCGAGTCGAGGCGACAAAGTACGCAAGCACTCGCGATCAGCTGAGCGAAGCTCTCGCCGAGCTCGTCGCGGGTCGCTCGGCGCCGTTCAAGGATGATCAAAGCTCCCAGCAGGAAGCTGGCGCGGAGCACGAGGACGGCGATGCGTCCGCCGACGACGAGTCGGAACCGAGCAAGCCGCCAGAGGAGACTCGTGTCAGGCAGAGCGGGCCTTCACGGTCGCCGTCCGGGCAGTTGATGCAGGCGGTCGAGCAGATCCTCGTGGGCGCCGGACGGCCGATGAAGGTCAAGGACATCACAGAGGCCCTTGGGCGCCCGACCAAGGGCGACGAAGGGCGGGCGCCCATCGAGACGACCCGCCGGACCTGCAAGCGGCTAGTGAAGAACGACCGTGCCGTGGAGCACCCGATCGGCACCTTCGCCGCCCGCCGGGTCACGGAATCGCAGGGAGGGGACGCCTGACACCGCCGCCCCGAACATGAGACGTCCCCTCCTCCCATTGCGGGGAGGAGGGGACGGGCTCCGTTGAGCTTGGACCCTCTTCGGAGCCAGTGACGTGGACCCTCGTAGTGGCTCACGCATCCCCGAGGCTAGAGCAATCCGCCTCGCCTCGGGGGCGCGTGGCCTATTTCGTCGTTCCCTGGGACAGGTTTCCCTGGGGACGGGAAGGCCGATTTTGTTGCGTACTGCGCATTCCGTCCCGTGGGTAGAGCGGGACGGCGAGGAAATCTTCCAGGCGGGCAACGGTGACGACGTCCGGCCAGCACCGGCCGGCGAGCAGGTCGGCAATAGCCTGCCGGTTGACCCCGGATCCGGTGGAGACCTTCCGCAGGCTTCGCTTCTCGCGCTCCAGGGCGAGCGCGAGCTCGCGGGCGATGGCCTGGACGACTCTGGCGGCGACGTCGTCGACGGCGGAGTCGGGCCAGGATTCCGGATCGCGGGCAAGGTCTCTCGGCGCGGTCTTGCGGGCCAAACCTCCGACCATGTCGATGCACTCCTTTCCGTGAAGATCGCCTTCGACGTCTTCACTGGCTGCTTGTCCAGCCGGTTCTGTTGGTCTGTGACACTGAGCTCGGAGGTCTCCAGCAAGATCCGCGACTACCGACCCCGACTGCCGCATCGGCAGTGGGCGCCGGTCGCCGAGCTGGTGAGAGCCACCGTGGCGGCGACAGCTCCGGCCACCTGCTACGCGGCGGAGCATCTGCTGCATGTGATCGGCCGGATCGCGGTCTGGGCGGACCGGAGCGGGCTGCCGCGCGACCCCGGAACCTGGCTGCGGACCGAGACGATCGACGCCTTCATCCTGTCGGGCTGCGTTGCGGCAAAAGACTCGACAGTACTGACCTACCGGACCTGGCTGCGGCGGGCACGGGAGGCTCTGGTGTGGGTCCAGCGCGGAGAGGCCCCTCCGGCTCGGCTTTCCTCGCCTCGCACGCCTCAGCCGCCTTATGCTGCCGGGGAGTTGGCTCGCCTGCGGGATTGGGCGAATCATCTGCCGGACCAGGCTCGACTCGACGGCCTCGCCCTCATGACGCTCGGAGCCGGGTGTGGCCTGATGCCGGGCGAGGTCCCGCCCATGCGAGGCAGCCATGTTCGCGTGACCTCCGGCGGGGTCGCGGTGCTGGAGGAGGAGCTGCTCGGCCGACTGGTGGCGTGCCACTCCGACTGGGAAGGCACGCTGGCCGAGCTGGCAGAGGCCTCCGGACCCGGATTCCTCTTCCGGCCGGGACGGAAGGTCGCGGCAGCCAAGAACCTCGTCTCGTCCTGGCCTGCCCGCCATCGGCCCCACGCGGGTCTGCCGACGCTCTCCGCTCGGCGGTTGCGGTCGACGTGGATCGTCGGCCGGCTTTCCGAGGGCATCAGTCCGGAGGCGGTCGCTTCCGCCGCGGGCATGGCCTCCCCTGCCGGTTTGGCGGGCTACCACCACTGGGTGCCCCCACTACCCAGGGCGGAGGTGATCCGATTGCTGCGTGGCCGCCGCTCGTGAGGGCGCGACCTGAAGCCGATCAGCTGGCCGCCCGCCATGCGCGACCACGACTGCGGCCTGGACGGCTCACCGAGATCCCAGACTCGAAGGTCGGCCAGCTGCTGACCGTCCTCGACCGCTCCGGCCTGCCCCAGCAGCTGGAAGGCATGCTGCGAGGCCGTCCTGGGCCACCAGGCGTGCGGCCGAGGACCGTGCTGGCCGGCCTGATGCTCGCCGTGTACTACACGGGCCGAGCCACGGTCTCCGACGCCTGGCGGATCCTGCACTTCCGTCTCCAGCCCGCAGCTCGCGCCTGGCTCGGCATCCCCGAGTTGCCTCCGCCCACGGCACGTGCGTGCATAGCTGCCAGTCGTCGCCTCTACCGGGGGCTGGACCGGATCACCACCGCGCTCGACCCGGCACGCTGCGACCGACGCCGGCGCCTGGACCAAGCGGAGGCGGACGTCTACTCCGCGGTCTGGGACGAGGCTGTCGGCCGCGCGGCCGCGAACCGGCTCCAACGGCTGGCGAACGATCTCGTACTGGTCCCGGTCCGGCTGGCGCAGCAACGCGGATACCTGCGGCACTGGGCCGGTGACGTAGGAGTAGACGCCACCTCGATCCCGGTTCTGGCCGACCCGGACAGCGACCGCTCGGGCACAGCTTCCGTTGAGATCACCGCCGGCTGGCACTTCAGCGGCGGCTCCGACAAGGGCATCTTCGGCTACAGCGCCAGCCTGCTCGTCGCCGCCCACTCCCGCACAGGCGAAGGGGCCGCGAAGGGCCGTCGCGCGCCCTCCTATCCACAGCTCTGCCTCGGTCTCAGCCTGGACACTCCGACCGTCCGTACGAGCGAGAACGCGGTCACCATGCTGAAGCACTTCGCCGAGCTTCGGCTGCCGGCAGGAACCTGTGCCGCAGATCGCGCATACACCGGCTGCTCGCCGGAGAACTTTCAGATCCCCGTACGCCAACTGGGCTACCGCCTTGCCCTGGACTACAAAGCGGCTGACCGTGGCATCCAGGGCAGTTGGCAAGGAGCCGTACTGATCGACGGTTCCCTCGCCTGCCCAAACATCCCCAACGCCTTGGCTCAGGCCACTCACGGCATGGACGACAAGACCTTCCGCCGACGGCTCGACGATCTGAAGCCACTGGTCGCCGAGCGACTGCCCTACTTCCTCAAGCTCAAGCAGAACGCCGACGCCCGTGGAACCGTGCGCCTGCAGTGCCCGGCGGCCGGACCGTCCCCTTCGGTGAACTGTCCACGCCGAGAACGCCTCCGCCCTACTCAACCGACCGCCTCGGGCCCGCCTCAGACCGTGATCAAACTGGCGGATCTCCGCTCCCGCGCCAGCCACGCCTCGGCTCGCCCGACCATCCAGCTCCCTGACAGAGAGTGGACGGACCCTCCCGGCAAGGAGGCGCTGCCCGCCGTCTGCGGGGCCTCCGCGATCAGCGTCCCCGCCGACGCGGCCGGAGACCTGAAGATCGCAAAGTTCCGACAGGACAGTCACTACCTCAGCCCCGCCTGGGACCGGATCTACAAACCGATCCGCTCCCACAACGAGGGGCTCAACGGTCGTCTCAAGAGCGCCGACATGCACATCGGGAACCCCATGCACCGCCGAGCGCCCGGCCAGGTAGCCCAGACGATCCTCATCGCGATCATGGTGACAATCGGAAACCTGGACATCCTGGAAACCTGGCTCTACGAGCGCACTGGCAGCCGACTCTCCGACGCCGACTTCGAATCCGTTCCAGCTGCCCCAGATCATGACCTGGCGTACATGCCCACCCCACTCGACATGGGGCGGCATCCGCCGGCCAACCTCTGATCGGGCAGCGTCACAGCCGCACAGCACCATCACCAGCCCCGGGCGACCGGGGCCGGTTCGCATGCCCCGGCAGCGGTGAGGCGCCTGCCGAGCAACCCGCCAGACCCGATACGCCGCCATCCACCACCCCGAACAGGCATCGAACGACCCCCGAAACGACGAA
>NZ_BAABKC010000156.1:0-8762 GCF_039543625.1 Streptomyces similanensis | reverse complement strand
CCGAGCCGAATCTGTCTGGACGTACCTCTCGCTGGCGGCCCACATGGCCTTCTGACCAGCGAAAAGGGTTGCTCTGTTCCTCGTAGCACTCTGTTGAGTTTTTCTCGGTACACCGGGCTCGGTACAGCTCCGAGGCGGTCCGGTGTCGCCGTTTTGGGCATGGGTGTGCCGCAAAAGCGCAGGCAATAGCCCTGCAATACGAACAGTCTGGTTCGTTCGCATTGACTGGACAATGCCCGTGGCGATGATGTTGGCACCGAGAGTGGGCGACGTCAAGCCCATCGTTCTGATGGTTTCCATTGACTGGACAATAGTGATCGCGGCGGGTACATATGGACCCCATGAGGCCGACGACACCGATCTACCAACGCATCGCGGACGATCTCCGCGCGCAGATTGCCGATGGCACGCTGCCCCCCGGCAGCAAGCTCCCGACAGAGGCCGAGCTTCGCGAGAAGTACGGCACCAGTGCGCGGTCCACCGTGCGTCAGGGCTTGTCGTTGCTGGTCAACGAGGGGCTGATCATCCCCCGCCGGCCGAAGGGCTACTTCGTCCGGGAGATGCGGCCGAAGGTCTACCGCCCGCAGCAGGAGTTCCGGCGCAAGCCGCCGGAGGTCGACATCTACACCCACCTGATCGCCTCGGAGGACGGGCGGGAGCCCAGCCAGGACATCGAGGTTGCCATCGTCCAGCCGCCCAAGGCGGTCCGAGACCGTCTTGGTCTTGCTGAAGGCGTGACGGTCGCCGCCCGCCGGCGCACCCGCTACCTGGACCGGGAGCCGTACGACCTCAACGACTCGTACACCACGCTCTCCCTCGTCGAGGGCACCGACTGGATGACCCCTGGAGACGTGGCCCGGGGGACCAATCAGGTGTTCGCCGAGCTCGGCAAGGAGCTGGTGGCCGCCCTAGACGAGATCTACATCCGCATGCCCACGCCGGAAGAGGTTCGGCGCCTGCAGCTTGGCCCCGGCACCCCGGTCGCCGAGCACATCGCCACCACGTTCACCGAAGGCGACGAACCGGTACAGGTGACCATCAACATCGTGCCGGGGGACCGGAACGTCATCGTCTATGAGCGGATCAAGAATCCGGAGGACTACGAGGCCCGGCCCCGCTTCCCCTGGGGAGCCGAGAAGTGATCATCGCGCATGCGGAGGAGGCCGATCTGCCTCGGCTGCTCAAGTTCCGCACCGACACTGCAGGCTGGCTCTCTGCACAGGGCATCGACCAGTGGTCGAACCCCTTCCCGCCTGAGCACATACTCGCCAGCATCCGCGCGGGCGAGGTCTACATGATCAAGCCGTTCCGAAACGCTGACGCGTGCGCCACGGTCACCCTGGACCGCGACGCCGATCCGCGGCTCTGGACTCCGGATGAGCGCTCCGAGTCGGCCCTCTATGTGCACAAACTGACCGTTGACCGAGAGTTCGCCGGTACTGGCCTCGGGACACGCATTCTCAACTGGGCGGGTGATCAAGCTGCGGCCGCAGGTGCCCAGTGGCTTCGCCTCGACGCCTGGACGACCAATCCGCGGCTCCATGCCTACTACCGCCAGCAGGGGTTTCGGCACCTCCGGACCGTCACGGAACCTGGCGTCGTCTCAGGCTGGGTGGCCCAGCGACCGGCACGACTGAACCCGAGCCACGGCTTGTTTGAGGAGGCCGACACTCCGGAATCGGCTGGCTGACCCCTAGTGACCGCCGGAAGGAGGAAGATGTCCCGCGAAACGCAAACAGGCCCCCGTGGGGGCCTGTCGATCGCGCTCGCCGGTTGTGGTGGTCGGCGCCGCGATCAAGCACCTGAATGGGAGGTGCCTGCGATGGTCAGCAGGCTACGCGTACCCACTGTCAGTGGGCCAGCGGGACACGGCGACACGCCGATGGCGGCCCGTGCTTCCCGTGTGGCGGGACGGCCTCGCAAGTTCGCGCCCGGAGAACGGGATCTCGGAGTATCCACGCCGGAAACCCGGTACAACACACCACCGGTGTCCGGCACGATCTTCGGATGCGATCACGCGTCATACCAGCTCATCGGCGTTTTTCCCAACCGGCGGAAGGGCCGCATCATGTCCGTCATGACTGCTCGCGCCCCGTAACGCCGAGGGCCGCCCCTGCGCCAACAGGAGCGGCCCTCAACTCAACAACTTGACTCAGTCCCCGGCCCACGAAGCCACAGCTCCTGAGTCGTACGTCGGCGGTAACGCCGGGCTCCCGACCCCATCGGGGCCCGGTCACCACCAGCCAGAGTAACCCGGTTCGCTAGCAAAATGCAGCACCGCTGAGGTGCCCGTCCGGTTACCTGTTGATGATCACCGACGTGCGGCTCTCTACCCCGATTGGGAGAGTTCGCACCCCATGCACCACCGGCAGCACCGCCCCCGCCGGCTCGCCTCCGCGGAGCCCGCGACGGTAACCGTCGCGACCGCGTACGAAGGCGCCGTGATGATGACTACGAAGTGCCCTAACCATGCTTTGACCTGCCCCGATGGGGGTGTCCGCTTTGGCGGCTACAACGGCCGCGTGATGATTACGCCCGTATCCGAGAGCTCCGCCAGCACCGCGGCCGCCGTGGCTGCCAAGGTGGTGGCCTGATGAGCGACCAGCTGACCGACCCGAACGCGGCCGACGAGACAATCGAGGTCACCCTCGGCCGGCGCGCTCCCTTCAGCCAGCTCGGCGACTGGGTGCTGTTCTCCGGCGTGGACTCCGACGCCCGGACCCTGTACTGGGGCCTGTCCGCGCACATCAACACGAGCGAGCGTAGCGACAACGAGGTCTGGCCGGGCCTGGCCACGTTGGCGCGGATCCTCCAGCTGAAGAAGCCGGAGAACGTGTCGAAATTCATGCTGCAGCTGGAGGTCATCGGCGCGGTCGAGGTCGTGCGCACGATGGTCGGTCTGGTCCGGCGGAACCGGTACATCGTCCACCAGACGCCGCCGGCTTCCCACACGGGCGCACGGTCGACGAGCGAGTGGTACGCGCTGAACCGGGGGCCGAAGGGCGAGACGCCCGAAGCCCGCAAGGAGCGCGAGGCCCAGTTCGACCGGTGGCTGATGGCGGTCCGCGACGCGCTCAAGGCCCACTGCGAGAAGGTCGCCAAGGCCCGCGCGGCCGCGAAGAAGGCGAAGGCCCCGATGCCGCCCGTCGAGCTGTTCGTGGCGCCGCTCCTCACTGACTTCCGTACCCCCTCGGCAGGGGGTACGGCGCGACCTGCACCGATTCAGAAAACCGCAGGTCAGCCCGTACCCCCTGGCCAGGGGGTACGTACCCCCTGGCCAGGGGGTTCGGTACCCCCTGGCCAGGGGGTTGAACGAGACCAACATCAACTAGACCAATCTCTCTCTCCCGTCCCGCCCGCCTCAGAGCACCCGGCCGACCCGGCCGACGTCACGGACGAGAGAGAGAGCAGCGCTGCGCGGAAGACGACCACGGCAGCCGCCGCTGCCGAGTCGGCTCCGGTGCCGGAGCCGCGCCAGGAGGACGACGTCCTGGAGCCGAAGGTCGGCAAGGTCGTCGAGGGGTACGTCCTGGCGCTGAACGGCGTGTACCCGATGCAGTCGGTCGTCCAGCGGCTCCGCACCGAGGCCCGCGAGCTGCTGGCGCTGAACTGGCCGGTCGAGCACGTCGCCAAGCTCGCCGGGCAGCTCCCGGGGCTGGGCTACTCCAGCCTGACCCGGCACGCCGAGCACAACCCGCCGCCGGCCCCGAAGGCGGCGCCCGGGGGAGCGGTGCCGTGGTGCGGCAACTGCGACTCCCCGGAGTACCGGTGGATCGCCCCCCGCGAGGGCAGTCCGCGCCGGTGCCCGGAGTGCAACCCCGCCGTCGTTCTCGCGACGGCCTGACCCCACCCGCACACAAAGACGGGCCGCCCCCTGGCCGGGGCGACCCGTTGCGATCAACCACATCCCGAAGCCACGGAACAGGAGACCGGAATGACCACGGTAGTCACCCAGCGCCCCGACCACCACGACGACGAGGGCCCCGGCAGCGGCTTCCACCGCTCCGTCCCGCCGCAGGACATCGAGGCCGAGCAGTCGGTGCTGGGCGGCCAGCTGCTCAGCCGCGACGCCATCGCCGACTTCCTCGGCTCGCCGATGAAGCCCGCGGACTACTACCGGCCCGCGCACGAGACGATCCAGCAGGCGATCATCAAGATCTACGGCGACGGCGAGCCCGTCGACCCGATCACGGTCGCCGCCGAGCTGACCAAGAGCGGCGACATCGCCCGCGTCGGCGGGCCCTCCTACCTGCACACCCTCGTCCAGGCCGTGCCCACCGCGGCCGCCGTGGAACACTACGCCGAGATCGTGCACGACCTGGCCGTACGCCGCCGCCTCATCGAGGCCGGTACCCGCATCCAGGCCATGGCCTGGTCCGGCGAGGGCGAGGTGGCCCAGGTCTCCGACGCCGCCCAGGCCGAGATCCACGCGGCCACCGAGATCGCCCAGGCCGCCGATCCCAAGCGCCCCGGCGAGGGCAGCCTGGCCTCCACCATCGACGAGCTGCAGGCGATCCAGAACCGCAATGGCGAGCTCACCGGGGTGTCCACCGGCTTCAAGGACCTCGACCTCCTGACCCAGGGCCTTCAGCCCGGCCAGCTGGTCGTCGTCGCCGCCCGCCCGGCCATGGGCAAGTCCACCCTCGCGCTCGACTTCGCCCGGGCCTGCTCGATCCGCGACGGCCTGCCCAGCGTGTTCTTCTCGCTGGAGATGGGCGTCTCCGAGATCAACATGCGGATGCTCTCCGCCGAGGCCCGTGTCGGCCTGCACAAGATGCGCGCCGGGAACCTCACCGAGGAGGACTGGAAGCACATCAGCCGCAGGACCCCGGCCATCGAGGCCGCCCCGCTGTTCCTCGACGACTCCGCCGACCTGACCATGCTCCAGATCCGCTCGAAGTGCCGGCGCCTGCAGCAGAAGCACGGGCTGAGCCTGATCGTCGTGGACTACCTGCAGCTCATGGAGTCCGGCAAGCGCGCCGAGAACCGTGTGGTCGAGGTCGGCCAGATCTCCCGGGGCCTGAAGAAGCTCGCCAAGGAGCTCGGCGTGCCGGTGGTCGCCCTGTCCCAGCTCAACCGCGGCTCCGAGCAGCGCACCGACAAGCGCCCCCAGGTCTCCGACCTGCGCGAGTCCGGCTCGATCGAGCAGGACGCGGACATGGTGATCCTGCTGCACCGCGAAGACGCCTACGAGAAGGAGTCGCCCCGCGCCGGCGAGGCCGACCTGATCGTGGCCAAGCACCGCAACGGGCCCACCGCGACGATCACCGTGGCGTTCCAGGGCCACTACAGCCGGTTCGTCGACATGGCTGCCGACGCCGCCTGACGGCTGTGGGATCTCAAATCCCGTGTCGGAATCTCACGGCGGATGTCGGATCGACGTCGGATACGACATCGGCCGTGAGACCGCCCAGGTCAAAGGGCCGGCAGCCGGAGCCGCTTTGCGCGGACCGTCGAGGATCCGACACGGCCGTGAGACTCCAGCGTCCGGCACGTCGTGAGACTGCGGATGAAGCCGCAGGTCATGACGACGGCACCCGACACGAACGGCGAGAACCTACAACGGCGCCGCCGCCTCGACCCTGCGCACCCCACCACAAGGAGAGCCCCAGTGGAGTGGATCGAACCATCCCCCGTCTTCACCATGGCGGAAGTCCTGGCCCGAAGCGGCGAGGCACCCGCCCACAGCCTCGGCCGCTCGCCGGGTCTGAGTACAGGGATCATCGGCCTGGACGGAGTGCTGGGCGGCCTGGAGCCCGGCACGCTCACCGTGATCGCGTCGAGGCCGGGTGTGGGCCGGAGCACCCTGCTGCAGAACATCTGCCAGTGGAACGCCGGCGGCACCCTTCCGGAACGCACCGGGTCTCCCAGCCCGGTCCCCGTCTTCCTCGCGTCGCTGGAACTGAGCACCGAGCAGATCGCGGTGCGTGCGATGGCCACTGCTGGCCGTGTGCCGCGCCAGCGCATCCGGAGCGGCGAGCTGGACGACGAGGACAAGCAGCGGCTGCAGGTGGCGGAGAAGGTCCTCATGGCAGCGCCCTTGTACGTGGCGGCGCCGGAGAAGATCACGGTGGAGGAGCTGGGTGAACACGCTCGCCGCATGGTGCGTGAGCGCGGAGTCGAGCTGGTGGGCGTGGACGGCCTGGAGGCTCTCCGGGGCCAGAACCGCCAGCCCGGCGACCTGGCCGACGAGCTGAAGGCCCTGGCCCGGGAACTCGGCACCCCCCTCGTGGTGACCGCCCGGCTCGCTCCCGGCCTGCAGCGGGCACCGGGGATGCCGAGCCTCGGCGAGGTCTGCGAGCCTGTCGCCTTCATCGCCGACACGCTCGTGCTGGTCCACCGTGAAGACCTCTACGCCTCCAACACACCGAGGGCAGGAGAAGCCGATCTGTTCGTCGCGAAGGCCAGGGGCACGAAGCCCGGCGTGGCTCCCCAGATCGCTTTCCAGGGGCACTACGCCCGCTTCGTCGACTACACCGTGGCCTGATCTCTGAGCCCGCGACGTTGTCCGCTCCGGCTGGCACAGTGTCCGCCGTAGTCATCACACCGGCCTCGCCCCCGGCGCGCTCCCGCGCCGGGGGCGCTGTCGATCCCGGCCCGCCCGAGAGGGCGCCCGGGCAACCATCGTCGGGCATACGGCGTCCCGAGTCGGGACAGCGCGCGTGTCCCGGCTCGGGACAACGGCTGTCCCTTCTCGGGACAAGCAATGGGCTCCACCCGGCCCGCCTGGCCCAGCCGGCTGCCGTGTGTCCGAGTCGGAACGCGGGATTCGTTCCGACTCGGAACTGGCCTCGTGTTCCGAACCGGAACGCCCCGTTACCACGACGCGGGTATTAACAGGCCGCTGCGCCTCCGGGCCGGGTGTTGGGTGCGGCTCGCACCGCACCCAACACCCCAGGTCAGGGCACCTTTCGTGCCCGTCCCGGCGTAAACGATCTTGACCCCCTCGCGCAGCGAGCCGAGGTCGTGACGCGCGCTGCCGACGGGGGAGAGCCGGGTAATCAGGGGTCATGGGCTCGACAACACCGGCCGGTAATGAGCGCAAGGGCCTGTTAATAGCTCAGTAGAGGGGGCTCGGCCCCGTCACCCATTCGGGTGACGGGGCCTCGCTGCGGGACGTCCCTGGGGGAATCAGTGCAGGTCAGAACATAGAAAGGAGCCCTTCGGGCACAACCTTCCAAGCCCCATCGGCTTCGCCGATGACCACAGACGCGCTTCGCGCGGCGGCTTACAAGAGCGGGGCGGGACGTCTCTGAGCGGCCCTGTGCGGCTCTCGGGGCCGGTTCGGAACTCCCCGACGCGGACACCGGGATAGGCGCTCCTGACCCCCTTCACGCGCCGTCTCGGGCCTGCTTCGCGTGATCCCTTCGGTGGCCGAATCGGGCATCCGCCCTGATGAGGCCTGCCTTTGGGGTAGATCATCCGCATATGTGATGCTCTCCGGCGGCCCCGTGCGGGCTTCCGTCCGCGATTCGCGGACATGGGCGGCGGGGCGGCAGGCTGCCCGGCATGGCGAAGACCGATCCCGAGGCCCGAGAGCAGCTCCTGCAGGACGCCGAGGCGCTGCTGCTGGCGAAGTACAGCGGCGGCCGCGACTGGCTCGACCCGGTCCGGGTGATGCACGCGGTCCGCGCGGCCGCCGACCGGTACGGCCTCGACGACGCCGAGCAGGCGGAGGTGCCGGCCGCCGACGTCCTGGCCGCGCTCACCCAGCTCGACGAGGCCCGCGCGGCGCTGGACACCCTGGAGCGCGACCTCACCCGGGCCGCACGGCGGCGCGGGGCGGTCTGGCAGCAGGTCGCCGACTCCCTCGGGCTCGCCTCCCGCTCCAGCGCCGAGAGCCGCTTCGTGCGCCTGGAGCGCGACGCCGCCACCTACCGCGGCGACCGCTACCCCGAGCGCCAGCGCGCCGAACGGGCCCGCGACCGGGCCGGTGCCGCCTGGTGCCGGGACAACGCGCCGCGGCTGCGTGCCGCCGTGTGGTCCCTGGCCTGCCTCGGCGACTCCTGGGCACTGCTGGCCCGCCACGCCTCCGCCGAGAAGCTCGCCGAGTGGCACCGGGAGCGCGACGGCCCCGGCCTCGCCGCCCGGCTGAACGCGCTGCGCCACATCCTCGACTCGCCCGGCGCCGAGAAACCCCCCGGCGCCGAGGCCCGCGCCGCCCGCGCCGAGGTCCTGACGCTCCTGGCCGAACTGCGCGCCGCCCGCCACAGCGTGAACGCCCCGGCGCAGGAATGGACCCACTGACCCCAACAGGTCTAACCGGCGGTGAACTGGGCTGCTGGTGAACGGGCGCCGTGCACCGGGCCCAACCACGGCGGCGCACGGCGCCTTCCTCACCCGCCGCTCGCCCGGTCCAACGCCGCCCCGCCTACGGGGTCACCCGCGTGGTGCCCGTGCTCCTGGTCCTCCTCGTCGGCCTCCGGCTCGGCGGGCCAGATGCCGAACGGGCCGGGCAGGCCGGGGCCGGCGGCGCCGAGCTGGGCGGCGCCGCCCTTGATCCGGTGGTGGTCACGGAACACGGCCGGGGTCTCCTGCGGGTCGGGGCTGTACCCCGTCATGGTGGCCCCGCCGGGGCGGCCGTGGGGCGGGATTCGCCTCCGGGCACGCCAAAGCCCCGTCCGCGAATCGCGGACGGGGCCGTGTTGGTCCTGTTGGGTCCAATAGGTCTGACCGGTGCTGACGGGCGTCTCAGCCCTGATCGGGGGTTGAGGAACATCGGAGCGAAAACCGGCGCTTGCACTCTCCGTGACGGCCGCCGC
>NZ_BAABKC010000155.1:0-566 GCF_039543625.1 Streptomyces similanensis | reverse complement strand
GTGGAAGAGGACGGGGTTGCGGAGGTTGCGGTACCAGTAGTCGGGGGTGAGGTGGGTGCCGTCGAGGGGGGTGGCGGTGACGGTGGAGTGGAAGGTGATGGGGCTGTTGCGGGGGGTGATGGGGGCGAGTGCGGTGTGGAGTTGGGTGTGGATGGTTTCGACTTCGGGGGTGTGGGAGGCGTAGTCGACGGGGATGCGGCGGACGCGGGTGCCTTGTTGTTCGAGGTGGGTGAGGAGGGTTTCGAGGCTGGGTGTGGGGCCGGCGATGACGGTGGTGGTGGGGCCGTTGTGGGCGGCGATGGTGAGGTCGGGGTGGTGTTGGAGGTGGTGGTGGAGGGTGGTGGCGGGGAGGGCGATGGAGGCCATGGCGCCGTTGCCGGCGAGGTGGTGGGCGATGAGTTGGCTGCGGAGGGCGACGATGCGGGCGGCGTCGTCGAGGGTGAGGATGTCGGCGACGGTGGCGGCGGCTATTTCTCCTTGGGAGTGGCCGATGACGGCGTCGGGGTGGATGCCGTGGGCGCGCCAGGTGTGGGCGAGGGAGACCATGACGGCCCAGAGGGCGGGTT
>NZ_BAABKC010000154.1:0-842 GCF_039543625.1 Streptomyces similanensis | reverse complement strand
GGCCCCCGTCAATTCCTTTGAGTTTTAGCCTTGCGGCCGTACTCCCCAGGCGGGGAACTTAATGCGTTAGCTGCGGCACCGACGACGTGGAATGTCGCCAACACCTAGTTCCCACCGTTTACGGCGTGGACTACCAGGGTATCTAATCCTGTTCGCTCCCCACGCTTTCGCTCCTCAGCGTCAGTAATGGCCCAGAGATCCGCCTTCGCCACCGGTGTTCCTCCTGATATCTGCGCATTTCACCGCTACACCAGGAATTCCGATCTCCCCTACCACACTCTAGCCTGCCCGTATCGACTGCAGACCCGAGGTTAAGCCTCGGGCTTTCACAACCGACGTGACAAGCCGCCTACGAGCTCTTTACGCCCAATAATTCCGGACAACGCTTGCGCCCTACGTATTACCGCGGCTGCTGGCACGTAGTTAGCCGGCGCTTCTTCTGCAGGTACCGTCACTTTCGCTTCTTCCCTGCTGAAAGAGGTTTACAACCCGAAGGCCGTCATCCCTCACGCGGCGTCGCTGCATCAGGCTTTCGCCCATTGTGCAATATTCCCCACTGCTGCCTCCCGTAGGAGTCTGGGCCGTGTCTCAGTCCCAGTGTGGCCGGTCGCCCTCTCAGGCCGGCTACCCGTCGTCGCCTTGGTGAGCCATTACCTCACCAACAAGCTGATAGGCCGCGGGCTCATCCTTCACCGCCGGAGCTTTCCACCGCCCGACCATGCGGTCAGCGGTTGTATCCGGTATTAGACCCCGTTTCCAGGGCTTGTCCCAGAGTGAAGGGCAGATTGCCCACGTGTTACTCACCCGTTCGCCACTAATCCCCACCGAAGTGGTTCATCGTT
>NZ_BAABKC010000153.1:0-768 GCF_039543625.1 Streptomyces similanensis | reverse complement strand
TAGATGGTGGCGGTCTTTTCGTAGCGGGTGGCGATACCACGCCACTGCTTGAGGCGGTTGATGCACCGCTCGACGGTGTTGCGCTGCTTGTAGGTCTCGCGGTCGAAGGCCGGTGGCCTGCCGCCCCGGCTGCCCCGACGTAGCCGGTGCGCGCGCTGGTCAGCGGGGACGGGGATCACTGCGCGGATGCCGCGCTTGCGCAGGTGCTCGCGGATCGCGCGGGATGAGTACGCCTTGTCGGCCAGGACCAGGTCCGGCCTGGTGCGGGGCCGTCCTCGCCGACGGGGAACGCGCAGGCGGGCCATGACGTCGGTGAAGGCGGGTGCGTCACCCGCCTGGCCTGCGGTGAGAACGAACGCCAGAGGCCGGCAGCGGGCATCGGCAGCGAGGTGGATCTTCGTGGTCAGCCCGCCGCGGGACCGGCCGATGGCATGGTCGTCGGGTTCGCCGGCCGGGGCCCCCTTTTGCGGGCCCCGGCAGCGTGCTGGTGGGCTCGCACGATCGTGGAGTCGACCGAGACGGCCCAGTTGAGGTCCTCGTCCGCGTCAGCCTGGGCCACCAGGGCGGTGAAGACCCGCTCCCATGTGCCGTCGACGGCCCACATCCGAAGCCGGTTGTAGACCCCTCGCCAGTTGCCGTACTTCTCCGGCAGGTGAACCCACTGCGTGCCGGTCTGGAACTTGTAGGCGATCGCGTCGATCACCTCTCGATGGTCTCGCCAGCGGCCACCTCGCTTCGGCGTCCGGTCCGGGAGTAGGGGCTCAATCC
>NZ_BAABKC010000152.1:0-812 GCF_039543625.1 Streptomyces similanensis | reverse complement strand
GTGGTGTTCGCGGAGTGGATGGGGCGGTGTGGGGAGGCGTTGGCGCCGTTTGTGGGGTGGTCGTTGGTGGAGGTGTTGGGTGATGAGGAGGCGTTGGGGCGGGTGGATGTGGTGCAGCCGGTGTTGTGGGCGGTGATGGTGTCGTTGGCGGGGTTGTGGCGGTCGGTGGGGGTGGAGCCGGTGGGTGTGGTGGGTCATTCGCAGGGTGAGATCGCGGCGGCGTGTGTGGTGGGTGCGTTGTCGTTGGAGGAGGGTGCGCGGGTGGTGGCGCGGCGTAGTCAGGTGATCGCGTCGTCGCTTGCGGGTGGGGGTGGGATGTTGTCGGTGGGTTTGCCGGTGGGTGTGGTGGAGGGGCGTTTGGGTGAGGGGTTGTCGGTTGCGGCGGTGAATGGTCCGGCGTCGGTGGTGGTGTCGGGTGGGGTGGAGGCGTTGGATGTGTTGGAGGGTGAGTTGGGTGCGGAGGGGGTGCGGGTGCGGCGGGTGCCGGTGGATTATGCGTCGCATTCGGTGCAGGTGGAGGGTGTGGAGGGTGAGTTGGCGGGGGTGTTGGGGGGTGTGTCGGCGGTGTCGTCGGGGGTGCCGTTCTATTCGACGGTGACGGGTGGGGTGGTGGATACGTCGGTTCTGGATGGGGGGTATTGGTATCGGAATCTGCGGGAGCCGGTGCGTTTGGAGGAGGTGGTGCGTGGGTTGTTGGGTGAGGGGCGGCGGGTGTTCGTTGAGGTGAGTCCGCATCCGGTGTTGGGTTTTGTGGTGGCGGAGACGTTGGGTGCGGTGGGTGTGGAGGGTGTGGTGGTGGGGTCGTTGCGGCG
>NZ_BAABKC010000151.1:0-802 GCF_039543625.1 Streptomyces similanensis | reverse complement strand
TACTAACCGCTTGGTCCGGCGGCTCCACCACTCCCCTCAACTCCGAAGAGATCAGGGCGGCTTCACGGCCTTAGCATCACGATGCTCGATGTTTGACGCTTCACAGCGGGTACCGGAATATCAACCGGTTATCCATCGACTACGCCTGTCGGCCTCGCCTTAGGTCCCGACTTACCCTGGGCAGATCAGCTTGACCCAGGAACCCTTAGTCAATCGGCGCACACGTTTCTCACGTGTGTATCGCTACTCATGCCTGCATTCTCACTCGTGAACCGTCCACAACTCGCTTCCGCGGCTGCTTCACCCGGCACACGACGCTCCCCTACCCATCACAGCCGCCGTTGGGCGTATATGCTGCAATGACACGACTTCGGCGGTACGCTTGAGCCCCGCTACATTGTCGGCGCGGAATCACTAGACCAGTGAGCTATTACGCACTCTTTCAAGGGTGGCTGCTTCTAAGCCAACCTCCTGGTTGTCTGTGCGACTCCACATCCTTTCCCACTTAGCGTACGCTTAGGGGCCTTAGTCGATGCTCTGGGCTGTTTCCCTCTCGACCATGGAGCTTATCCCCCACAGTCTCACTGCCGCGCTCTCACTTACCGGCATTCGGAGTTTGGCTAAGGTCAGTAACCCGGTAGGGCCCATCGCCTATCCAGTGCTCTACCTCCGGCAAGAAACACACGACGCTGCACCTAAATGCATTTCGGGGAGAACCAGCTATCACGGAGTTTGATTGGCCTTTCACCCCTAACCACAGGTCATCCCCCAGGTTTTCAACCCTGGTGGGTTCGGTCCTCCA
>NZ_BAABKC010000150.1:0-857 GCF_039543625.1 Streptomyces similanensis | reverse complement strand
GGACAGCCCTTCTCAAGACTCCTACGCGCACAGCGGATAGGGACCGAACTGTCTCACGACGTTCTAAACCCAGCTCGCGTACCGCTTTAATGGGCGAACAGCCCAACCCTTGGGACCGACTCCAGCCCCAGGATGCGACGAGCCGACATCGAGGTGCCAAACCATCCCGTCGATATGGACTCTTGGGGAAGATCAGCCTGTTATCCCCGGGGTACCTTTTATCCGTTGAGCGACGGCGCTTCCACAAGCCACCGCCGGATCACTAGTCCCGACTTTCGTCCCTGCTCGACCCGTCGGTCTCACAGTCAAGCTCCCTTGTGCACTTACACTCAACACCTGATTGCCAACCAGGCTGAGGGAACCTTTGGGCGCCTCCGTTACTCTTTAGGAGGCAACCGCCCCAGTTAAACTACCCATCAGACACTGTCCCTGATCCGGATCACGGACCCAGGTTAGACATCCAGCACGACCAGACTGGTATTTCAACGACGACTCCACAAACACTGGCGTGCCTGCTTCACAGTCTCCCAGCTATCCTACACAAGCCGAACCGAACACCAATATCAAACTGTAGTAAAGGTCCCGGGGTCTTTCCGTCCTGCTGCGCGAAACGAGCATCTTTACTCGTAGTGCAATTTCACCGGGCCTATGGTTGAGACAGTCGAGAAGTCGTTACGCCATTCGTGCAGGTCGGAACTTACCCGACAAGGAATTTCGCTACCTTAGGATGGTTATAGTTACCACCGCCGTTTACTGGCGCTTAAGTTCTCAGCTTCGCCACCCCGAAGAGTGACTAACCGGTCCCCTTAACGTTCCAGCACCGGGCAGGCGTCAGTCCGTATACATCGCCTTACGGC
>NZ_BAABKC010000149.1:0-23556 GCF_039543625.1 Streptomyces similanensis | reverse complement strand
TCCGGTGCTGGACGGGCCGAAGGCCACCTACCGCGATGCGGTTCCGGGCGCTGATGTGGTGGTGGAGGCCACGCGCACCGGTTTCGAGCAGTACGTCACCATCAAGCAGCGCCCCGCCTCCGACGGTTACGCCTACACCATGCCGCTGAAGGCCAAGGGCCTGAAGGCGGCGCAGCAGGCCGACGGCAGTGTGGTGTTCACCGATGCCAAGACGGGCAAGAGGCGTGCGGTGATGCCCGCGCCGGTGATGTGGGACGCCACCACCGACAAGGTCTCCGGTGAGCACACCCACCGGGCGAAGGTCGGCTTGAAGGTCGTCCAGCACGGCTCCAGCATCGACCTGGTCTTCACCCCGGACGCCGGCTTCCTCGCCGATCCGAAGACACAGTTCCCGGTCACGGTGGACCCGTCCACCGCGGCGTTGAGCAACGTCTTCGACACCTACGTTCAGCAGGGTGAGACGGTCGACTGGTCGGCCGACACCGAGCTGGACCTGGGCAACCCGGGTACGAAGAACGCCGACGGCACCGCGCGGACCGCGCGGTCGTTCATCACGTGGAACACCGCGCCGTTCGCCGACGCGCTGGTCTCCTCCGCGAAGCTGTCGCTGTGGAACTTCCACTCGGGCAACACCGACTGCAAGGCGTACGGGTGGGAGGTCTGGGACACCGGCAAGCCCTCGACCTCCTCGCGCTGGACCGCTCAGCCGGCGTGGAACCAGAAGTTCGCTACATCGACCGCGACGACCGGCAACCCGGGCTGTTCGACGCAGCCGGACGGCTGGATCAGCGCTGATGTCACGACGCTCGCGCAGACCTGGTCGTCGGCGAAGAACACGACGTCCAACATGGGCCTGCGGGCCACGGACGAGGCATCGAGCCTGCCGTGGAAGCGGATGAACTCCGCGAACGCGGCGTCCAATCCGCCCAAGCTGACCGTCACCTACAACTACCGTCCCCGGACGGGCACGGACCAGCAGGCCGGCCCGCCGTTCTTCAAGGACTCCAAGGGCACCTGGTACGTCAACACCCTCACCCCGACCTTGCGGGACACCTTCGCCGACCCGAACAACGACAAGGTCCAGGGTTTCTTCCAGATAGCCGACAACGCCACCGGCACCCAGGTCGGCTCCAACCTGACCTCGGCGTTCGTGCCGGCCGGGCAGCCGGCGTCGGTGACCGTGCCGGCGGGGCTGCTGGTCAACGGCAAGACGTACAAGTTCCGCACCACCCCTTACGACGGCACCAGCTACAACCTCGAGTGGTCGCCGTACGCGGTGTTCACCGTCGACACCTCCGCGCCCTCCGCGCCGGCGTCGGTGACCTCCACCGACTACCCTTCCGACCAGTGGGCCAAGGGCGCAGGTCAAGCGGGCAAGTTCACCGTCACCCCGCCTGCCGGTGACCAGAACGGCATCGAGTGGTCGCTGGACGGCACCACCTGGACCAAGGTCGCCACCAACGGCGCGACCACGCCGGTGGCCTTCAACGTCACCCCCGCGAAGGCGGGCACCAACACCTTGCAGGTGCGGGCCACCGACAAGGCGGACAACAAGTCCGAGGCCGTGTCGTACACCTTCCACGTCGGCCCGGGCGGCGTCACCTCCCCTGACGACGGCACCCGCACCGCCGCCCGCGTCCCGCTGGCCGCGGAAGCCGACGGGGCCAAGTACGACAAGGTCACCTTCTCCTGGCGCCGCGGCGATGCCGACACCTGGACCCCGATCCCCGCAGGTGACGTCGCCAACGCCGGGCAGCCGCTTACCTCGTGGCCGCTTGCCCTGACCGGGGGCAAGAGTCCGCGCCTGACGTGGAGCGCCACCTCGACCGTCGACCCGGACGGCACCGTGCAGGTGCGGGCGGACTTCACCGGCCCAAACAGTGCTGCCACCTCGTCCGATCCGATCAGCGTGGTCGTGGACCGCGCCGCTGACGGCGCGGCCACCGACCAGGTCGGGCCGGGTTCGGTGAACCTGCTGACAGGCGACTACACCCTCTCGGGCACCGACGCCTCCTTCTACGGCATGACGGTGACCCGCACCGCTTCCTCCCGCACCCCGCAGGCCGGGGCGGCTCAGGAGGGGCAGGCGCCGATCTTCGGCAAGGAGTGGCTGTCCGGCACGACCGCGGAAGCGGTCGACTCCGACTACACGCAGATCGTGAAGACCTCGGCCACCTCGCTGAACGTGGTCACTGCCGAGGGCGACACGATCACATTCACATCCAACGCCGCCAAGACCGGCTGGGTGCCCGAGCCCGGCTCGGAGGACCTGACCCTCAAGGGCTCATTCACCTCCGGTGACTTCACCCTGTCCGACAACGACGGCACGGTGACCACCTTCTCCAAAGTGAACTCCTCGGCGACGACGTGGACGGTGAGTAGCTCGCTGGCCGACGGCCTGGCGAACTCCACCACCAAGGTGGTTTCCGAAGCCGTCACCTCCGGTGGCAAGACCCTGGCCCGACCCAAGCGGATCATCGCCTCCACCACCGCCACCACTCTGGGTGCCTGCGACGCCGACCCCTCTACCAAGGGCTGTCGGGTGCTGGAGTTCGTCTACCCGACGACCACCACCGCCACGAGCAGCTCCTTCGGTGACTTTGCTGGGCAGGCGTCGCAGATCAAGCTGTGGTCCACCGCTCCCGGCGCGTCCACCGCGACCGCCGTGGCGGTCGCCCAGTACGCCTACGACGACGCCGGTCGGCTTCGCGAGCAGTGGGACCCGCGGATCAGCCCTGCGCTGAAGACCGCCTACGCCTATGACAGCGCTGGACGTGTCACCACCCTCACCCCGCCCGGACAGCTGGCCTGGACCCTCTCCTACGGCAAGGCCGGCTCCAACCCGGCAGCCGGTGACGGCATGCTCCTGAAGGCTTCCCGTGCCACGCTCACCCCGGGCAGCGCGAGCCAGACCAACGGCACCGCCACCACCACCGTCGTCTACGGAGTCCCGCTGACCGGCAGCGCGGCCCCCGAGGATCTCGGCGCGAGTGCGTCCGCGTCCTGGGGCCAGAGCGACATCCCGACGGATGCCACCGCGGTCTTCCCCGTCGACCAAGTGCCCGCCTCCAACGACGGCACCGGTCTGACGGCTGGCGCCTACACCCGGGCCAGTATCCACTACCTCGATGCCTCCGGACGCGAGGTGAATACGGCCGCCCCTGGTCACCACGTCTCGGTGACCGAGTACGACCAGTTCGGCAACACAGTCCGTACCCTGACCGCGGGCAACCGCGAACTCGCCCTGGGCGCCACCCAGGCGCAGAAGGACCAGCTCACCGCCCTGGGCATCAACGCCCTGGGCTCCGCAGAGCGCGCCCAGCTGCTGTCCACCACCTCCGTCTACAGTACTGACGGCCAGCGGGAGACCGACACCTACGGCCCGCTGCACCAGATCACCCTGGCGGCCTACCTCACCAGCGGCACCACTACTTTGGCCGCCGCGGGCAGCCAGGTGATGGCCCGCGAGCACACCGTCAGGGAGTACGACACCGGCCGCCCGACCGACGGCACCGCCACGGTCAAGAACCAGGTCACCAAGCAGACCGTCGGCGCGCAGCCACGTTCCTGGCCGGACTTGCTTGCCGATGCACGGATGACCTCGACCGCCTACGACTGGGTCAAGGGCCTGCCCACCTCCACCACCCAGGACCCGGGTGGCCTGGCGATCAACACCACCACCGGCTATGACGACCAGGGCCGGGTCATCAAGACCAGCCAGCCCGCCTCCAGCGGGACGGACGCCGGTACGACCATCACCACCTACTACACCGGTGACGGGACCGGCACCTGCGGTGGTCGCCCCGAGTGGGCCGACGCAGTCTGCCAGACCGGGCCGGCTGCGGCCATCACCGGTGGCGGCTCCAACCCCACCACGCTGCCCACCAAGACCACCCAGTACGACCGGTGGGGCAACTCCACCACCGTTACGGAGACGTCAGGCAGCACGACCCGGACCACCACCAACGGCTATGACGGCGCCGGTCGGCTGACGACGGTCACCGTCTCGGGCGGTCTGGGCACCGCTATCCCTGCAGTGACCACGACCTACGACACTGCCACCGGCCAGGCAACCAAGCAGACCTCGACCGTCGGCGGCACGGTCACCAAGGCGTACGACGAGCTCGGCCGCCTGATGTCCTACACGGACGCCGACAACGCAACCACCACCACCGAGTACGACGCGCTGGACCGGCCCACCAAGGTCACCGACAGCGTGCCGTCGACCACCACCTACTCCTACGACACCGCCGTCGACCCGCGCGGGCTCACCACGTCGATGACCGACTCGGTCGCCGGCACCTTCAGCGCCCGCTACGACGCCGACGGCGATCTGGCCACCCAGGGCCTGCCCGGCGGGTACACCATGGCCGAGGACCAGGACCCGGACGGCACCGCCACCACCCGCACCTACACCCGCGACAGCGACGGCAGCGTGCTGCTCTCCGACAGCATCTCTGCCACCGTCCACGGGCAGTGGGCCACCCACTCCGGCACCCCCGGGGTGACCGCCTCGCAGACCTACGCCTACGACAAGGCCGGGCGCCTGACCCAGGTGCAGGACACCACCCCGGACGCGGTGTGCACCACCCGCACCTACACCTTCGACAAGAACACCAACCGCAAGGCCCTGGCCACCGCCGCCGCCGCTGTCGGGGCGGACTGCACAACCAGCGGAGCGACCACCACCACCAGCACCTATGACAGTGGCGACCGGCTGGTGAACAGCGGCTACACCTACGACCCGTTCGGCCGAACCACCGCCCTGCCCGGCACCACACTCGACTACTACACCAACGACCTGGTCCGCCAGCAGACGGCCGGCACCCAGCGCCAGACCTGGACGCTGGACTCCGCGCTGCGCTTCCGCGGCTGGACCACGGAGAGCAACAGCGGCGGTACCTGGACACAGACCGCATCCAAGCTCAACCACTACGACTCCGACAGCGACAACCCTCGCTGGACCGTGGAGGACACCTCCACCGGTTCCCTGACGCGCAGCATCGACGGCCTCGACGGCAACCTCGCCGCCACCACCACGAAGACCGGCGGCACCGTCCTCCAGCTGAACGACCTGCACGGCGACACCGCCCTGCAACTGCCCGCCGACACGTCGACCGCGCCGACCGTCCTCGACTACGACGAGTACGGCAACCCACGCACCGGGCAGGCCGCCACCCGCTACGGCTGGCTCGGCGCCAAGCAGCGCTCCAGCGAGACCCCGACCGGCCTCACCCTCATGGGCGTTCGCCTCTACAACTCCGACACCGGACGTTTCCTGTCGGTCGACCCCGTTCCCGGTGGCTCGGCCAACGCCTATGACTACGTCGCTCAGGACCCGGTGAATGGCACCGACCTCGACGGCCGCTGTTTTTGGGACGGCTGCGTGGCAGAAGGGTACGGCGCCTACCTGCTGGGTGCCGCCGCAGTGGGCGGGGCGTACTACCTCTACAAGCACCCGGTCCACGTCAGCTGGCACGTAAGCTGGCATTGGCACTGGCACTTCTTCAAAGCGAAGAAGAACAAGACGAACGGCGGAAAGCGCTACAAGTCACGGAAGGCGGCCGAGTCGAAGGCGCGTGAGGCCGCTAAGCACGGTGGACGCTGCAGGTATCGGGGTCCATGCAGGAAGGGGAACCACGTGCACGTCGACTATTACAACAAGTGGGGCGAGATTTCCCACACGGAGCACTACGGATGGTAGACCTCAGCAATGGCTGAAGAGACTGCAGACGACCTGCTCTCCCTCGCCGACGTACTGGCAGACGCGGTGCGGCTCCACGCACTCCAACTGCACGGCGACCCAGACGACTCAGTAGCGGTCATGTCGGCGGTCAATGGACTGGCCGAAGCGGTCAAGAGATACGCGGACGCCTGCTTCACGGAAACCCGCTGGGGAAATCCGTTCGCAGTCCGAACGGAAAAGGAAGAAACCACTCCGGAAGCCCCATCGAAGGGAAAGAAATCCACGATAGTCACCGTCGAAGCGAAATACTGCATCGGCGTGCGGGACATGAGGGCAGCAAAGAATCTGCTCGCGCGGCGCGGCGTGTCAGGAGACCCTTGCGCGCCTGATGTTTCGGACAACCCAGTTGACGTGGTGACCGCACTGTTCCTAGACGACGGCTGGAACCCCTCAACATACGATCAGTCCGTCATCGAGTTGATCGAGGAAGAGTGGTCCTGCAAGCCACAGCAGACACCGCGAACAGGTAAGTGAAAACAGGTGCCCGTGTCAGCCCGATGGCGGACACGGGCACCTGCGGTTCACCGATGAACGGTGGAAAGCCATCGAGCCCGCCGGATGCGGCGCCCCACGGGACAGCCACCCCCACCTGTGCGACGACTGCAAGCCGTGCCCGAGCAGAGGACCGAGGGCGGTTGGCTCTCACGCTTCCGTCCCGGCTCCGGGTGACAACCGTCGCGTGAGGTGACCCCCGGAGTGTAGACACAGGGGTTCATGCCACGAGTGTGAGTCTATGTCCTCGCTGGTGCTGCTGTTCGAACTCGACAGGTGAGAGGTAGCCGAGCGAGCTGTGGCGTCTGCGGGCGTTGTAGTAGGTGAGCCACTGGAAGATCTCCAGCCGGGCCTGACGAACCGTCGTGAACGTGCCGCGCAAGGCTTCTCTCTTCAGCCCCTGCCAGAACGATTCGGCCAGCGCGTTGTCGTAACTCGACCCGACGCGACCCATGCTCCTGCGGATCTCGAAACGCTCGCTGACCTGGGCGAACGTGGCGGAGGTGTACTGCGATCCCCCGTCCGCGTGGAAGATCAGCCCGGCGACCTGGCCGCCCCGGGCCGCCACTGCCATCGTCAGCGCGTCGACGACCAGTTCCGTCCGCATGTGGGTGGCCATCGACCAGCCCAGCACCCGGCGCGAGCAGATGTCCAGGACGCAGGCCAGATACAGCCACGTGCCGCCGACCTGGACGTATGTGATGTCGCCGCACCACTTCTCGTCCAGCTCCCCGGCCGTGAAGCCGCGTCGGACCAGGTCCGGAGCCGGTGGCGCGAGCTTGTCCGGGACCGTGGTGCGCTTGCGCCTGCGCAGATGCCGGCCCTCGATTGCGTTGACTCGCATCAGCCGTTCGACGCGCTTGCGGTTGACGGTGTGGCCGAAGCCCCGCAGTTCGGCGTGGACCCGGCGGACTCCGTAGGTGCCCTTGTGGTCAGCGTGGATCTCGTGGATCTCGGCGACCAGGGCGTCGTCGGCCACCTGGCGGGCCTGCCGGGCTGCGGTGCCGGCCAGCCACCGGTAGTAGCCCGAACGCGAGGCGCCCAGGACCCGGCATATCCGCTGTACGCCGAAGTCGGCGCGATGGTCGGAGATGAAGTCCCAGCGGCTGGTCATGCCCTCATCTCCCGCGCGAAATACTGGGCCGCCCGCCGCAGGATCTCTCGCTCGAGCTCCCACTCCTTCTCCGCCTTGCGCAGCCGACCCAGCTCTGCTCGCAGCCGGACGAGTTCCTCATCGCGACTCTCGGAGCCCTTTTCACCGCTGCCGGCAGCACGGCCGGCCTGCTCGTCGGCCTGCCGCACCCAGCTCCGCAGCGTCTCGCCGGTCCCCCCGACATCCGCCGCGACCGCGGCATACGTGCGCCTCCCGCCCGCCGCGCGAAACAGCGCCACCGCATCGTTTCTGAACTCCACCGGATATGGAGACTTCCGTCCCACCGGGACACCCTTCCTCGGACCTACAAGATCCATCGTCAGAGTGTCCACACGACGGGAGTCACCTCAGCCCAGCGCGGCACCTCTGCTGAGGACAGACAGCAGTACATCGACAGCGTCGCGGGTGTCAGTCAGGCGGAGACGGAGCCGTCAGGGCAGACGCTCCAGCTGGAAAACACCTGCTTCCCGGCCCGCCCGGAATACGAAAACGTATGTCCGGGCGAACCGGTTGGCCTCCGCCACTGAACCTCCGACCGAGCGCAGGTGGAGGGCGAAGGCCTCTCCAGTTGGCCTCCAGGCTGAGGCGGCTGAACAGACGCGGGCCTTCGAGAGCGGTGCGCGTGCCGAGGGCCCCGCGCATGACCGTTCCCGCAACACCTACTGCGCAGTCCTGGCGCCCTGCTCGCCGGATGCCCGCATCGACGTAGGCCGGTCCTGCCGTCAACGTCGGCAACGGGCCCGGTGCCGTGCTCGACTGAGACCGAGGTCAGAACGCCTTCAGATAGACCCGGGCCTGATCGTCCTCGAGCGCCTGGACATAGATGTCGATCCACTGCACGTTCTTGCGGCGATCGTCTTTCACGCACGGGGGGCAGACACCGGCCGAGCGGGCTCCCTTCAGCGTTTGGGGCTCGGCCAACTGGAGGTGCCGGAACAGCTCGCCATCCGGCGCGAAGTCAGCCGTCTTCACCTTCAGCGGTTCTTCGGGACGAAGGTCCGCCGCGATGCCTTCGGCGTTCTTCTCGCTGGTGACGAACGAGAGGAGGTAGATGTCCTCCTGGGGGTTGATCTGCACAGCTCCCTTGACCTCGGTCGCGCCCTTGGGCGCCGTCACGTTCATGAACGCCGACGCCTCGGGCGCGCCGGCGTTCTCATCCCACCGCGAGGCGCGCCCGTCGGTCGCACGGCGATCGTCCGTGTCCGGGGTGGAGCAGGCGGACAGCAGAAGGGTGGCTGCCACTGCCGCGGTGAGGAGGGCGCCTCGTTTGATCGTCACCGGTTCTCCTCGTCGCCGCGGGAGACGTCGCCGCGGGTTCCCTCTCGTCCTTGGTTCGGCGGGTTCACCGTCGGTTTCGCATCGCTGTCCAGGTCGTACGTGTACGTGGAGCTGCTGCCTCGCATGTCGAACTCCCGAGCAAGTCCGGTCTTGTGCAACCGTCCCATCTCGGAGTCCGGGATCACCACGCCTCCGGGGAAGGTGGTCGACTTGCCGGCGTCCCAGTTGTACCGGTCCCACACGTTGGCCTGGTAGTCGAGCGAAACCCTGGGCTTGCCGTCCGCTCCGAGGGTGACGGTGACCATCCCCGACACGTTCTGCTGGTGGGAGCCGACCGCGTGGAACCACTCGTCACTCCGGAATCCCGGTGTCGCAGCCGAAGTTTTGACGAGGTCATCGATGGAGCGGGTAGAGACGCCGTGGACGTATGCCTCCATGGTGACCGTGTAGAGGGCCTGGTCGATGCGTCGCCGGCGTTCGAGGAGGCTGGGAAGAAGCTTCCGGCCCGTACGGTGCCGATCTTTGTGGTGGCCTTGGCCTCGATCAGTTCCTGCCACAGCTTTTCGGCGACCTCGTGGACGAGTTCAAGACCATCGGCCGAAGGTAGTGACGCAAGCAGGCGAAGTAGGTCATGCTGGGACGCCGTGCATCTCTCGGGGTCAACTCGCCCTTTCACCTAGGACAGTTGCACGGTGGCCTGCCAGCTGAGCAGGGCACAGTCACCGGCAGACGGGGTAGCCGGGAGAGCGGAACCCGCGCACTCGGCCGGGGAGATCCCCTACACCACACAGTGGGACGCCATCTCACGGAGTCCGGCGTCGACCGTGCCTGCCGCGGCATACCCAACATCGCCGCCCGCCGCATACGGGACACCTCTAGCGAGTGGCGTAGCCGCGCTACTGCTTCAGGTGGTGTATGCAGCGCTCTGCAGTGTTGTGCTGTTTGGTAGCTCCGGTGGTGGTGCGGATCCTTGCAGGCATCTCAACCGCGTCGACGGCAAAGACAGCACCTGGTAGCCCGGGGGGCCGACGCCACACTTCGAGAGACGTGGCCGGCGTCGGACTTCGCGGCCTGCCCTGCCGGATCCCGTGCCGGCGGTCGGCGATCGATCGACGCTGGTGGTCTCTGATGCTGAGCACACCTTTCCGTAATGTGGGATGGATGTTCCGTTTACTACTCCGGAGTGGCACCCTTGACAAGCTTTGCATAATGCAAATGTGAGGAAGGGGAACGAGTGACTGTCACTGAGGACGTCAGGGACGATAAGAGGGCGCGGGGCCCGGTCGGATCGCGTGTCAAGCCGTCCGCCGCCCTGGCGCGCCGACGTTCGGCGTCGTGGGCTCCGATGGTGTTCGCCGTGGTGATCGGGGCCGGCGCCGGCGCGGGATCGATCGTCTTCCGCTGGTGCATCACCACCTTCACCCACCTGTTCTCCGGGCACGCCGACTACGCGGCTGACCCAGGATCCGGCAACCCGCATGTGTCGTGGCTCGGCCCCTGCTTCGTGATCCTTGCCCCGGTGGTCGGGGGGCTGCTCTACGGTCCGCTGGTGCAGCGGTTCGCCAAGGAAGCGAGGGGGCACGGAGTTCCCGAGGTGATGCTGGCGGTCGCCCAGCGCGGCGGGCGCATCAGCCCCAAGGTCGCCGTCGTCAAGACGCTCGCCTCCGCCCTGACCATCGGTTCGGGCGGCTCGGTCGGCCGGGAGGGCCCGATCGTGCAGATCGGCTCGGCGCTCGGCTCCACGCTCGGCCGCCTGGCCAGGGCGAGCGAGGAGCGGATGCGACTGCTGGTCGCCTGCGGCGCCGCGGGCGGGATCGCCGCCACGTTCAACGCGCCGCTGGCCGGTGTCTTCTTCGCGATGGAGCTGATCCTCGGCACCTTCAGCGCGGAGGCGTTCGGCGCGACGGTCCTGGCCAGCGTCACGGCGAGCGTGATCGGCCGCGCCGCCTTCGGCGACACCGCCTTCCTCACCTTGCCGGACTTCCACGTCGACCACCTCGCGCAGTACGGCCTGTTCGCCCTGCTCGGTGTCGTCGCGGCCGTGGTCGGCGTGGGCTTCTCCAGGGCCCTGTACCTGGTCGAGGACGCCTGCGACTGGGCCTGGCGCGGTCCTGAATGGCTGCGTCCCGCGGTCGGCGGGCTGCTGCTGGGCCTGGTGCTGCTGGCCCTGCCGCAGATGTACGGCGTCGGCTACCCGGTGCTGCAGAAGGCGACCGAGGGCGGGTACGCCGTAGGCTTCCTGCTTCTGCTGATGCTGGGCAAGATGCTCGCGACCAGCCTGACCATCGGCATCGGCGGCTCGGGCGGGGTGTTCGCGCCCAGCCTCTTCATCGGGGCGATGCTCGGCTCCGCCTACGGCGTCGTCGCCCACCGTCTGCTGCCGGCGTCCGCCGGAGCCGTGGGGGCCTACGCACTGGTCGCCATGGGCGCGGTGTTCGCCGGGGCGGCCCGTGCCCCGATCACCGCGGTGGTGATCCTCTTCGAGCTGACCGGCGAGTACTCGATCATTCTGCCGCTGATGCTGGCCATCGTGCTCGCCACGGCGACCGGCCGACTGCTGACCCGCGACACGATCTACACCCTCAAACTCCGGCGTCGCGGCATCGACCTCGACGGCCCGGCCTCCGGAGCTCCGATCGGTGGGCAGCCCGTGAGCGCCGTCATGGAACCGTTGCCCTCTGCCCTGGCCGCCTCGACCTCGCTGGAGGACGCGTCCGACCTGCTGAGCCGGTCCGGCCACGGCGCCCTTCCGGTCGTCGGCGACGCGGGGGAGTACGTCGGCGTCGTCACCGCGCGGGCGCTGGCCGAAGCCCTCGCGGAGCAGCCGCAGGCCGCGCCGGGACGGATCGGCCGCCTCGCCGAGCCGCCCGCGATCGTGACCGCGGACCAGTCGCTCGCCCAAGCCATGCACACCCTGTTGTCGGCGGCCGGCACCGGCCTGCCGGTCCTGGACGAACCGAACGGCAAGCCGGTCGGCTGGCTCAGCCACCAGAGCGCGCTACGCGCCGTTCACACGAGCCGACCGCAACCTGTGCGCAGCCCGTCACGAGCGGCTTGAGCGTGACCGGCGTCGGTGTGAGGAGGACGGTTGCCGAGCGTCCCGCCCCACTGGGGTGCTCGTGAACCAGCGGTCGTCGCGGCACGGTAGAAAGGAGGCATGGCAGAGCGCGAAGTCCCGGCAGGGGCGATGGATGACGTCGACGTGGTCACCCGGGAGGTGCTGACCGCCTCCAGGCTGTTGGTGGCGATCTCCGCCCGTTCCCTGGCGGAGGTCGAGGACAAGGTGACCCTGCCGCAGTTCCGGATGCTGGTCGTCCTGTTCACCCGGGGCGCCACCAAGCTGGTCACGCTCGCCGAACTGCTCCAGGTGGCGCCCTCGACGGCGATGCGCATGGTGGACCGGTTGATCGCCGCCGGTCTGGCCGACCGGCAGTCGAAACCGGACAACCGACGCGAGACGTTGTTGACGCTCACCGAGGAAGGGCAGCGCACCGTCGAGGATGTCACGACGCGGCGCCGAGGTGAGATCGCCCGCATCGTGGAGCGGCTGAGCCCGACACAGCGGCTGGCCCTGATAGAAGCGCTGGCCGCCTTCAACCGCGCCGGAGGAGAGCCCCGGGCCCAGCATGGGGCCGGTGAGGAGACAGTGCCTCTGGGCTGGGCCGACTGGCGCTGACCGCCACGGGCGGTGGTTGGGAGCGAGCCCGGACGGGCACCCGTGCCTCGACGTCGGCCGCATCGCACAACCGGGCGTGGCCCCAGCGGCGAGCGGACCACGCCATGAGTTCCGGCTTCGATTCGGTAAAGGCCGAGGAACGCATGGCCATCTCTGTGCAACTTTTGCATAGTCTAAACATCAAGGGGTGCCGATCCGCAGCGCAGCCCTGAGCCGCCGTCGATCACTGGAGCACCGCATGACCGACCAGAGGGTGCTGTCCGCGCCGCGCGTGCTGGCGTGGATGCCGACGGCTGTGATGGTGGTCGTGGCGGTCGCGGATGTCGTGTCGGGGCCGGGAGTCGGCTTCCTGCCGCTGGTGTCGCTGGGGCCCGCCTTCGCCGGCCTCGTCGGAGGGTGGCGAAGGACGGCGCTGTTCGGGGGAGCGGCGCTCGTCCTGTGCGTCGGACTCGGGCTGTATGACGGCCTGTTCGAGGAGCGTCGGGGGTTCACCGCGATGATCTCGGTGGCGGGGGTGACCGGTGTGGGAATCGCCGCGGCCGTCATGCGAGGACGCAGTGAGGCGGAGCTGGCCAGCGTACGGTCGATCGCCGAGGTCGCCCAGCGGGTGCTGCTCAGGCCGGTGCCGTTGACCGCGGGGCCGGTGCGGGCCGCGGTGTCCTACATCGCCGCCGTCGCGGAGGCGCGCATCGGCGGGGACCTGTACGAGCTGGTGGCCTCGCCGCACGGCATCCGGGTGATCGTCGGCGACGTACAGGGCAAGGGACTCGCGGCGGTGGAGACGGCCGCGGTGGTGCTCGGCGCCTTCCGTGAGGCCGCCCACGAGGAACCGGACCTGCTGGGCCTGGGCGAGCGCCTGGAGCGGAGCGTGGAACGTGAGGTGGGGGACGAGAAGTTCGTGACCGCGGTCCTCGCACAGATCGGCACGGACGGCGAAGTGATCTTCCTCAACTACGGCCACCCGGCGCCCATGTTCGTGCGCCGGGACGGCACCGCCCACTTCCCGCAGCCGCCCGCCTATGCCCTACCGCTGGGCCTGGGCGCCCACGAAGGCGATGCGCCGAAGCCCTACCGTGTCGCGTTCGCCCCGGGCGACCAGCTCCTGATGTACACCGACGGCGTGTCCGAGGCGCGGGACGAAAACGGCGCCTTCTACCCGCTGACCGACCGTGCCGCCCTGCTCACGGAGGCCGATGTCCACCGCTCGCTGGAGGCGCTGCGCCAAGACCTCCTGCGGCATACCGCCGGGCCGCCGCACGACGACGCCGCGATGCTCCTGCTGCGGTATCGCGGGCCGGGGAAGACGCCTTTCCCGGCCACGGAGTGACGACGGCGAAGGCGAGGCGAGGGTCTTCCCCTACGACATGAGAGGAACGAGAACGTGACATCCCGGCCCGTGCACGACCGCGAGGACGCGACCACGCCCGGGCTCGGCGCTTGGTGTTGTCCGCGACCGCCGGGGCGGGGGAAGAGGGCGGCGACCGTCGTCGTGCACACACCCACCGGAGACGACGGCCGCCGGGTTTCCGTGCGGGACGAGGTGGTGGGGGTCGTGCGAAATCCGGACGACGTCATACGCCTGGTCCGTCGCCTCGGAGTCGACCTGGAGACCGAGGAGATCGGTCGCACACCTTTGATCGAATGGCGCGGTGGCGGCCCCTGCGTCTGGCGGATCGACGGCGTCTGAGGACAGTCGGCGGACCTTCCCCGTACGAAAGACGAAGATGATCCACACGCAGCGTACTCATCGCCCCGCCCCTCCCACCGGGTGGCGAGGTCTCGCCGCCCGGCTCCCGGTGCTGGTCTACCGCATGGGACTGGGCGCACTCTTCGGCGAGCGGCTGCTCCTGCTGCACCACACCGGCCGCGTCAGCGGACAGGACCGGCGAGCGGTCCTCGAAGTGTTGGAGAGCGACTCACGGGCCGGTACGTGGGTCGTCGCCTCCGGCTTCGGCCAAAGGACCGCCTGGTACCAGAACCTGCTCGCCGAGCCACAGACTGTCATCCAGTGCGGCAACCGCCATCACGCCGTCACCGCGCACTTCCTCAACCCCGAGGAGGGTGCCGACATCATGGCGCGCTACGCCCGCCGCCACCCACGCACCGCCCGCCGCCTGTGTGCGTTCCTCGGGCTCCCGGCCGACGGTGCCGAAGACGGCTTCCGCGATGCCGGCAGGGCCGTTCCCTTCGTCATCCTGCGTGCGGGGAGCGGCTTCCGCCCGAAGTGATCGCCCACTGCTCCGGCGCGAACGGCGCTTCATGTGGGGAAGCCGTGGGGTCGTTCCAGGCCCATGCCGGGCACAGGTGTCGTACTCCCCGCTTCCCTGGAAGATCCGGTTCAGCCGGCGTCCGGAAAGGCGTTACGGAGCCGGGCGACGGCCTGCGCCAGGTCGTCGAAGGCACGCGCCTCCTGCTGCGGTGTGGTGCGGGAAGCCGAGAAGATGCTGTCCTGGCCTCCGCGAGCCCGGGCATACGCGTCGAAGCGGGCGAGGACCTCGTACACCCTCACCTCGGGAGAGACATGAGGTCTTGGCGAACTGCCCTGCTCCTGCGACATCGGCCGGCCTTCTCGAATCGATTGATCACGATATACACGTCACAACGTGGCACCGCCTCTGATGGTTCCAGGTGCACGGAGCGCCGGCGCGGTGAGCGGTAGCCGACACGGGGCCGGCGGACGGGCGTGAGACGTTCCTGCGGGTATGTCGAGGGTGTCCCGTGCTCACCGCCGGCGTATGTCCCGTGGCTCCCGCGTGACGGCTACCGCGCCCAGGAGAGTGAACCGGAAGGCTTTCGGCGGCGATGCGGCCTCCGCGCCGGCCGGTGCGGTGATGATGCGCGTGTGGGTGCTGCCGTCGGCTGCGACGTGGTCGGGGACGGCGTCCGCGCGGAGCGGCGGCGGATGCGGAGGCATGGTGAGCGTTCCCGGACGAGCCGAGGGGAGCGGGAAGCGGTGGTCCGGCCCGCCGGCCGGCGTACGTTTCCTCGCCCCCGGCGGCTCGCGAGCGGCTTCCTCGCGTCCGCAGCGGGCGAACTCGTGACGGACCAGGTCGATGGGGCCGCCGTCCTGCGCATGACCGACGCCCTGTTCATCGAACGCGGTCTGCGAAGCCCCGCGTCCACCCGCTTCTGGGGGCTGCTCGTACTGGCCTCCGTCATCGCCGCCGCCGGCGTGGTCGGTGACTCCACCGCCACGGTCATCGGGGCGATGATCGTCGCTCCGCTCATGACGCCGATCCTCGGCTGTGCCCTGGCGCTCGTCCTGGCCCGCCGCCGACAGGTGGTGCGCAGTGTGCTGCTGGTGCTCGGCGGTGCGCTGGCGGTCGTGGCCATCGGCATGCTGCTCGGCTGGATCGTCTCCCCGCCCGACGCCTTCGCCTCCAACAGCCAGGTCTCCTCGCGGATCAGCCCCCGCCTCATCGACCTGCTCGCGACGCTGGCCACGGGTACGGTCGGCGCGTTCGCGCTCGTCCGCACCGACATCTCCGACACCTTGCCCGGCGTCGCGATCGCCATCTCCCTGGTGCCGCCGCTGGCCGTGACCGGACTGCTGGTCACCGAGCACCGCTACCACGACGCCGGCGAGTCCACCCTGCTGTTCGCCACCAACGTCGCCGCCATCGTCGCCACCGGCACTGTGGTGTTCCTGTGTTACGGCGTCCGGGCGGCGGCCCTGGCGGCGGGACTGTCCGTGGGCCGCCTCCGCGGCCGCACCCTGGCCGCGGTGACATGCGCGCTCGTGCTCGTCGCGGTGCCGTTGACCATCGGCACCGTCAGTGTCGCCCGGGACCGGGCGCTGGCCGCCGCCGCCCGGCCGGTCGCCGAGCACTGGGCCGCAGCCGGTGCGTGGCAGATCGTCTCCGTCGACGCCCGCAGCGGCGTCGTCGTCATCGGTGTACTCGGGCTTCCCCCGCAGCCCGTGCCCACGGCGCTGCGCGCGGCACTCGACCGGCAGGGGATGGGCGACGCGGACCTGGAACTGCATCTGGTCGGCGGTCGCACCCAGTGGTGCCCGGCGAAGTCGGACACGTGCGCGGCCGAGGAGGGTGGAGTACGCGACTGGCCGCTGCCCCGACCGGACGGCGACACACCTGAACTCACACGCGTGCACACGGCGCCCGGCTCGGAGGACCGAATTCGGGCTGCCGCGTGCGCCGAGGCCAGGGCGAGCACGGCGGTCACCCAGGTCCACAGCACGGAGAGAGCCATGTGCCCTGCCGTCGGTCACCGATGCCCCCGCCACAGCCGTGCCGAGAAGCAGGCGAGCTCCATCATCCGGCGCAGCCCCCCGAAGAGGGCTCCTGCCACTTGGCTGCGAACGACTCACGGCGGCGCCAGAGGCGGTTCTTCTACGTGTCCTGGGCAGTGAGCGAGAGGCCCACCCTTTCCGCAGCGGTCCGAACGGCGACGCTGGGCTCGACGAGCAACACGCCGATCCCGGTCAGAGGCAGAGTCTTGCGGATGCTCAGCAGGGTGTACAGGCTCGCGGTGTCGCAGAAGGCGACACCCGACAGGTTGAGCACCAGTGAAGCGATGGTTGAGCGCGCGGCAAATACAGCCAGCTCCTCCCGCAGCGCGCCGGCGCTGTCCACATCGAGTTCTCCGTCAAGATGCAGGATCAATACAGGCGCCGGGCCATCGCTGACCTCAGAACGGAACCGCAGTCCCGTCGAACTGCCCGCGCCCAGCGGCTCGCCCCGACAGGGTGTGATGCATTCTCTTGCGCGCCCGCCATTGCCCGCGTCGTCGTGCGGAGCAGGGCTGGATGATGACATGGCCGGACCTCTCGGACGGTTCGCCTCACAGACGCCGACCAGGCTTCCCGGCACTCCAGGCGCGACCCTCAGGTCCAGCCACTTCGGTATTTTTGCACAGGGCAAAGAAATTCTCCACCAGCGTCATTGCAGTGCTCCGAGTCTGATGGAGGCTCGATTCCCTGAGAGGATCGAGTCATGGCCCGTCCGTTCCCTTACCCCGCCGAGCTTCGTGAGCGTGCGGTGAGCATGGTCGCGGAGCACTGGTGGCCTGGCCGACGTCGCGCTCGGCACAGGGGAGTGGGTCGACTGGTTCCACAACCAGCGCCTCCACCCAGATGTCGGGGACATCCCGCACCACGAGCACGAGACCAACCACGACGCTGAACTCCAGCCTCGACCGGCGGCTGGGTCGACGCATAGCACCTCCACCGGTCCCGGCGCGCTTCAGTGGTGTGAGTGATCCGACCGTTCCTGATCATCCTCCGCACCGGGGCCGCCACCCATCATGCCCAGCATGCTCCGGCCGCCGGTACGCACGAACCGCGTGACCAGAGCTGCGGCCAGCGTGAAGAAGGCGATGTTGAGCCACGTGGTGTAGTTCCAGCTCACCCCACTGTCCGGGACGGTGGCATGAGCGCGGTCCGGAACCAGGCCCAGACCACCGAAGACGAACTCGACGACGTACCCGGCCAGCACCATGGCGGCGTAGAAGGTGCCGAGCACGAAGAGGGCCATCCGCGTGCCGTAGTACTTCCGGTAGATGTTCAGGATGGGCAGGATCAGCAGGTCGGCGAAGAGGAACGCGACGACTCCGCCGAAGCTGATGCCGCCCTTCCACAGCACGACGGCCAGCGGAACGTTGCCCACCGAGCACACGAACGAGGCGATCGCGACCAACGGGCCGATCGCCGGCCCCCACAGCTTCGATGCGAGCGGATGGCCGTCGAAGAAGAAGGTACTCCA
Source organism: Streptomyces similanensis (assembly GCF_039543625.1). NCBI lineage: Bacteria > Bacillati > Actinomycetota > Actinomycetes > Kitasatosporales > Streptomycetaceae > Streptomyces > Streptomyces similanensis. The sequence goes on along the minus strand of NZ_BAABKC010000149.1, from coordinate 5,491 downwards.
GAAGGAGTCCGGCACCCAGGCGGCGATCGCGCCCGCGATCAGCAAGCCGATGACCAGGTCGCGCAGAATCGCCGCCCACTCCATCACGAAGACGTGGGAGACCGAGGTGAAACCGTCACGGGAGAACAGCCGGCGGGCGAAGGACCCCTCCCGCTGGACGGACATGTCCATCGCCGCGTGCCCCTCCATGGAACCGGCCACCCCGCGTTCGGCCTGCTCGCGCGCCCCACGCACCAACCGGTCACGCAGGAACAGGCGGAACAGGACCGCCAACACGATGATCATGAGAGCGCCGCCGGTGAATTCGGCTGCGGTGAACTGCCAGCCCATGAGCAGCGCCAGGATGACGCCGAGTTCCACGACGAGATTGGTGGAGGCTATCTCGAAGGCCATCGCCGCGGTGAAGTCCGCGCCTTTGCGGAACAGGGAACGGGCCAGGGCGACGGCCGCGTAGGAGCATGACGACGAGGCAATGCCCAGTCCGGTTGCGGTCGCCAGGGTGCGAGGCCGGTCGTCACCCAACAGGGAGACCACCGTTGACTTGCGGACCACGGCCTGTACCACGGCGGACAGAGCGAAGCCCAGGACAAGAGCCCAGGCGATCTCCCATGCCATGGAACCGGTGATCGACAGTGCGTGCAAGATCGCGTGCATGAGTCTCCTCCTACCCAGACAGGCCGGATCCACCGTCCGATTCGTATACCTCCGGGGGGTAGACGAGTCGAAGGCCGCGGGGGAGGCCCGTCACGCCGTCTCTGTACACCTCCGGGGCTGGATCACCGCTTCGGGACACGTGTCCAAGGAGGGCCGGCCCATGCGTCACAACCGTGTGGGCGGCTCGGTACCCGGTGCCGGGAGCGGTCCGGGGCCGTGCCAGAGCGATCTTCATGATCCCCGCCCACGTCTCCGACGAGCCTGCTGACGAACTGATAACAATCGTACGCCGAGCTAACATTTGGACAGTGCAAAGAACTTATGATCCACCGCATGAACACGAGTGTGAAGGTCGGTGTTTTCAGTACTTGTGCGGTGGTGCTCGTCGCCGGCGGGGTGGCTACGTACGGCGTCGTCCACGGGCGTGCGTCCAGCTCGGCCGGAGGTGATTCCGAGGCGGGCGGGGGGTTCGACCCGGCCGCGGTGTCCACCGTGCCGCCGTCGAACCCGACGGCGGAGAAGGCGGCTCGCGCGTTCCTGGCCGACTGGTCCGAGCAGCGTCTGCGGCCGGCGGCCGCTGCGACGGACGCACCCGACAGTGCCTCCCGGGCACTGGAGGACTACCGTCAGGGGCTGCACCTGACGAAGCTCGCCTTCAGCCACGTGCGGGCCGCCGGACCGTCCCCCGTGACGGCGGGTGCCACCAAGGTCACTTTCGACGTGACGGCCGAGGTCGCCGGCGGGACCTGGACCTATCCGAATGCGGTGGCGGTGCTGCAGAGCCGAGACGGCCGGTCGGCGGTCCACTGGAACAACTCGGTCCTCTACCCGGGACTCGGCGAACACCAGTCGCTCACCGCCGGTGAGCTGCCGGTGGACACGGGCGCGGCGAAGGTGGTCGCGCGCGACGGCGAAATGGACCTGTCCGCCTTTCCGTCCCTGCGGGACATCGCCGCGACGATCCGCCGGAACGCCGAACCCAGCGGCGGGAGCGGAGGCACCGGCGTCGCCGTCGCGGACTCGGCAGGGGGCGGCGGCAAGACACTCAAGGTGTTCAGCGAAGGCCGGGCGCCGGTCATCAGGACGACCATCGACGCGTCCCTGCAAGCCGTGGCGGAGAAGGCCGTGAAGGACGCGCACCTCCAGGCCAAGCCCGCCGGCGCCGTCGCGCTGGACTGGCGGAACGGTCACATCCTCGCCGTCGCGCACACCGGCCCGGACGGGGACATCGCCATCAACGGCATCAAGTCGCCGGGCTCCACGATGAAGATCGTCACCTCCGCGGCGCTGATCGACCAGGCCGGACTCACGGCGAACAGCCTGGCTCCCTGCACGGACTCGGTGACGGCCAACAACCAGCTGTTCCACAACGACCCCGGTGTGAGGGTGAATCCCGGCTCCACACTCGACCAGGCGTTCACCGTCTCGTGCAACACCTCCTTCATCAAGGAGGGGTTCCGCCATCTCGTGCACGACGGAGACGCCTCGGCGTTGCACGACGAGGCCGTGAACGTCTTCGGCATGGGAAGCTGGTCGATCGGCGGCGGCGTCGCCACCACCGACCCGAGCATCCCCGCCGACGTCCAGGGCGGCGACCAGGCGGCCCAGTTCATCGGGCAGGGCAAGGTCACGGCCACGCCCCTGTTCATGGCGTCCGTGGCGGCGACCGTGCGAGCGGGTGCCTTCAACCAGCCGATCATCCTGCCCGACCAACACCAGGAAACGGCACCGCGTCCCATCTCCGCGCGTACCGCGGGATACTTGAGGACGATGATGCGGGACGTGGCCGCCCGCGGCACCGCGTCGCCGCGACTCGCCGAACTGGCCGACGTCGGCGCTAAGACGGGGACCGCGGAGGAATCGGATCACACCAACGGGTGGCTCACCGCGTTCGGCTCCCGCGTCGCCGTGGCAGCGCTCGTAGAGGGTGGCCGTTCCGGTGTGGACTCCGCCGGGTACGTCGTCCGACACCTGCTGACCGAGTACTGACCAGGTGCGGTGTTCCGGCACGAGGTCCGGTCCCGCCGCCGCTCCGCGTATCTCGTCAACCACGACGATGCGGCTGTTTGGCATGAACGTAGAGTTGTTGCCGGTCACCGACGTCGAGACGGCGCGGCAGCGGGAGCGCGTAGCGCACGAGGCGGCTGTGGTCGGCGAGTTGCCGGGCCGGGTTGTACACACGGTTGAACTTCCACAGCATGCGGGCGAAATCGGTCTGTCCGTGCAGGAGATGCCGCCCGAGCACCTGTGCGGCGCCGAGGGCGGTGCGCCAGCCCAGGTGCTTGCGGTTGATGATGCCCTGGGTGCGGACCAGTTCGCGGTAGAACTCGTCCAGGGGCAGGGCCGTCGGCACGACGGCGTGCTGGATATCGAACAGCCGGTAGTCCCGCGTCGTCAGGCGGCGGGACTCGGTGTGCCAGATCTCGGTTCCCGGACACGGCGTCATGACCGTGAGATGCACGATCTCCGGGACGGAGAGGGCGAACTCGCGGATGATCCGGAAGCGCTCGACGTCCCAGGCGGGGTCCACGACCAGGTTGATGGCGACATTGATGCCCAGCTTCCGGGCCGCTTCCAGGGCACGGAAGGTGTCGTCCGGGCTGACTCCTTTGCGGTGCAGGTCCAGCCCCTCGGCGTCGATCACCTCCATGCCGAGGAACATGTACTTCAGCCCCAGGCGCTCCCAGCGCTCGAAGACGTCGGTGTTGGTCGGTGTTGCGCAGCAGGGCGTCGCTGCGCGTCTCCAGGCGGTACTGCTTGCGGACCCGGCGGCCTTCCACGGCCGCGGCGATGGCGTGTCCGTGCTCGAGGCGGATAAAGGCGACGCCGTCCACAATGAAGACGTTCGGCTCGCGAATGCTCGCCCAGCTCCTCGGCGGCGGCTTCCGGGGACGCCTCGCGGCAGCTGCGGCCGTAGAAGGTCCAGCCGGAGCAGAAGGAGCAGTCCCAGGGACACCCGCGGGCCAACTCGGTGGACGCGCACGGGTCCAGTTCACCGATGAAGTAGCGATCGAGATGGCTCATGAGGTCCCATGAGCGCTCCGAGAATCGGTCACACCAGCCCTCTGACCTGAGACTTCAAGTTGGCGGAGGCTCAGTGCGGGCTCGCCGAGAACGGCCGTAAGGGCGCAGCGGCCGCGCGGCCACCGCGTGGGAAGCGATGCGGGATGTCACCCTGGGCGGCGCCGAGCGGTTCTGGTCACGCCCGTCCGCCGGACGCGGCGCGAGTCCCCGCGCACCACTGCGGTACCCGCGCGGCGGTCGTCGCTCGACTTTGCGGGTTTGCCCTCGGCCTGCCGGTGCAGTCGGCAGGCGTGCCGCCGCGCCGAGCGGCGGCGTATCGGGTATCGGGTACTGAGCAAGCCGGCATGGCGCCGGTGGACAGGGAGCGTGCTGGTGGAGGGTGTGGAGTCGTTCGGCCGGGCTCTGCTGGCGGTCGCGGTGGCGGCGACCGCGGCGGTGCTCTCCAACCGGATCAGCGAACGGACCAGGATTCCCGCTCCGGCGTTCTTCCTGGTGGCCCCCGCCGTCGCCTCCGACCTCGTGCCCCGGCTGGAGCAGTTCCCCATCGCCTCCGTGCAGGACGTCGTGACCGTGGCACTGGTGGTGTTGCTCTTCAACGGCGGCCTGAGCCTGGGATGGCGGCAGTGTCGCGGGCACGCTCGCCACCGCCGCGCTGCTGGCGCTCGCCGCTCATGGCCGGACTCCTGACGACGGCCGGCGGATCCGCGACCGCCACCGCCGGGCAGGTCGCCCTCACGTTCGCCGAGCAGATGGCCGTCGGCGCGGCCGTGGGTCTGGGAGGCGGCTGGGCGCTGAAGCGGTTCATGCAGAAGGTGCCGCTGCCGAACGAGGGGCTGTACCCGCTGCGCACCCTCGCCGGGGCGTTCGTCGTGTACGGGACCGCCACCGCCGCGCACGGATCAGGGTTCCTCGCGGTGTTCACGGCCGGCATCCTGCTGGGCGACGCGCGGGCGCCGTACAAGCGGGAGATCGAACGCTTCCACGCGGCACTGTCCAGCCTCGCCGAGATCGTCGCCTTCACCCTGCTGGGACTGAGCGTCCCGCTCGGCACCTTCGCCGCACAGGGCGCCTGGGCCGACGGTCTGATCCTCGCCGCCCTGCTCGTCCTCGTGGCGCGACCGCTGGCGATGGCGGTGCTGCTGTGGCCGCTGCGTCTGCGGGCCGGCGAGCGCGTGTTCCTGGCGTTCGCCGGCCTCAAGGGCGCCGTGCCGATCCTTCTGGGCAGCTTCGCCCTCAGCGCCCGTCTGCCGCACTCGCAGCAGATGTACGACGTGGTCTTCGTCGTCGTGGCCTTCTCCGTCGTCGTCCCGGGGGCGCTGGTCCCCACCGTGGCCCGCAAGTGCCGTATCCCCATGCGGGCCCAGGAACTGGAACCGTGGGCGCTGGGCGTCCGGCTGCGTGACCGCCCCGAGGGAGCCCGCCGGGTCGTGGTCGAGCCCGGCTCACCGGCCGACGGCCGCGCGGTCGGAGACCTCGACCTCGGTGAACACGTGTGGGTCAGCCTCGCCATCCGAGAGGGCCACCTGCTGCCCGCCAGCGGAGCCACCCGACTGGAGGCGGGCGACGAAGTCCTCCTGCTCACCGATCCCGAACAAGCGAGGGACCCCACCGGCCCATTCCGGCCATGACATGGCGGTGAACACCACCGGATACCCGCTGCTTCGGCACGCACCTGTTTCGCCGCGCCCGTACGCCGGTAGAGAAGGAGACGTGCTCCGGCCGCCCCCCGCATCGCGTGCTCCCACCTAGGCAGTTTCGTTTGGATCACCGGGCGGACCAGAGGAAGATGCCCGCGATGTGGAGTCCGGCCAGG
>NZ_BAABKC010000148.1:0-48321 GCF_039543625.1 Streptomyces similanensis | reverse complement strand
GGCCGCCGCCGAACGCGAGGGCCGCTCCATCGCCCCCCTCGTCACCCGCCTCAACGACATCCGCCGCCGGCACCCGGCGCTCCACCGGCTGCGCAACCTGCGCTTCCATCCCACCGACAACGACGCCGTGATCGCCTACAGCAAGCGCTCCGGCGAGGACACGGTCGTCGTCGTCGCCAATCTCGACCCGCACCACACCCAGGAGGCCACGGTCTCGTTGGACCTGCCGCAACTCGGCCTGGAACGGCACGAGTCGGTGCCGGTCCGCGACGAACTGACGGGTGAGACCTACCACTGGGGCAGCGCCAACTACGTCCGGCTGGAGCCGGGCCGCAGCCCCGCGCACGTGCTCCACGTCCAGCGACCGTCCACCTCGCCGCAGATCGGAGGGCCTCCAGCGCCATGACAGTCAACGAGCCCGTCCCGGACATCTTCGAGGACGCCCCGGCCAGGGACCGTGACCCGGAGTGGTTCAAGCGCGCGGTCTTCTACGAGGTCCTCGTCCGCTCCTTCCAGGACAGCAACGGCGACGGCGTCGGCGACCTCAAGGGCCTGACCGCCAAGCTGGACTACCTGCAGTGGCTGGGCGTGGACTGCCTGTGGCTGCCGCCGTTCTTCAAGTCACCCCTCAGGGACGGCGGTTACGACGTCTCCGACTACACCGCGGTCCTCCCCGAGTTCGGCGACCTGGCCGACTTCGTGGAGTTCGTGGACGCCGCCCACCAGCGCGGCATGCGCGTCATCATCGACTTCGTCATGAACCACACCAGCGACCAGCACCCGTGGTTCCAGGAGTCCCGCAAGGACCCCACCGGCCCCTACGGCGACTTCTACATGTGGGCCGACGACGACAAGGGCTATCCGGACGCGCGGATCATCTTCGTCGACACCGAGGTGTCCAACTGGACCTTCGACCCGGTGCGCGGCGCCTACTACTTCCACCGCTTCTTCTCCCACCAGCCCGACCTCAACTACGAGAGTCCCGCGGTGCAGGAGGAGATCCTGGCCGCGCTGAAGTTCTGGCTCGACCTCGGCATCGACGGCTTCCGGCTGGACGCGGTGCCCTACCTCTACGCCGAAGAGGGCACCAACTGCGAGAACCTGCCCGCCACGCACGCCTTCCTGAAGCGGGTGCGCAAGGAGATCGACGCGCAGTACCCGGACACGGTGATCCTGGCGGAGGCCAACCAGTGGCCGGAGGACGTCGTCGACTACTTCGGCGACTACGCCGGCGGCGGCGACGAGTGCCACATGGCGTTCCACTTCCCGGTGATGCCGCGCATCTTCATGGCGGTGCGCCGCGAGTCGCGCTACCCCGTCTCGGAAATCCTCGCCAAGACGCCCGCCATTCCGTCGAATTGCCAGTGGGGCATCTTCCTGCGCAACCACGACGAGCTGACCCTGGAAATGGTCACCGACGAAGAGCGCGACTACATGTGGGCGGAGTACGCGAAGGACCCGCGGATGCGCGCCAACATCGGCATCCGCCGCCGCCTGGCGCCGCTGCTGGACAACGACCGCAACCAGATCGAGCTGTTCACCGCCCTGCTCCTGTCGCTGCCCGGCTCGCCGATCCTGTACTACGGCGACGAGATCGGCATGGGCGACAACATCTGGCTCGGCGACCGCGACGCGGTGCGCACCCCCATGCAGTGGACCCCCGACCGCAACGCCGGCTTCTCCTCCAGCGACCCCGGCCGGCTGTTCCTGCCCACGATCATGGACCCGGTCCACGGCTACCAGGTCACCAACGTCGAGGCGTCCATGTCGTCGCCCTCCTCGCTGCTGCACTGGACCCGCCGCATGATCGAGATCCGCAAGCAGAACCCCGCCTTCGGCCTCGGCTCCTACACCGAGCTGCAGTCCTCCAACCCGGCGGTCATCGCCTTCCTGCGGGAGTACAAGGACGACCTCGTGCTGTGCGTGCACAACTTCTCCCGCTTCGCCCAGCCCACCGAACTCGATCTGAGCGCCTTCGAAGGACGGCATCCGGTCGAGCTGATCGGCGGGGTGCGCTTCCCGGCCGTCGGGGAGCTGCCGTATCTGCTGACCCTGGCGGGGCACGGCTTCTACTGGTTCCGGCTCACCAAGGTCGCCTCCCGGATCGGACGGCGGGTCTGAGCGACCGGCCGAGAGAGAAGGAGGTGTGACCATGCCGAAGACCGCGTCCCCGCTGCCGGGCACCGCCGCCCTGGTCGACCCCATGGCCTCGCTCGGATCGCTGCTGCGCGAATGGCTGCCGCGCCAGCGCTGGTTCGCCGGCAAGGACCGGCCGGTCACCGATCTGCGGCTGCTGTCGATGACCGAGCTGTTCCCGGGCTGTCTGCATCTGCTGGTGCAGGCCGAGCACTCGGGCGTCCCCGGCGGGCACGGCGGCGTCCCCGCCCCCGCCGGGACGACCGCGGCGCCGCCCGCCGACTGCTACCAGCTGCTGCTCGGGGTGCGGCGGGAGCCGGCGCCGCGGCCGCACCGGGCGCTCATCGGCCGCCCGGCGGCCGGACCGCTGGCCGGCTTCGCGGTCTACGACGCGCTGTGCGACCCGCGTTCGGCCCAGCTGCTGCTGGAACGGCTGCGGCACCCGGGCGCCTCGGGACCGCTGCGCTTCGAGGCCGACCCGGCCGTGCCCATCCCGGCCGGGCTGGCGCCCAGGGTGCTGGACGCCGAGCAGTCCAACTCCTCCATCGTCTACGGCGACGAGTTCATCCTGAAGGTCTTCCGCCGGATCCAGCCGGGCGTCAACCCGGATCTGGAGGTGCCGTGGGCGCTGGCCCGGCAGGGCTGCCGCCGGGTCCCGGCCCCGGTGGCCTGGCTGCGCACCACCCGGCCGGAGGCGGCGACGCTCGGCGTGCTCCAGCCGTTTTTGCGCGACGCGGCCGACGGCTGGACGCTGGCCCTGCGGGCGCTGGCCACCGGCGACGACTTCACCGCCCAGGCGCACCAGCTGGGGCAGGCGACGGCCGAGGTGCACCTCGCGCTGGCCGAGGCGTTCCCGACCGGCACGCACCGGGAGATGGCGCGCACCGCGGCGGCGATGACCGAGCGGCTGGAGGCGGCGGCGCACAACGTGCCCGCGCTGCGGCCGTACACGGCCCGGCTGCGCACCGCGTTCGCGGCGCTGGCCGGCTGCGACGCCGGGCCGCCCGCCCAGCGCGTCCACGGCGATCTGCACCTCGGCCAGGTGCTGCGGGCCGGGCGCGAGTGGTTCGTGATCGACTTCGAGGGCGAGCCGTCCCGGCCGCTCGCCGAGCGCCGCATCCCCGAGTCCCCGGTGCGGGACGTCGCCGGGATGCTGCGCTCCTTCGACTACGCCGCCCGGCAGCGCCGCCCCTGGCGCCCGGAGTGGGCGCGCCGGTGCCGGGAGGCGTACTGCGCCGGGTACGCCTCCCGGGCCGGCTGGGACCCCCGTAAGAAACACGCCCTGCTGCGGGCCTACGAGACGGACCGTGCCGTGTACGAAGTGCTGTACGAGGCCCGGCACCGTCCCGACTGGCTCGCCGTACCGATGGCGGCGATCGAACGTCTCGCCGTGAGAGGAGGCTGAACCGGTGGCACTGCGCGAAACGTCACTTCCCGAGCCGTCCGGACCCGTCCCGCCCGCGGTGGGCCGGGCCCCGGCCGCACCGCCCCTTGACCCCGCCGACCGTGCGCGGCTGCTGTCCGGCGCGCACCACGATCCGCACGCGCTGCTGGGCGCGCACCCGGTCGACGGCGGTGGCGTCGTCTTCCGGGCGCTGCGCCCGTTCGCCCGCGCGGTGGGCGTCGTCGTCGGCGGCGAGCGCACCGACCTGGTCCCGGAGGGCGACGGCCTGTTCTCGGCCGTCCTGCCCTTCGGGGCGGTCCCCGAGTACACGCTCGTGATCGCCTACGAGCACGAGGCGTACGAGGTCCACGACCCCTACCGCTTCCTGCCCGCGCTCGGCGAGCTGGACCTGCACCTGATCCGGGAGGGCCGGCACGAGCAGCTGTGGCGGGCGCTCGGCGCCGAGCCGATGACCCACCAGGGCGTGGCCGGCACCCGGTTCACGGTGTGGGCGCCCAACGCGCGCGGGGTGCGGGTGGCCGGGGACTTCACCTACTGGGACGGGACCGCCTTCCCGATGCGCTCGCTGGGCGCGGCCGGGGTGTGGGAGCTGTTCCTGCCCGGGATCGGCGAGGGCGCGAGGTACAAGTTCGAGATCACCTCGCAGTACGGCGGCCGGTTCCTGAAGGCCGACCCGATGGCGCGGCGCGCCGAGGTGCCGCCGGACACCGCCTCGATCGTGACGGCCGCGCACCACGAGTGGGGCGACGCCGAGTGGATGGCGCACCGCGGGGACACGCCCGTGCACGAGGCGCCGCTGTCGGTGTACGAGGTGCACCTGCCGTCCTGGCGCAAGGGGCTGACCTACCGGGAGCTGGCCGAGGAGCTGCCGGCGTACGTGAAGGACCTGGGCTTCACGCATGTGGAGCTGATGCCGGTCGCCGAGCACCCCTTCGGCGGCTCGTGGGGCTACCAGGTCACCGGTTTCTACGCCCCCACCTCACGGCTGGGCGCCCCGGACGACTTCCGGTACTTCGTGGACGCCTGCCACCGGGCCGGGATCGGCGTGATCATGGACTGGGTGCCGGCCCACTTCCCCAAGGACGACTGGGCGCTGGCCCGCTTCGACGGGGACCCGCTGTACGAGCCCGGCGACGCGCAGCGCGCCGAGCACCCCGACTGGGGGACGTACGAGTTCGACTTCGCCCGCACCGAGGTGCGCAACTTCCTGGTCGCCAACGCCGTCTACTGGTGCGAGGAGTTCCACATCGACGGCCTGCGGGTGGACGCGGTCGCCTCGATGCTCTACCTGGACTACTCGCGCGACTCCGGCCAGTGGACGCCCAACCCGTACGGCGGCCGGGAGGACCTGGACGCGATGGCGTTCCTCCAGGAGATGAACGCGACCGTGTACCGGCGGGCGCCGGGCGTGGTGACGATCGCGGAGGAGTCCACGGCGTGGGGCGGGGTGACCGCGCCGACCGACCGGGGCGGGCTCGGTTTCGGGCTGAAGTGGAACATGGGCTGGATGCACGACTCGCTCCAGTACATGAGCAAGGAGCCGGTGCACCGCAAGTACCACCACCACGAGATGACGTTCTCGATGGTGTACGCCTACAGCGAGAACTACGTGCTGCCGATCTCGCACGACGAGGTGGTGCACGGCAAGCAGGCCCTGGTCTCCAAGATGCCCGGCGACTGGTGGCAGCGGCGGGCGAACCACCGGGCCTACCTCGGCTTCATGTGGGCCCACCCCGGCAAGCAACTGCTGTTCATGGGACAGGAGTTCGCCCAGGGCGGCGAGTTCTCCGAGGAGCACGGGCCGGAGTGGTGGCTGCTGGAGGAGGGCAACGTCTCGGCGGGCGACCACCGCGGGGTGCGCGACCTGGTGCGCGACCTCAACACGCGCTACCGGTCGACCCCGGCGCTGTGGCAGCGCGACACCAGCCCCGAGGGTTTCCGCTGGGTCGCCGTGGACGCCGCCGAGGACAACGTCTACGCCTTCCTGCGCTACGACGCCGAGGGCGTGCCGCTGCTGGCGGTGTCCCACTTCTCCCCCGTGGTGCGCGAGGACTACCGCCTCCAGGTGCCGGACGACGTGATCGCCTGGACGGAGGTCCTCAACACCGACGCCGCCCGCTACGGCGGCGGCGACGTGGCCAACCCCGGCCCCGTCAAGCCGGAGGACGGCGGCATCCGGCTCACGCTCCCGCCGCTGGCCACCCTCTGGCTGGCCCCGTACCCCGCCTGATCGGGTCCCTTCCCGGGCCGGCGACCGGACGTCTCCTCCGCACCGAGGTGTCCGGCCGCCGTCCCGGGGCAGTCGGGGGTCGTACGACGACCCGGCGACGGCCCGGTGTCGCGTGACGACACGGAAAGGCGGCGACAGGTGCGGACCGTCGGAGTGGAGGAGGAACTCCTCCTGGTCGACCCGGAGACCGGTGAGCCCAAGGCGCTGTCCGCGGCGGTGCTCGCCCGGGCCGAGGCGGACGACGCGGACCAGGACGTGTTCGAGAAAGAGCTGTACGGGCAGATGCTGGAGTTCGCCACGCATCCGCAGACGGACATGGCCGAGCTGGGCGCGGAGATCGCGCGCTGCCGCAAGGAGGCGGCCCGGCACGCCGGGGAGATCGGCTGCGCGGTGGCCGCGCTGGCCACCTCGCCGCTGCCGGTCAGCCCCACCATCAGCATCAACCCCCGCTACCAGTGGCTGGCCGACCAGTACGGCATCGCCACCCGGGAGCAGCTGGTGTGCGGCATGCACGTGCACGTGTCCGTGGAGTCGGACGAGGAGGGCGTCGCGGTCCTGGACCGCATCCGCCCCTGGCTGCCCGTGCTGGTGGCGATCAGCGCGAACTCGCCGTTCTGGCAGGGCAGGGACAGCAGTTACGACAGCTACCGCAGCCGGGTGTGGGACCGCTGGCCGTCGGCCGGCCCGACCGAGCTGTTCGGCTCGCCCGAGCGCTACCACCGGCTGGTGGCGGACATGGTGTGCACCGGCGTCATCCTGGACGAGAAGATGGCGTACTTCGACGCGCGCCTGTCCGAGCGGTACCCGACGGTGGAGGTGCGGGTCTCGGACGTGTGCCTGCACGCCGAGACGGCCCAGCTGATCGCCACGCTGGCCCGCGCCCTGGTGGAGACCGCCGCCCGCGACTGGCGGGCCGGCCGGGAACCCGCGGACCACAGTGTGACCCTGCTGCGGCTGGCCGGCTGGCAGGCCGCCCGGGCGGGCCTGGCACGCGAGCTGCTGCACCCCGACACCATGCGGCGGCTGCCGGCCGAGTCGGTGCTGGAGGCGCTGCTCGACCACGTCGGCGACGCGCTCACCGACTCCGGCGACCTGGCGGGAACCCGGGAGGCGGTGGCCGGGCTGCTGCGGCGCGGCAACGGCGCCACGGTGCAGCGCGAGCTGCTGGAACGGACCGGCAGCCTGCGCGAGGTCGTCACGGAGTGCGTACGCCACACCCAGGGGTGAGACCGCCGGAGTCCTCCGGGGCGGGACGGCTGGGGCGGTCTCAGAAGATCAGGGCCAGGGCGTAGGCGAGGAAGCCGGCGGCGACCACCAGGACGAGGAGCAGGATGAGGGTGAGCGGGGCCTTGGCCCAGCCCCTGGACCGGTAGTCCGGTTCGTGCGGGGCCGCCTCGGGCATGCTGCTCTCCGCCGGCGGGGTCTCGCCGGGTGGCACACCGCCCCCGGGCTCCAGGCCGGGCGTCCGCTCGGGATCGGGATCGGGATTGACGTAGCTCATGGCCGCCGGGTTCCCCGATCGGGCCGAGATCACGAAACAGGGCCACTTCCCGGTTCCGGACCCCCGGGTGCGCCGCGCTGGGCTAGATTCGACCACCCGCCGACGACCACGCCGCCCGTCGGCGGAGTCACCCTCCGTACCCAGCAGGAGCAGCGCATGCGCGACCCCGCCCCCGCTCCGTCCGGCTCCCCCATGACCGGCGGGCTCGCCGACAGCGTCTGGGAGACGGCACGGGTACGGCCCGCTCTGCCGGTGCTGGCGCGGCGCACCCCCGCGGGCGACGCGTGGCGGCAGGTGACCGCGGCGGAGCTGCGCGACGAGGTGGCCGGGGTCGCCCGCGGACTGGTCGCCGCCGGGATCGCGCCGGGCCACCGGGTGGCGCTGATGGCCCGCACCCGCTCCGAGTGGACGGTCCTCGCCCACGCCCTGTGGACGGTCGGCGCCGAACTCGTCCCGGTCCATCCGACCTCCGCGCGCGACCAGGTCGAGGGGATCCTGCGCGGCTCCGGCTGTGTGGCGGTGGCCGTGGAGGACGAGCAGGGCGCGATGACGGTCGGGTCGGTGTGCGCGGCGCTGCCCCTGCTGCGGCACGTGTGGCAGCTGGACGCCGGGGCGCTGGCGCACCTGACCGAGCGGGGCGCCCCGGTGCCGCCGACCACCGTCGACTCGCTGCGCCGGATCGTGCTGCCCGACGCCACCGCCGTCGTCGCCCACACCTCCGGCACCACGGGCCGCGCCCTGGGCTGCGCGCTGAGCCACCGCGCGCTGGCCGACCCCTGCGACAGACTGCTGGCGGGCTGGGGGCACACCGCCGCGCCGGCGGGCGAGCAGCCCTCCGTCCTGGCCTTCCTGCCCTTCTCGCACGTCTACGGCCTCATGGTGCAGAACATCTGCCTGCGGGGCGGGATCCTGCTGGGCCACGAGCCGGAGGCGGGCGAGGCGACGCTGGCGCCCGCGCTGCGCTCGTTCCGGCCGACGTATCTGTACGCCGTCCCGTCCGTCTTCGAGCGGTTCCACAAGGGCTTCCTGCGCACCGCCCAACAGGAGGGCCGGGGCGCGCTGTTCGAGCGGGCGGCGCGCACGGCGCGGGACTTCGCGGCGGCGCTGGAGCGGCGGCGCACCGGGCGGGGCGCGGGCCCCGGCATCGACCTGCGGCTGCAACACGCCCTGTACGAGCGGACGGTGTACCGCGGGCTGCGGGCGGCCCTGGGCGGCCGGGTGGTGCGCGCGAGTTCCGGCGGCTCCCCGCTCAGCCGCGAACTGGCCCTGTTCTACGAGGGCATCGGCATCCCCGTCCACGACGGGTACGGGCTCACCGAGACGGCGGGCGGCATCACCATGCAGCCGCTGGGCCGGGAGAAGGCGGGCACGGTCGGCAAGGCCCTGCCCGGCACCGCCGTCGAGGTGGCCGACGACGGGGAGATCCTGGTGAGCGGGCCGTCGGTGTTCCAGGGGTACGTCGGCGACGAGGCCGCCACCCGGGCCGTGCTGCGCGGCGGCCGGCTGGCCACCGGGGACCTCGGGCACCTGGACGCCGAGGGCTATCTGACGATCACCGGGCGCAAGAAGGACGTCATCCTCACCAGCGGCGGCAAGAGCGTGGCCCCGGCCCTGCTGGAGCAGCGGCTCAGGGCGCATCCGCTGGTCCACCAGGCCGTGGTCGTCGGCGACGACCGGCCCTGTGTGGGGGCGCTGATCACGCTGGAGCCGGAGTTCCTGGCCCACTGGCGGGCCGGCCTGGCGCTGCACGGGGACGCGCCGGGGCAGAAGGCGCGCGAGGAGAACGCGCTGCGCGAGGAGGTGGGCCGGGCGGTCGCCGCCGCCAACAGCGCCGTGTCGCGGGCGGAGTCCATCCGGGTCTTCCGGGTGCTGCCGGAGCCCTTCGACGTGGCCGGCGGACTGCTCACGCCGTCGCTGAAGCCGCGCCGGTCCGCCATCGTGGAGCGCTACGCCTTCGAGATCGACGCCATGTACCAGGCGCGCTCCCCGCGCCGGGCGGCGGCGGACGCGATGGCGCGGTGGGAGGAGTCCGACGACGTCTTCCGCTGACCGCGGCCGGGGGCGGCAGGCCGCGGCCGGCCCCGTCCGGTCCGGACCGGACGGCGCGCCCAGGAGTGAGATCGGCGTCTCGGGAAACCTGTTCTCGCATGCTCCTGACAACATGTGAGATCTTCGCCGCGCCGCACCCGCGCGGCCGGAGGTGAGCCGTGCTCTTCCTCGTCGTGGCACTGCTGCTGCTGGCCTTCGTCCTCGGCTCGGTGGCCTATCTGCCCTGGCCGGTCACCCTGATCCTCGGCACGGTCGTCCTCTGCTGGCTCGCCGTCTTCACGGTGCGAGAACGCCGCCGCCGCGGCCGGACCGGGAGGGCGTGAGCCATGCGGATGACCGCACCGCCCTCCCGCTACACCGGCCGCCGCGACACCGAGGGCATGGCGGTGGCCTCCTTCGTGCTCGGCCTGGTCGGCCTGATCGTGCTGAACCTGGTCCTCGGCCCGGTGGCGATCGCCCTGGCCGTGATCGCGCTGCGCCGGGGCACGCCCCGTCCCGGCCGGGCCCGGCTCGGACTGGCCCTGGGCATCGCCGACCTGGTCGTCCTCGCCGTCCTGATGGCCGCGCACCACGGCTCCTCCTGGACGGCCTTCGGCTGAACGGGCCACGGCGGGCGAACGGTGTGAGCCGGTTCACGCCGTTCTTCGGTCCGACGGGTTTACATCCGCCGCATCGTCACAGGCGCAGAGACGACGCCGTGCCGATCAGCGCGAGAGGAGCCCGACCATGTCCCAGCCCCGCCGCCCGCTCCCCCATCCCGCCCACGGGCCGGACCAGGTCCGCGACTGCGGCGGCGCCGGGACGGCGGGCGCGTGGCGGGAGCTGTACGAGACCTGCTGCCTGACCGGCTGGGAGTCGCGCGGCAGCCTGCACGACCCCGGGGCGTGCCCGGGCCGGACCGCCGCGTGAGGCGGTCCGGCCCCCGTCGTCGCTGAGACGGGTCCCACGGGCGGCCCACGCGTAGGGTCCGCCCCCATGGGAACCAGACAGGGGGACGGATGAGAAGGAAAGGACGACGACGCCCTGCTCACAGGCCGGGCCGGGAAGGCACGATGGCAACCGAGCCGCATTGGAACGAGACACTGGCCACCGAGGGGATTCCGACTCGCACCGCTCGCTTCGCGGGCGAGCTGCACCATGTGACGGGTGCGCGCCTGGCCGCGGAGGAGTTCCTCGACGACCTGGCACGCGCCGCCCTGCCGACGGCGCAGGAGCACTGGGACGACATCCTGCTGGTGGTCACCGAACTGGCCGCGAACGCGGTGCAGTACGCGCCGGGGCCGTTCGTGCTGCGTATGCGCCGCACCTTCGACGGGGTGCACGTGACGCTGAGCGACACCAGCACGACACCGCCGGCCCCGCGCCCCTTCCATCCCAGCCGCGGTGGCGGCGGGATCGGCTGGCACCTGATCCACACACTGTGCGACCAGGTCAGCGTGGTGGTGAACGAGCGGGGCAAGGACGTGCACGTCTTCCTGCCCTGGTGAGCCGGCGTCGCCGCCCGCCGGCGCCGCGCCCCGCCGGGTCAGGCGACGCTCGGGTCGCGGGGCGGCAGCCCGTGGTAGTACTCCCCCACCCGCCGGAGGTAGCCCGGGTCCATGGTCTCGCTGTCGGTGCGGAAGCGCGGCGCCGCCTTGATCTCCGTACGGGAGCAGGCCACCTCGATCCGCCGCTCCCCCGCGTCGACCCCGGTGACCACGCCGACCGGCACCAGAACGCTCTGGCCGAACACCCAGACGCCGGTGTCCACGACCAGGTGCCGCATCCCGAAGTGATCGGCCTCGCGGTCCACATGGCCCACGACACCGTCCGGGGCGACGACGGTGAAGCCGGTCGGGTCCCCTCCCGGCTCGCGAACGGCCTGCGGCGGGTACGACCAGATGCTGTCGACGGTCACGCTGCTCCTCTCCAGGACGAACGAGCCGTCGGCGGCCGGACCTCCGCTGGTCCGCGCCCCGGCTCACCGCATCGACTACCCGGCGTGGCCGGTCGCATTCGGCGGCCCGGAGCGGGTTTCGGCGGCTGAGCCGGGTGCGCGGCGGAGCCGGTCGGCCGAGGACCGGAAAATTCGGTCGAGTACCCCGGTTCGCTCGTCTCAGTCCCACGGGATTTCCGCGGACCCGGATTGACGGGGATTTTTGTTCGGCGCGGCCCCACTGGGTTAGCCTGCGACGTATTTTCTCTTCGCGCGCTTCCGTGACATGCGGAAACGCGCGGCGACACGGGCCCACGCGGCCCGGCGGGGTTTTTCCGAGCCCTCACCGTTGAGGGCTCCCTGGGGAGCGGGACGAGGGTGCGCATGACCAGCGACAAGACCGAGGTCGCCGACGCGGTGCCGGGCGACCGGGAGCTGCGGCAGCTCCTGGCCGGCCTGACGGCCGTACGGGACGGTGACTTCGGCACGCGCTTGCCGGAGGACGCCGACGGTCTCATGGGCGACATCGCGACCGTGTTCAACGGCATGGTCGACCAGTTGTCGGTGTTCACCTCCGAGGTCACCCGGGTCGCCCGCGAGGTCGGCACCGAGGGGACGCTCGGCGGCCAGGCCGAGGTGCCGGGGGTCTCCGGGACGTGGGCCGACCTCACCGACTCCGTCAACGCCATGGCGGGCAACCTGACCACCCAGGTGCGCGACATCGCCCAGGTGGCGACCGCGGTGGCCAAGGGCGACCTGTCGCAGAAGATCGACGTGCCCGCCCGCGGCGAGATCCTTCAGCTGAAGGAGACCGTCAACACGATGGTCGACCAGCTCTCCGCCTTCGCCGACGAGGTCACCCGCGTCGCCCGCGAGGTCGGCACCGAAGGACGCCTCGGCGGCCAGGCCAAGGTGCCCGGCGTCGCCGGCGTGTGGCGGGACCTCACCGACTCCGTGAACTTCATGGCGGGCAACCTGACCAACCAGGTCCGCAACGTCGCCCAGGTGACCACGGCGGTGGCCAAGGGCGACCTGTCGCAGAAGATCACCGTCGACGCGCGCGGCGAGATCCTGGAACTGAAGAACACCATCAACACGATGGTCGACCAGCTCTCCGCCTTCGCCGACGAGGTCACCCGCGTCGCCCGCGAGGTCGGCACCGAAGGACGCCTCGGCGGCCAGGCCGACGTCAAGGGCGTCAAGGGCACCTGGCGGGACCTGACCGACTCGGTGAACTCGATGGCGGGCAACCTGACCAACCAGGTCCGCAACGTCGCCCAGGTGGCGACCGCCGTGGCCAAGGGCGACCTGTCGCAGAAGATCACCGTCGACGCGCGCGGCGAGATCCTCGAGCTCAAGAACACCATGAACACGATGGTCGACCAGCTCTCCGCCTTCGCCGACGAGGTCACCCGCGTCGCCCGCGAGGTCGGCACCGAAGGACGCCTCGGCGGCCAGGCCGACGTCAAGGGCGTCTCCGGCACCTGGAAGGACCTCACCGACAACGTCAACGTGATGGCGTCGAACCTGACCGGTCAGGTCCGCTCCATCGCCCAGGTCGCCACCGCCGTGGCCCGCGGCGACCTGTCCCGCAAGATCACCGTCGAGGCCAAGGGCGAGGTCGCGGCCCTGGCCGACGTGATCAACACCATGGTCGACACGCTGTCCGCGTTCGCCGACGAGGTCACCCGAGTCGCCCGCGAGGTCGGCACCGAGGGACGCCTCGGCGGCCAGGCGCACGTGCCCAATGTGGCGGGCACGTGGAAGGACCTCACCGACAACGTCAACTCGATGGCGAACAACCTCACCGGCCAGGTGCGCAACATCGCGCTGGTGACCACCGCCGTGGCCCGCGGCGACCTGTCGAAGAAGATCGACGTCGACGCGCGCGGCGAGATCCTGGAGCTGAAGACCACCATCAACACGATGGTCGACCAGCTCTCCGCCTTCGCCGACGAGGTCACCCGCGTCGCCCGCGAGGTCGGCACCGAAGGACGCCTCGGCGGCCAGGCCGAGGTGGAGGGCGTCTCGGGCACCTGGAAGCGGCTCACCGAGAACGTCAACGAGCTGGCCGGCAACCTCACCCGCCAGGTCCGCGCGATCGGCGCGGTGGCCAGCGCCGTGGCCGAGGGCGACCTGACCCGGTCGATCACCGTGGAGGCGTCCGGCGAGGTCGCCGAGCTCAAGGACAACATCAACTCCATGGTGGAGTCCCTGCGCGAGACCACCCGGGCCAACCAGGAGCAGGACTGGCTCAAGACCAACCTGGCGCGGATCTCCGGCCTGATGCAGGGCCACCGGGACCTGCCGGTGGTGGCCGAGCTGATCATGGAGGAGCTGACCCCGCTGGTGTCGGCCCAGTACGGCGCCTTCTACCTCGCCGAGGACGGCGCGCGCGGCCCCGAGCTGCGGCTGGTCGGCTCCTACGGCCGGCCCGACGACGACGAGCGGCCCACCCGCTTCTCCTTCGGCCGCTCGCTGGTCGGCCAGGCCGCCCGCAGCCGCCGTACGATCACCGTCGACGAGCTGCCCGCCGGCTACGTCACCATCTCCTCCGGGCTCGGCCAGGCCGTGCCGAGCGCGCTGGTGCTGCTGCCGATCCTCTTCGAGGACCAGGTCCTCGGCGTCATCGAACTGGCCTCGGTCACCTCGTTCACGGCGATCCACCGGGACTTCCTGGAGCAGCTGCGCGAGACCCTCGGCGTCAACGTCAACACGATCGTCGCCAACGCCCGCACCGACGAGCTGCTGGACGAGTCGCAGCGGCTGACCGCCGAGCTCCAGGCCCGCTCGGCCGAACTCCAGGCCCAGCAGGAGGAACTCCAGCGTTCCAACGCCGAGCTGGAGGACAAGGCGTCGCTGCTGGCGACCCAGAACCGCGACATCGAGGCGAAGAACCTCCAGATCGAGCAGGCCCGCCAGGAGCTGGAGGCGCGCGCCCAGCAGCTCTCGCTGGCCTCGAAGTACAAGTCGGAGTTCCTGGCCAACATGAGCCACGAGCTGCGCACCCCGCTCAACAGCCTGCTGATCCTGGCCCAGTTGCTCGCCCAGAACCCCTCGCGCAACCTGACCCCGAAGCAGGTCGAGTACGCGGGCATCATCCACTCGGCCGGCAGCGACCTGCTCCAGCTGATCAACGACATCCTGGACCTGTCCAAGGTCGAGGCCGGCAAGATGGACGTCACCCCCGAGCGGGTGCCGCTGAGCCGGCTCATCGAGTACGTCGAGGCCACCTTCCGGCCGATGACCACCCAGAAGGGTTTGGAGTTCGGCGTCGAGACGGCGACCGGCGCGCCCGCCGACCTGTTCACCGACGACTCCCGGCTGCGGCAGATCCTGCGCAACCTGCTGTCCAACGCGGTGAAGTTCACCGAGCAGGGCCGGGTGGAGCTGTCCATCGAGCCCGCGGCGGACGAAGAGGTGCCCACGGGCGTCGTCCGGGGCGGCGCGGTGGTGGCGTTCCGGGTCAAGGACACCGGCATCGGCATTCCGCAGCAGCACCTGGAGTCGATCTTCGGCGCGTTCCAGCAGGCGGACGGCACCACCAGCCGCAAGTACGGCGGCACCGGCCTCGGCCTGTCCATCACACGGGAGATCGCGCATCTGCTCGGCGGCGCCGTGGTGGTGGACAGCGCGCCCGGCCGGGGCAGCACCTTCACCCTCTTCCTGCCGGTGGCCCGCCCCGACTTCGAGCAGCTGCTCGCCGCCGGCCGGTCCGCCGAGCGGGCGCCGGCCGAGCTGACCGCGGCGTCCGCCGACCCGGTCGCCGTGGCCCTGCCGGCGGGCCCGGCGCGGCAGCGGCCGCGCCGGCTGCTCGTCGTGGAGGAGCGCTCGCGCGGCCTGCTGACGCTGGTCGCCGAGAGCGTGGTGGCCGATCTGGCCCGGCACAGCCCGGACGACGGCACCGCGCTGCCCCAGGTGGACGTCATCACGGCCGTGGGGGCGCAGGAGGCGGCGGGCGCGCTGGCGGCCGAGCCGTGCCACTGCGTGGTCCTGGACCTGGACATGCCCGAGGGTGAGGCGTCCCGGTTCCTGCGGGCGCTGGCCGGCGACTCGGCCCTGACCGGGGTGCCGGTGCTGATCCACAGCGGCAACCGCCCCGACGTGGCCCGCTCGGAGGCGCTGCGCTCGCACCGCGACGACGGCTCCCTGGAGTTCCTGTCCTCCCTGGACGAGCTGCGCGAGCGGATCGCGCTGCACCTGTCGGCCGAGGAGCCCGGGGACGTGCTGTCGCTGGTGCGCTCCGAGGAGCCGCAGGACCTCGCGCCGCCGGTCGACGACTCCTTCCAGGGCCGTACCGTCCTGGTCGTCGACGACGACGCGCGCAACCTGTTCGCGCTCAGCGGCATCCTGGAGCTGTACGGCTTCCGGGTGCTGCACGCGGAGAACGGCCGCAAGGGCATCGAGACGCTGCTGGCGCACCCGGAGATCGCGCTGGTGCTGATGGACGTGATGATGCCCGAGATGGACGGATACACGGCCACGGCCGAGATCCGCAAGCTGCCGCAGTACGCCGAGCTGCCCATCATCGCCGTCACCGCCAAGGCGATGCCGGGGGACCGCGAGAAGTCCCTGTCCTCGGGGGCGAGCGACTACGTCACCAAGCCCGTGGACACCCACGACCTGATCGCCTGCGTCCGGCGCTGGCTGTCCGCGTGAGCGAGCACACACCGTCCGGCCGAGGAGCATCCGCATCGTGAGCACGTCCGAGCAGCCGCGTGAGCAGACCGGGGCCGAGCCGCGTCAGGAACCGTCCGCGCAGATCGCGCAGGCGGCCGCCGGCGACCCCGCGCACCCGGATCTGGCGGGGGTTCCCCCCACCTCCCCGGTCGGCCGGCTGGCCGCCACCGTGGACCGGCTGCGCCGCGAGGTCCGCACCGCGCAGGCCGAGGCCGAGGGCCGGGCACTGGTCGAGCTGGCCAAGGGCATCCTGGTCGAGCGGCTGCGCTGCGGCCCCGCCCAGGCCGCCCGGCAACTGGCGGAACTGGCCGAGCAGGCCAGCGTGTCGCCGCTGGAGTTCGCGGTCGAGGTCATCAACCAGGCCGCCCGCGACCGGGTGTCCGAGGTCACCGACGCCTTCCTCGCCGCGGCCGCGGGCGCGCCCGAACGCGACGCGGCCGCCGTACGGCTGCGCGCCGCCGAGAGCGGGGCGCTGGCCGCGGACGACACCCAGGCCGTCGCCGACTCGCTCCTGGAGCACGCGCTGCGTCCGCTCGGCGCGGTGGCGGTCGCGGTGTGGGCCGCGGGCGCGGACGGTTCGCTGACCCTGGCCGGCTCGGCCGGCTTCTCCCCCGCGGAGGCGACCCGGTGGCGTTACGTCCCGCCGGAGGTGGCCACGGTGGCGCGCTGCGGGCTGACCGAGCGCACCGGCCAGTGGTTCGCGTCGCTGGCCGAGACCGGGCTGCCCACCATCGGCCGGCACATGCACCCCGACGGCGGCCGGGTGGCGATGCCCGCGGGCACCGGGGGCCGCATCCACGGGGTGCTGGAGATCGCCTGGCCGGGGCCGCTGGAGCCGCAGTCGCCGCAGGTCGTACGGCAGGTGGACGCGCTGGCCGAGCTGTGCGCGCACACGCTGGAGACGTACGTCCCGCGCCCGGACGTGGGGCACGAGCCGCGGGTGCTGCCGGACGCGGCCGAGCTGATGGACCTGGCCGACGGGCTGCACGACCCGGCGCTGGTGCTGGTGCCGCACATCGACGGCTCGGGCCAGCTGGTCGACTTCCGCATCCAGCACGTCAACAACCGCTTCCTCGACCCGGCGGGCCGGCCGCGGGCGGTGGTCAGCGGCGCGCTGCTGCTGGAGGCCTATCCGATGGCCGCCGGCAAGAGCGAGCTGTTCCAGCGCGTGGAGCGGGTGTACGCCACGGGCGAGGCGTACCGGGCGCACCGGATGCAGCTGACGGCGCTGGTCGACCAGGTGTCGCTGTCGGCGGTCGCCGACATCAGCATCAGCCGGCACGGCAACAGCGTGCTGCTGATCTGGCGGATCGAGGACGAGACGGCACGGCTGGCGAGCCTGCTCCAGCACGCCCAGCGGCTCGGCCGCATCGGCGGGTTCGAGGAGAACCTGCTGACCGCCGAGATCACCTGGAACGACCAGCTGTTCCACCTGTACGGGCGGTCCCCGTCGAGCATGCCGGTGCCGCTGGAGGAACTGCCCGCGCACGCCCACCCGGACGACGCGGTGGCCCTCGGCCGGTTCCTGCGCACGGTCATGCACCAGCGCCGGCCGTCCTCGGCGGCGTTCCGGCTCCAGCGGCCGGACGGGGTGACCCGGCACATCCGGGTGGTCGCCGAGCCGGTGCTGGACACCGACGGGCGGCTGTTCGTGGTGCGCGGCGCCTATCAGGACATCTCGGCGCAGCACTGGACGGAGGTGGCGCTCGCCGCCACCCGCGACCAGCTCGCCCACACCGAGCAGCAGGCGACCGAGCGCAATCGGTTGACCCTCCAGTTGCAGCACGCCATCATGCCGCCGACCCAGGCGCCGCTGAAGGTGTCCGGTCTGGAGGTGGCGGTGCGCTACCGCCCGGCGGAGACCGAGCAGTTGGTGGGCGGCGACTGGTACGACACGGTGGTGCTGCCGTCCGGTCTGGTGCTGCTGTGCGTGGGCGACGTGGCCGGGCACGGCATCGAGGCCGCGACCAGCATGGTGGTGCTGCGCAACGCGCTGCGCGGGCTCGCCGTGACCGGCGCGGGGCCGGGGCAGCTGCTGTCCTGGCTGAACATCGTGGCGCACCATCTCACCGGGGCGGTCACCGCCACCGCGGTGTGCGCGCTGTACGACCCGGACCGGCGGGTGCTGCGCTGGGCGCGGGCGGGTCATCTGCCGCCGGTGGTGGTGCGCGGCGCGGAGGCGGCGCCGCTGCCGCTGGTGCGGGGCATGCTGCTGGGCGCGGTACCGGAGGCCGTCTACGAGGAGGCCGAGGTGCAGTTCGCGCCGGACGACACGCTGCTGATGTACACCGACGGTCTGATCGAGCGGCGGGACCGGTCCGTGGAGGAGTCGCTGTCGCATCTGCTGACCACGGCCCGCTCCGCGCCCAAGACGCTGGACCAGCAGCTGGACCGCCTGCTGACATACAGCCGCTCGGACACGGACGACGACACCTGCATCGTGGGGATAAGGGTGGCCTAGGACCCCGGCGCTCGTACGGACCAGGCCGGGCGCGCGGCGGGAGTCACCCGTTCGCCGGGTGTGCGCCGCACGCGCCGGGGCACTTGAAGTCGGCGGCACCCGCCCCGCCGACGGAAGGCGCACCATGTCAGACGACCGCCCGCAGGACCCGACGACCCGGCATCCGCGGCCCGACTTCCCGCAGCAGGACCAGGAGCACCCGGGCTGGACCGGGCCGATGGACCCGCCGCCGGACCACGGCGAGGAGTCGTACCGGGGCAGCGGTCTGCTCACCGACCGGGCGGCGCTGCTGACCGGCGGCGACTCGGGCATCGGGCGCGCGGTGGCGCTGGCCTTCGCCCGCGAGGGCGCCGACGTGGTCTTCACCTACCTGCCCGACGAGGAGAAGGACGCGCGGGAGACGGCGCGGCTGGTGGAGGAGGCGGGGCGCCGGGCGGTGCCGGTGGCGTGCGACATCCGCGAGGAGGAGCAGTGCCGCGCGCTGGTGGACCGGGCGGTCGCCGAGTTCGGCCGCATCGACGTGCTGGTCAACAACGCGGCGTACCAGATGTCCCAGCCGGACGGCATCGGCGCGATCACCACCGAGCAGTTCGACCGGGTGCTGCGCACCAATCTGTACGGCATGTTCTGGCTGTGCAAGATGTCGCTGCCGCACATGCGGCCCGGGTCCTCGATCATCAACACGACGTCGGTGCAGGCGTACAAGCCGAGCCCGCACCTGCTGGACTACGCGACGACCAAGGGCGCGATCGTCACCTTCACCCAGGGGCTCGCGCAGATGGTCGCCGGGGACGGGATCCGCGTCAACGCGGTCGCCCCGGGCCCGGTGTGGACGCCGCTGATCCCGGCGACGATGCCGGACACCAGGGAGTTCGGCAAGCAGGCGCCGCTCGGCCGCCCGGCCCAGCCCGCGGAGATGGCGCCGGCCTACGTCTTCCTCGCCTCGCAGCGGGCGAGCTACATCACCGCCGAGGTGGTCAACGCGACCGGGGGCACGCCGCTGCCGTAAGGGTTTCGGGGCGGGCGGGCATGAGGGATTGATTCAGGGGTAGGCGCGGGTGCGCGGTGCGGGTTGCCCTGTCGTGGACACGGGTGCCCCGCACTGGCCGTCAGCACTCGTTGGAGGTACTCGTGCCCATTGCCCAGAACCCGCTGTCCGTCGAGGTCACCGTCCCCCGGGAGGATGTCGCCCTCCTCACGGTCGAGGGCTACCTGGACGTCGACACGGCGACCGAGTTGCAGGCCCATCTGGCCAATCAACTGCACCACGGCAGGCGGCACTTTCTGCTCGACCTGACCGGGGTCCCCTTCATGGACTCTTCCGGTATGAACATCATCCTGCGCGCGTATCAGGAGGTCCGGGACCGGCCGGGCAGCGTGCACATCATCGCGCCCACGCCTGCCGTACGGCGCATTCTCGACCTGACCGGGGTCAGCATCACGGTGCCGGTCTCCGGGACGACGGACGAGGCGCTGGCCCTGATCGACCGCCGGCCCGAGGACCGTCCGGGACCGTCCGAGGAGTACGCGGCGCCGGCCGAACCGGCGGAGCGGCAGGTCTGAGGGGCGGGCCCCCCGCGTGCCGGCCGCCGGCCGCGCCCGCCCGGCGGACCCGGACCCGCGCGGGCCGGCCGTCGCACGACACGGCCCCTTGACGGCGGCCCGGGGACGGACCGGCCGTGGCGGACGGGACAGTGGACCAGGAGTGGAGCAGGTGCGGGAGCACGCGACGGCCGCGCCCGTCGTCGGGCTGGGGGACGGTGTCGTGGCCGTGACGCCGACCGGGACGCTCGACGGCGCCCGCGTCCGGACCGTGACGCGGACGCTGCTGGAGGCGGTCGTGGCGCGGCGGGCGCGGTGCGCGATCCTCGACGTCACCGGGGTGTCCGCCGTCGACTCGCGGACGGCGCGGCGACTGCTGGACGCGGCCCTGGCGGTACGGCTGACGGGGGCGGAGTGCGTCGTCTGCGGCATCCGGCCCGACCTCGCGCGCACCCTCGTGCGCCCCGGCGCCGGCCCGGAGACGCTCGTCACCCGCACGTCCCTCGCCGACGCCCTGGCGTACGCGCTGCGCCGACCGGGCGCCCAGCGGTGCGGGTGAGCGGTGACCCACGATCAGCTCCGGCCCGGCGGCGCGCGTCCGGGGAGCGCGTGATGGCGACGACGGCGGTTGTCGGGACCCGCCCGACGGAACACGGGGCCCTGGCTCTCCCCCGGCTGCGCCGACAGACGCGCCGGCCCCGGCGCGAGCGGACGGGCCCGGGCGCCGCCGCGAACGGAACGGCCGGCGAGACCCCGGCGCACGACGAAGACACACGGATGGAGGCGCGACGCGTGGCCGACGGACGAGTGCCCGGTGTCCGACCGGCCCACGACGACGAGACCCCGTTGCTCACGGACACGAACCGGGCCCCCGGCACGAACCGGGCGACCAGCCCGAACCGGGCTCCCGGCACGGACCGCACTGCCGAGACGGACCGGACCGGCGGAACGGGCCGAGTTCTCCGGACCGGCTGGGCTGCCGGAGCGGGCCGGCCTGCCATGACACGCCGGCGTCGCGGAACGGGCCAGGTCCCTGGAACGGGCCGGACTGCCGGGACGGGCCAGGCTCCCGGAACGGACCGCACTGGCGGGACCGGCCAGGCTCCCGGGACGCACCGGACTGTCGGGGCGGTTCGGGCGGTGGTGTCGTGCGGCTTCGGTCTGGCCTGGCGATGGGCGCCGTCCGCCGGGCCCGGCCTGTTGGCAACCCACCCATCGGCGGCCCACCCGTCGGCGGCCCGCCCGTCGGCGGCCCGCCCGTTGTCGGTCGGCCCGGTGGGCGCGGGCGCGGGCACCGGCCTCGGCGCCCGCGCTGCGGCTCCGGGCGGCATCACCGACGACACCCTCACCGTGGCCGGGCCGGGCGCCGCGACCGAGCCGGAGCGGCCATGACACGCACCCCCACCTGGCAGATCAGCACCGTCGTCGACGCCGCCCGGGCCCGGATCGCCACGGCCCGGCTGGCCGCAGCCCACGGCGTGCCGACGCTGGACCGCACCCGGCTGACGACCGCGCTCAGCGCCCGGCTGCGGCAGTGCCTGACCAAGGGCGGCACCTGGCGGCTCACCCTGGACGCCCCCTGGCCGGGACCCGGCGACGGGCTGCTGACCCTCACGCTCACCCCGGACCGGGAGGCGAGCGCCGCCGGCGAGCCGCCGTGGCGGACCTCGGTGGCCTGCCCGGAGCCGGCGGCGGCGCCGGTGGCGGACGAGGAGACGCCGGACGATCCGGCCGCCCTGGCCGAGGCGCTGCTGGGCGCCGACGAGGACACCGCGCTGGCGCTGGACCGGCTCGCCGAGCAGGAGGACCTGGTCTCCTTCCACCGGGAGGAGCTGGACCAGACCAACCAGGGCGTGCTGGCGCTGCACGCCGAACTCGACGCGGCCGGCCACGCCGAGCGCGAGGCGTTCGCCGCCGAGCGCGAGGCCCGCACCGAGGCGGAGCGGGCCCGGCACCGGCTGACGTTCCTGGCGGACGCCAGCGCGGTGCTGACCACCTCGCTCAACCACGAGGAGATCGTGCGCCGGCTGCCGGACCTGCTGGTGCCCCGGTACGCCGACAGCGTCGACGTATGGCTGTTCGACGGCACGGACGGCGGGCGTCCGTCGGCGCCCCGGCCGGCTGCGGCCGTGCTGGCCGCGCGGACCGGACAGGCCCAGTACGCCGCCGACCATCCCGGCGATCTGCCGGGCGTGGCCGACCGGCCGCCGTCCGCGCTGGACCCGGGCCGCCCGCTGCTGTGCGTCCCGCTGTCCACGCGGCGGGCGCCGCTGGGCGTGCTGACCCTGTCGCCGCCGGGCGCGCGCTGGGAGCCCGACGACGCGGTGATGCTGATCGAGCTGATCCGGCGGGCCAGCATCGCCATCGAGAACGCCCGGCGCTTCGAGCACAACCGGGACATCGCCGAGACCCTGCAACGCGCGCTGCTCACCGAGCTGTCCGCGCCGCCGGGACTAGGTCTCGCCGCGCGCTATCTGCCCGCCACCCGCGGGCTGAACATCGGCGGCGACTGGTACGACGCGTTCCGGCAGCCCGACGGGAGCCTGATCACGGTCGTCGGCGACGTCACCGGGCACGGGCTGCACGCGGCGGTGATGATGAGCCAGCTGCGCACCGCGCTGCGCGCCTACGCCGTGGACGGCGGCAGCCCCGGCCGGCTGCTGACCCGGCTGCACGTGTTCCTGCACCATCTTCAGCCCGACCTGTTCGCCACCGCGGTCATCGCCCGCTTCCGGCCGGGCGACCCCACCATCACCTGGGCCGCCGCGGGGCACCCGCCGCCGGTGCTGCGGCTGCCGGACGGGCGGGTGCGGGTGCTGGACGCCAAGCCGGGCGCGATGCTCGGCATCCCGCTGCGGCAGGAGATCGCCGACCACACCGTGCGGGTCTCCCCCGGCTCGACGCTGGCCCTGTACACCGACGGTCTGGTGGAGCGGCGCGCCCAGGGCATAGACCCGGGCATCGAACGGCTCGCGGTGGCCCTCGGCGGGTGCGGCGCCGGGGAGCTGGACACCGATCTGGAGGGTGCGGCGGACCGCGTCCTGGAGCCGCTGCTCAAGGACTCCGAGCGCGACGACGACGTGTGTCTGCTGCTGTGCCACATCGCGGGCGCGCCGTCGTCGTCGCCATAGGGCGGCCGATCCCGGGAACCCACGTAGGCGAAGACATCGGGACACGGACCGCGCGGACACCCGGACACGCGGGCGGCCGCGGACCCGGTCGCGCCGTGCGCACCCCGCCCGCGGGGGGCATGGTGGTGACCGAGCCCGTGCCGGCCCGCCGGGTCCGGCCGCCGTGCCCGGCCGACGCGCGGCACGCACGCACGGCGGAACGGACGAGGTGCGAAAGCAGCGGTCCAGGGGCAGCCGCAAGAGGTCGAGGCAGACCGCCTGGAGCCGCAGAAGGGAATGAACACCGTGACACGACCCAGGATCCTGGTGGTGGGCGCAGGCTTCGCCGGAGTGGACTGCGTCCGCCGTCTGGAACGCAGGCTCTCCCCGCACGAGGCCGACGTCACCCTGGTGACGCCGTTCGCCTACCAGCTCTATCTGCCGCTGCTGCCGCAGGTCGCCTCCGGCGTGCTGACGCCCCAGTCGATCGCGATCTCCCTGCGCCGCAGCCAGAAGTACCGCACCCGGATCATCCCGGGCGGGGCCATCGGCGTGGACCTGCGGGCCAAGGTCTGCGTCATCCGCACCATCACCGACCGCATCGTCAACGAGCCGTACGACTACATCGTGCTGGCTCCCGGCAGCATCACCCGGACGTTCGACATCCCAGGTCTGACGGACCACGCCTTCGGGATGAAGACGCTCGCCGAGGCCGCCTACATCCGCGACCACGTCATCTCGCAGCTGGACCTGGCCGACGCCAGCGAGGACCCGGCCGAGCGCGCCTCGCGGCTCCAGTTCGTGGTGGTCGGCGGCGGCTACGCCGGCACCGAGACGGCCGCCTGCCTCCAGCGGCTGACGCACGCCGCGGTCGAGCGCTACCCGCGGCTGGACCCGGCGCTGATCAAGTGGCACCTGATCGACATCGCGCCGAAGCTGATGCCGGAACTCGGCGACAAGCTGGGCCGCAGCGCGCTGGAGGTGCTGCGCCGGCGGGGCATCGAGGTGTCGCTCGGGGTGTCCATCGCCAAGGCGGCCGAGGAGGAGGTCACCTTCACCGACGGCCGGGTGGTGCCGACCCGCACCCTGATCTGGACGGCGGGCGTGGTGGCCAGCCCGCTGATCGGCACGCTGGACGCGGAGACCGTGCGCGGCCGCCTCGCGGTCAACGCCGACATGTGCCTGCCCGGCGAGGACGGGGTGTTCGCGGTCGGCGACTCGGCGGCCGTGCCGGACCTGGCCAAGGGCGAGGGCGCGGTGTGCCCGCCGACCGCGCAGCACGCCTCCCGGCAGGGCAAGGCGGTCGCGGAGAACGTGATCGCGGCGCTGCGCGGCCAGCCCCTGCGGCCGTACCGGCACAAGGACCTGGGGCTGGTCGTGGACCTGGGCGGCGCGGACGCGGTGTCCAAGCCGCTCGGGGTGGAGCTGCACGGGGTGCCCGCCCAGGCGGTGGCCCGCGGCTACCACCTGGCGGCGCTGCGCACCAACGTGGCCAAGACCCGGGTGATGACGAACTGGCTGCTCAACGCGGTGGCCGGCGACGACTTCGTGCGCACCGGCTTCCAGGCCCGCAAGGCCGCCAAGCTGAAGGACTTCGAGTACACCGACGCGTACCTGACGAAGGAGCAGGTGCGCGAGCACGTGGAGAAGGCCCGGTCGCGGGCGGTGTGACGCCGGGCGGGGCACGCCCGCCGCGGCCGGCCCCGACGGGCGCGGGGCCGTGGCGGGCGCGTGCGATGCTGGGACGAGCGGATCATGTGGACGCGTGGATGGCGCGGATCATCGGGGACCGGGAGAGAGTACGACGGCGTGAGTGCAGCTGATGGGTCGGTCTGGGCACGGCTGCGGGATCGCCTCACGGCGTCCGATCCCGGGCTGCTGAGACTGGCCGCGGGTTCCCGGACCGCCGGTTCGATCGCGCTGACGCTGGCGGTCCTGAGCGCCCTGAACGCTCCGGTGACGCGTCTGGTGGCCGGTGCGATCGCGTCGATGGCGGCCACCTTCGCCATCCGGGAGAAGGTGCGCTCCCGGCAGGCCGTCACCCTCGCCCTGTGCCTGCCGGTGGCGCTGGTGTCGGTGTCGCTGGGAGCGCTGCTCAACGCGCGCGTGGTGGTCGGCGACGTCTTCTTCGTCGTGCTGATCTTCAGCGCGGTCTACAGCCGCCGGTTCGGCGACCGGGGCAACGCGCTCGGTCTGATCGGCTTCCAGATCTACTTCATGTCCCTGTTCGTCGGCGCCACGCTCGCGACGCTGCCGGGGCTCTACCTGGTCCTCACGGTCGCCTTCGCGTGCAGCGCCCTGGTGCGCTTCGTGATCGTCTACGAGACTCCGGCGGGCATCCTGGAACGGCTGCGCGAGGCCTTCCGGGTGCGTCTGGCCCAGTTGGTCTCCGCGCAGCTGGAGCTGCTGGACGCCGGTCCCGGCCAGGTGGACAAGGTGCTGGGCACGGTGCGCGAGCGCACCGCCCGGCTGCACGAGACCGCGCTGATGATCCAGGGCCGGTTGCAGGAGGGCACCGCGGACGAGTCGGTGGCGCGGCTGGTGCAGCGGCGCATCGCGGGCGCCGAGATCGCCGCCGAGCGGCTGGGGCTGCTGCTGCTGACCGTCCGCAGCAGCGAGCGGGCCGACACGCTCACTCTGCACCTGCCCGGCGCGCCGCTGCCCACGGCCGGCCGGCAGCCGGTGCGCGAGGAGGCCACCGACGTCCTGCGCCGGGACCTGATGGCCCTGAGGATGCTGGTGCTGCGGCCCGTCGGGGCGGGCGGCGGGACCGCCATGACCCATGTGCGCAACCGGCTCCTCGGCTACCGCGACGAGGAGAACCTGCCGCCCGCCTCGGCCGCCGTGCAGGACGTCTTCCGCGGGATCGGCGAGGCGGGACGCGCGGTCCTCGGGCTGCGGGTCGCGCTCGGCGGGCCGCAGGACGAGTCGGACGACTCCCCGGCCACCACCCGTTCCCGGGAGGAGCTGGACGCCGAGGACGCCTCCATCGAGGGCGCCGAGGCGGGCGAGCGGGTGCTGGAGGAGCCCCCCACGGGGCTGCGCCGGCCCACCACGCGGGCGGCGGTGCAGGTCGCCCTCGGCTCGTCGCTGGCGATCGTCGGCGGCGAGTTCCTCTCCAGCCAGCGCTGGTACTGGGCGGTGCTGACCTGCTGGATCGTCTTCATCAACACCTCCTCCACCGGCGAGATCCTGGTGAAGGGCTACCGCAGGCTGCTGGGCACCGTGCTCGGCGTGGTGGCGGGCATCGTGCTGGCGGGTCTGGTCGGGCCGCACACCTGGCCGGCGCTGGGGCTGGTGCTGGTGTTCGTCTTCGCGATGTTCTACACCGCGCCGCTGTCGTACACGCTGATGTCGTTCTTCGTGACCGCGGCGCTGGGCCTGCTCTACACGCTGCTGCACACCTACAGCCTCGCGGTGCTGGTGCTGCGCATCGAGGAGACGGCGCTCGGCGCGGCCTGCGGGATCATCGCGGCGGCCGTGGTGCTGCCGGTGGGCACCCACCGCCGTACCAACGAGCTGCTGATCACGGTGCTCGACCGGCTCGCCGACGTGACCGGGGCGGCCGTCGAGCAGCTCAGCGGCGGACCGGGGGCGGATCTGCTGGACCAGGCCCGCGACCTGGACCAGGCGCTGAGCGATCTGCGCGCGGCCGTCCAGCCGCTGACGCACCCGATCACGCCGCTGCGGGCGCGGCGCAACACCGCCCAGTACCTGCTGGCGCTCCTGGAGACCTGCGCCTACCACGCGCGGTCGCTGGCCGCGACGGCCGAGCTGCTGCCCACCCATCCCTCGATCGCGGCCGATCCCCGGCTGCGCCGGGCCTGCGCGCGGATCACCCACAACATCGCGGCGCTCACCGCGCACCTGTCGGACGAGCACGCCGACGCCGAGATCGAGACGGGGCCGAGCATCGCGTCGCTGCTGGAGTCCGGCGGCACGCCCGGCACCCCCCGCTACGGCCGGATCACCGACCGCGTGCTGCGCCATCTGCAACGGCTGGACGAGTCGGTGGTGGGTCTGGCCCGTCCGCTGGGAGTGCGGCTGCCCGCGCCGAAACGGTGACGCGGGCGGGCCGCACTGGGGTGCGGACGCCGTGCCGGGCCGGTCAGAAGTCCGTGGGGAGGTCGCTCACCTCGGCGATGCCCCGCAGCTCCTCGGTGTCCCGGTGGCGGTCGCGTATGTAGTCCGCGATCTCGGTGAGGCGGGCCGGGTCCGAGGCGGTCGCGGCGTCGGTGACCACCCGGACCGGGCCGGTCTCCTCGATGTCCAGGACCACCAGCTCGTTGTCGAGCCTGCCGGTGACGGCGGTGGCGATGACCAGGGCGGCCTCGTCCCGGATCTCCTGGGGCAGGCCCTGTGCCTGGGGGCCGTCCAGCGGGAAGTCCGTCGTCGGCACGCCCTGCTCGCCCTGTTCGTGGATGGCTTGCAGGACCGGGTCGACGACGGTGAGCAGGAGTTCGTATTCCTCTTCGGGCATCCGGACCCGCAGAAGGTCGAGATACACCTCCACGGCCCGGTCATCGGGCGGAAGCTCGTTCTCGTTCATCTGCTCCGTGTTCCCCGCCCGGCGCTCGTCAGACGCGACGCCAGCGAGCGAGTGCGAAGGAGAACAGACCGAAGAGCACGAAACCGGCCGCGACCAGCACCAGCAGCCAGGGTCCGGCCGGGGTGTCGGCGAGCGAGCGCAGCGTGTCGTCCAGGCCCTTGGCCTGCTTGGGCTGGTAGTCGACCGCCGCCCGCACCGCGAAGACGCCGGCCGTGGCGAACACCAGTCCGCGTGCCACTCCGCCGCCGACGCCGGTGACGTCGATCAGCCGGCGCGTCCTCGTGGACAGCTCGCCCAGCTTGAGCTTCTTGTGGTAGTGACGGCGCACCGCCTGGACGCCGATCCACACGCCCGCCACCGCGATGCCCACACCCGCGGCGCCGACCAGCCACTGCCCGGCCGGTACGCCCAGGGCCCGGGCGGTCATGTCGCGGGACTGCTCGTCGCTGGAGCGGCTGCCGCCGGAGCCCGCCGCGAACGACAGCACGGACCAGGCCACGGACACGTAGAAGACGCACCGCGCCGCCGAGGCGAGCCGCTTGCCCACCTTGCGGCCGTCCGGCCCGGCGGCGCCGAACACCGCCTCGGACAGCCGCCACAGCGCCATGCCGACCAGGCCGATCCCGAGCGCCCACAGCAGTACGGCGCCGAACGGCTTGTCCGCGATCGCGGCCAGCGCGCCGCTGCGGTCGGCCTGCCGGTCGCCGTCGCCGAAGGCGACGCGCAGCGCCAGCACACCGACCAGCAGGTAGATCACCCCGCGCGCGGCCAGTCCGGCCCGCGCGGCCCCCTCCGTCATCGAACCCTTGGCCGCCCGCCGGACGCCTATGCGTCCGGAACGTGCCGTGGCACTCGTCTCCATCGCCACCTCCGGACCTGCGGATGCCCCGCCGACGGCCGCACACACACGGCCGCGGACACGCCACCGCCCGTGTGCGCGATGCGCGCACACGGGCGGTGGCGTGGACGGGCGGGCCGGCGCCGGGACGCGGCCGGCCGGGCTCCCCGGCGGACGCGCCGACCGGGGAGCCCGGCGGCCGGCGCGGCCGGCGGTCTCCGTGCGTCGGGCGGTCAGGCGGTCGCCGGTGTCCGCCCGGTCAGGACCGCGGCCGGGACGGCCGTCTCGCGCGGGGCGGGTACGACCTCGCGGACGGTGGGTACCCGGCGCTCGGCGGCGGGGGCCGCGGCGGCGAGCATGCGGCGGGCCGTCTCCAGGGCCGACCGCACGTCACGGGTGCCGGTGGACACGCACAAGGTGTAGGCAAGGTCCTGCGACCGGGTGTGGCGGCCGGCGGCCGCGGCCATGGTCTCCTCGGCCAGGGCCGTCTCGTACTCGTGGACGAGCTTGCGCAGGAACTCGGGGTGGGGCATCAACACTCGGTCACTCTCCATGGCTGTCAAGGGCTGTCATGGCTCTGGTACGGGGGTCTGGTACGGGGGCGCTCACCGGGCCGTGGGCCTCGGCCCCTTGCCGCGGCGGCCGGCCCGCTCGGCCAGCACCTCGTCGCGCACGCGCGCGCAGCTGCGGCTGATCAGGCGGGAGACGTGCATCTGGGAGATGCCCAGCCGGTCGGCGATGCGGCTCTGGGTCATGTCCTCGAAGAAACGCATGTAGAGGATGGCCCGCTCGCGTTCGGGAAGCCGGCGCAGCCCCTCCTTGGCGGACTCCCGGTCCACGACGACGTCGTAGGAGGAGTCGGCGGCGCCGAGGGTGTCGGCGAGGCTGTAGCCGTCCGCGCCGGTCGACATCTCGGCGTCGAGGGACAGGGTGCTGAAGCTGTCCAGCGCCTCCATGCCGGTGTTGACCTCTTCCTCGGTCAGTCCGGTGTGGGCGGCGACGGCGGCCACCGAGGGTTCGGGGCTGCCGGGGTTCTGGGTCAGCTCGCGGCGCGCCACGCGCACCTTGTTGCGCAGCTCCTGCACCCGGCGGGGCACCCGCAGCGCCCACATCCGGTCGCGGAAGTGCCGCTTGACCTCGCCGGTGATGGTGGGCACGGCGTAGCTCTCGAAGGCGCCGCGGTCCGGGTCGAACCGGTCGATCGCCTTCACCAGTCCCAGCGCCGCCACCTGACGCAGGTCCTCGATCGACTCCCCCCGGTCGCGGAAGCGGCCGGCGATGCGGTGGGCCATGGGCAGCCACGCGGTCACGAGCTCGTCGCGGGCGCCGTCCCGCTCGGGGCCGTCCGGCAGCTCGGCGAGGCGCCGGAAGAGGGCCGCGGTGTCGGGCGCGTCGTCGTGCGGGCGCCGGGGTGCGGTGCGGTCGGCGGTCTGCTCGATGGTCCGGTCGGCGGTCTGCTCGGCTGCGGTCTGCTCGGCCGTGCGATCAGGGGTGGTGTCGAGGGTCTGGTCTTCGGGGGCGCCGGGACGGGTTGTCGACATATCGATGAGCATGCGGAATCGCTCCTGAACGGTCGTCTCAGGGATGTACCGCGGGAGGGGCGGGCTCCTCGGTGCTCTCCGGTTCAACCGGGTGCCTTCCGAGCAGCCGTACGGCTCCCGCTGGCGCGCCTCCGGTCCGAAGCACGAAATTCCGTCTGCCCGGGCGCGGGAGCGACAAACTCCGCTTCCCCGCGATTCTTTGCAGCGGGCAACGCTTCCTGGGACACGGCCCACATCAGGCCAGGTCAGTGAGGGTGCGGCTCAGCGATCGGGTCAGTTCAACGGGACCACGACGCTGATGCACTTGCCGCCGGAGGGCAGGTCGCAGACCTCGACGTCGCGGGCCAGCCGGCACACGATCGGCCAGCCGCGGCCGCCGAGCCGGCGCCGGCCCTGTCGGTCCACCGGCGGGCAGGCCACGGGCAGCCGGTCGCTGCGGTCGCTCACGCAGACGCGCACGTCCGGCCCGACGACGTCCACGTGGAAGTCGGTCACCCCGCCGCCGTGCAGGATGGCGTTGGTGGTCAGCTCGGAGGCGACGAGCTGGGCGTCGGAGACGGCGTGCGCGTCGCAGGGGGCGTGCCCGGCGCGGCAGCACTCACTGATCGCGCGTTCCACCGCGCGGCGGGCGTCGGCCGGCTTGCAGGACGCGCTCCGCTCCGCCCGGCCCCGGGCGGACGGCGCCTCGATGGTGGGGGTGGTGCTGTGCTTCTCGCACATCTCCTCGCTCCCGGTGTCGTGAAGAGGGAAGCCGGACCGGCGGGAGACTCGCGTCCCGGCGGGTCCGGGCCGCCCGGTGGGCGGCGGCCGGCCCTCGGTGCCGCGCGGCCGGTGGCACGTGCCGCTCTCAGGTCTCCCTGTCCGGCTAGCCCCTGCGGGCGCGGTGAAACCTCCCCGCGGCCCGGTCGGCGACGCGCTCGGGGCCATTGGAGCGCGTGGAGCGGGTACGCGCACTGTCATGACCGAAGTCGTGGACTCAGACGAGCTGTTGCGGCGCATCCAGCGGGCCAGGGCCTGCGCCGAGGAGGAGGAGCGGCGGTGGCGCGCCCGTCGCGACAGCCTCGGCGCCGGCGATCCGGAGCAGGCCCGCGAGGCGGCCGGCCGCGCACTGGCCTACGAGGCGGTCCTGCGCGTCCTGGACGAGATCGTCACCCCCGGCAAGCACACCGCCCCGGCCTGACCGGGTCCCCGCCGGTGTCGGACCTCGCGGCATACGGACCCGCATGAAAGGGGCGGACCCGGACAGGCATAGTGACATGGCTGTCGATCACACGCGCGCACCTGTCCTGGAAGCACTCGTCGACTACCGCCGCGAAGGACGGCTGTCGTTCACCCCGCCCGGGCACAAGCAGGCGCGCGGCGCGGATCCGGCGGTGCGCGAGGCGCTCGGCGACGCGGTCTTCCTGGGGGACGTGCTGGCCTCGGGCGGCCTCGACGACCGGCTGATGCGGGGGCGGGTGCTGGACCGGGCCGAGGAGCTGATGGCGGACGCCGTCCACGCCGACCACACCTTCTTCACCACCTGCGGCAGCTCCCTGTCGGTGAAGGCGGCGATGCTGGCGGTGGCCGGTCCGCACGAGAAGCTGCTGATCGGCCGGGACGCCCACAAGTCGGTCGCCTCCGGCCTGGTGCTGTCCGGCATCGAACCGGTCTGGGTGGACCCGCGCTGGGACGCCGAGCGGCACCTCGCCCATCCCCCGTCGGCCGAGGACTTCGAGCGGGCCTTCGCGGCGCACCCCGACGCCAAGGGCGCGCTGATCACCAGCCCGACCCCGTACGGCGCCTGCGCGGATCTGCGCGCGGTCGCCGAGGTCTGCCACCGGCGCGGGCTGCCGCTGATCGTGGACGAGGCGTGGGGCGCGCACCTGCCGTTCCACCCGGACCTGCCGTCCTGGGCGATGGACGCCGGCGCCGACATCTGTGTGACGAGCATCCACAAGATGGGCAGCGGCCTGGAGCAGGGCTCGGTCTTCCACCTGCGGGGCGACCTGGTCCCCGCCGCGCTGCTGAAGATGCGCGCGGACCTGCTGGGCACCACCAGTCCCTCGGCGCTCATCTTCGCCGGGCTGGACGGCTGGCGGCGCCAGATGGCCCTGCGCGGCGAGGAGTTGATGGGCGGCGCCCTGGAGCTGGCGGGCCGGGTCCGCGGCGCGATCGAGGAGATCGACGGCCTGCACGTCG
Organism: Streptomyces similanensis; assembly: GCF_039543625.1. Lineage (NCBI taxonomy): Bacteria > Bacillati > Actinomycetota > Actinomycetes > Kitasatosporales > Streptomycetaceae > Streptomyces > Streptomyces similanensis. The sequence continues at coordinate 16,183 of NZ_BAABKC010000148.1, read as the reverse complement.
AGGACCGCGACGACTTCTGCGGCCCCGGCCTCGCCGACGACTTCGACCCGCTGCCCGTCGTCATCGACGTCACCGGGCTCGGGATCACCGGTTACCGGGCCGCCGACTGGCTGCGCGAGCACCACCGGATCGACGCGCACCTGACCGACCACCGCCGTATCGGTGCGCAGCTCACCCACGGCGACGACCGGGGGACGGCGGCCGAACTGCTGTCCGCGCTCAAGGACCTGTCCGGGGCCGCGGCGGAGCTGGACCCGGGGCCTCGGGTGGACGTGCCGGACCCGGCCGGGCTGCGCATGGAGCAGGCGCGGCTGCCGCGGGACGCGTTCTTCGGGGCCACCGAGGACGTTCCGGTGGGCGCGGCCGCCGGGCGGATCGCGGCCGAGATCATCACGCCGTACCCGCCCGGCATCCCGGCGGTGCTGCCGGGCGAGCGGCTGACCGGGCCCGTGCTGCGCTACCTGACCACCGGTCTGGCCGCCGGCATGAACCTCCCGGACCCGAGCGACGCCGAACTGAAGACGGTGCGGGTGACGGCGGACGCCGGGTGAGGACGCCGGATGAAAGCGAGTGAAACCGGTCACGCGGGTCCCCGACGACCGCGCGGAACGGCCGGAAATGGTTTACGGTTCATCCATACGCGGTGACGGGGTCGATCCGATGAGTCCCCCGTGCACCGTCGCGAACGGCCCTGGCTGGCTTCCCCCGTCCAGCCAGGGCTTTTTCCTGTCCGCACGGCCGTCGCCCGACCCCGGCCGGGACACTCCGGACGGCTCCCGGCGACCGTCCGGGGCCGGCGGGCGGTGCCCGCCGGGGCGACGGCGGCCACCGCCGCCGAGGTGCCCGGGACCCGCGCAGCGGCTGAAAATGGGCGTAGGCACATGCGCCACACCGATCGCCGGCGAGAGGCCCAGGTCATGACGAAGCCGATCAAACTGCTGACCGCCCTCCCCCACAAGCAGCGCGAACGCCTGATGGAGCTCGCGAAGGAGGTCTCCTTCCCCGAGGACGCGCGGATCTTCGAGGCGGGCGGCACGGCCGACCGCTTCTGGGTCATCCGCACCGGCGCCGTCCACCTCGACCAGCCGGTCACGGCCACCCGCCGGGTGACCGTGGCGAGCCTGGGCGCGGGCGATCTGCTCGGCTGGTCCTGGCTGTTCCCGCCCTACCAGTGGGACTTCGGCGCGGAGGCGTTCAGCCAGGTGCGGGCCTACGAGTTCGACGGGCCGGCGGTGCTGGGGCTGTCGGTGGAGGACCCGCTGCTCGGGCTGTCCCTGGTGCGGACGGTGGCCGAGATCCTGGCCCACCGGCTGGAGCTGACCCGCGGCCGGCTCATGGAGCAGTACACGATCCCCCGGCGCGGCCTGTAGGGGCCGGCCGGGGCGCCGCCGCCCGCGGGGCTCGCCCGGGTTCAGACGCGGTAGCGGCGCAGCGCCGGCACGGCCGCCGCCAGGCCCAGCATCAGCACGACGACGAGCAGCCCGCCGCCGGCGACGGCCGCGCGCGGCCCGAAGGCGGAGCCGGCGGTGCCGTGCAGCACGTCGGCCAGGCGCGGGCCGCCCGCGACGACCACCGTGAAGACGCCCTGCATCCGGCCGCGCATCTCGTCGGTGGCGGCGGACAGCAGGATCGCGCCGCGGAACACCATGGAGACCATGTCGGCGACGCCGGCGGCGGCCAGGAAGGCCACCGCGATCCACAGGTTGCGGGTCGCGCCGGACCCGGCGACGGCGATCCCCCAGGCGGTCACCGAGCCGATGACCATCCAGCCGTGCCGGCGCGCCCGGGAGAAGGTGCCGGAGAACAGGCCGCCGAGCACCGCGCCGATGGGTATGGCCGCGAACAGCAGGCCGAGCGCGAGGCCCTCGCCGTAGGGGGCGTACGTCTCGGCGGCCAGCTGCGGGAACAGGGCGCGGGGCATGCCGAAGACCATGGCGATGATGTCGGCGAGGAAGGACAGCAGCAGGACCTTGTGGCCCGAGATGTAGCGGAACCCGGCGGTGATCTCGCGCATCCCGGCGCGGCGGACGGCGGTGCCGGACAGCGGCGGCAGCGCGGGCAGGCGCAGTACGGCCCACACCGTGGCGCACAGGGCCACGGCGTCGATCAGGTACAGCTCGGGCAGCCCGATGACGGGTATCAGCGCGCCGGCCAGCAGCGGTCCGGCCACCAGGCCGGTCTGCATGACGGTGGAGCCCAGGGCGTTGGCGGCGGGCAGTTCCTCGGCGGGCACCAGGCGGGCGATGGAGGCGTTGCGGGCCGGGGAGTTCAGTCCGAAGAAGGCCTGCTGGAGGGCGAGCAGCACCATCAGCACCGCCACCGAGTCCAGGTGCGTGAGGGCCTGGAGCCAGAACAGCAGCGAGGTGACGGCGATGCCGATGTTGGTGACCAGGAGCAGTTTGCGGCGGTCCACGGTGTCGGCGACGGCGCCGCCCCACAGCGCGAACGCCACCATCGGCACCAGGCCGGCGAGGCTGGCGTAGCCGACCCAGGCCGAGGAGCCGGTGATGTCGTAGATCTGCTTGGGCACGGCGACGGCGGTGAGCTGGCTGCCGACCGCGGTGACGATGGTCGAGGTCCACAGCCTGCGGTAGGCGGGGCGGCGCAGGGGGCGGGTGTCCATGGCCCAGCGGCGCCAGCCGCGCCGGTCGGCTCCGGCCGGTTCCGGGGCGTCCGCCCGGGGTTCGGCGCTGCTGTCGGTGGTCTCGCTGGTGTCCACTGTCTTCCTGGTTGCTCGTTACATCTTTTTGTCGGACTTCACTATCGCAGCACCGGCTGTGCGGCGGGAACCACCGGCCGGGGAGCGCACGGGCGCGGAGGCGGACGGCGTACGGAGCACCTGTGCGGATTCTGCGAAGGTCGGCGGCCTGGGCGCTCGGCCGGTTTCGCACTGTTTCGCCCGGTCACCCGATGTGGCGTACGAACTTTTGACAGGCACGGACGACTTCGATCGCAGGTGACTTCTCATGGACAACTGGCGCGACCACGCCGCGTGCCGCCAGGAGGACCCCGACCTCTTCTTCCCGATCGGCACCACGGGCCCGGCACTGCTCCAGACCGAGCAGGCCAAGGCGGTGTGCGGCCGCTGCCCGGTACGCGAGCAGTGCCTGGACTGGGCGCTGGAGACGGACCAGGCCATCGGTGTGTGGGGCGGAACGAGCGAGAACGAGCGGCGCGCGCTGAAGCGGCGGCGTGCGGCGGCGGCCCGCCGGCACTCGGGCTGAGCACCGTCCCGGCCGGGACGCGACCGCCAGGGCCCCGTCCGGAGATCCGCGGATCTCCGGACGGGGCCCTGGCGTGCGTACGCCCGTGAACGTGTCGGTGCGGAGGTGGCGCCGGGATCGGTGGCCGGCCCCCGCGATCAGGTGACGTACCGGCCCCGGTCACCCGGCGGGGCAGGCGCTCACGGGGTGTCCGGCTTGCCCTTCGTGAGCAGCCAGGTGTGGAACAGCCCGTCGAGGTTCTTGCCGGACACCCTCTCCGCCAGGGCGGTGAACTGGGCGGTGGTCCCGTTGCCGTGGCGGTGGTCGGCGGCCCAGGTGCGCAGGACGCGGAAGAAGGCCGCGTCGCCGACCGCTCCGCGCAGCTTGTGCAGCACCATCGCGCCGCGCGAGTAGACGGGGCTGGCGAAGATGTTCTCGCCGTCGCCCGGGTCGCCGGGCGGGAACGCCCACAGGGCGTCGCCGGCCGGGCGGGCGTACAGCGCGTCGAACCGGTCCTGGGCACTGCGGCCGCCGTGCTGCTCGGCGTAGAGCCACTCGGCGTAGGTCGCGAAGCCCTCGTTGAGCCAGATGTCCTTCCAGCGGGTGACGGACACCGAGTCGCCGAACCACTGGTGGGCGCTCTCGTGGACGAGCGTGCTCAGGCTCGGCGCGGAGTCGTACAGCGGCCGGCTCTGCGTCTCCAGCGCGTAGCCGACGGACGGGGCGTGGTCGACGATCGATCCGGCGCTCTGGAAGGGGTAGGGCCCGAACAGCTTGCTCTCCCACTCCAGCACCGAGGGCAGCTGCTTCAGCACCGGGGCGGCGTCGGCCGCCTCGCGCGGGTCGACCGCGTTGTAGATCTTCAGGCCGTCGCGGGTGGTGTACTGCTCGACCTGGAACTTGCCCACGGTGGCGGTGGCGAGGTAGGCGGCCATCGGCTCCGGCTGGCGCCAGCGGAAGGTGGTGCGACCGCCCGCGGTGCGGCTGCCGAGGTAGAGGCCGTTGGCGACCGCGGTGTGACCCTGCGGGACGGTGATGGTGAAGTCGTACGACGACTTGTCCGTCGGGTGGTTGTTCGCCGGGAACCAGGTCATCGCGCCCTGCGGCTCCCCGGCGACGAAGGCGCCGTCGTCGGTGGTGATCCAGCCGTCGTCGGAGCCGTCGGGGTCGGTGACCTGCTCGGGCGATCCGTTGTAGGCGACGGTGACGCGGAAGCGGTGGCCCTTGGGCAGGGCGGTGCGCGGGGTGACGACGAGTTCCTGGCCGTCGCGCCGGAAGGCGGCCTGGGCGCCATCGACCGTGAGCCGGGTGACTTTGAGGCCGTTGAGGTCGAGGTCGAACCGGGTCAGGCGCTGGGTGGCGCGGGCGGTGAGCACGGCCGTGCCGTCCAGGCGCCCGCTGTCCGGGTCGTAGCCCAGGGTCAGGCCGTAGTGCTCGACGTGGTAGCCGCCGTTGCCGGCGAGCGGGAAGTAGGGGTCGCCGGCGCCGGCGGAGCCGGTGGTGCGGGCCGCCGGGTGTCCGGCGGGGATGTGGGCGGGGCCGGCCGCCGCGGGGCCGCCGGCCGCCAGCAGCGCCGCGAGGGCGACGGGGACGGTGGCGGCCACGGCATCACGGCGCAGGGCCGCACCGCGTCCGGCTCCGGCGGGCCGCTTCGGGGGTGGCGTCACGTGCTCTCCTTGGGGGCTCGGGGGATGGCGCGCGATCAACGCCCCACAGACTAGGGGCGACCCGCCGCGGATCGGCCGAGTTTTCCGCGACACGTCGCACCGCGTCGCGTGTCGCGGCCGCCCGCCGGCGGACGAAGTGCCGCTTTCCCCGCACACCGCGCCGCCCGCAGCCCGCGAACGGGCGGCGGGCGGCGGGGCGTTCGGTCAGGCCGTCAGGCCGTCAGGCCGTCTGGCGGGCGGCGGCGCGGCCGGCGGCCCGGCCGGAGAAGAGGCAGCCACCGAGGAAGGTGCCCTCCAGGGCGTTGTAGCCGTGGACGCCGCCGCCGCCGAACCCGGCCACCTCGCCGGCCGCGTACAGCCCTTCGACGGGCCGGCCGTCCGGGCCGAGGGCGCGCGAGTCCAGGTCGGTCTGGATGCCGCCGAGGGTCTTGCGGGTCAGGACGTGCAGCTTGACGCCGATCAGCGGGCCCGCCGCCGGGTCGAGGACGCGGTGCGGGGCGGCGACCCGGCCGAGCCGGTCGCCGATGTAGCGGCGGGCGTTGCGGATGCCCTGGATCTGGGCGTCCTTGCTGTAGGGGTTGTCCATCTGGAGATCGCGGGCGGTGATCTGGCGGCGCACCTCGGCGGCGTCGAGCAGCGGCGCGTCGGTCAGCTTGTTCATCTTCTCGACGAGCTGTTCGAGAGTGTCGGCGACCACGAAGTCCGCGCCGTGCCGTACGAAGTCGCGCACCGGGCCCGGCGCGCCCTTGCCGAACAGCCGGTCGCGCAGCACCGCCCTGCCGTCCTTGGCGGTGATGTCCGGGTTCTGCTCGGAGCCCGACAGCGCGAACTCCTTCTCGATGATCTTCCGGGTGAGCACGAACCAGGAGTGGTCGTGGGCGGCGATGTCCTCGGTGGTGCGCAGGTGCCGGAGGGTGCTGAGCGTGTCGTAGCCGGGCAGGCAGGGGTCGGGCAGCCGGCGGCCGAGGGCGTCGAGCCAGATCGAGGACGGTCCGGGCAGGATGCGGATGCCGTGACCGGGCCAGACGGGGTTCCAGTTCTGGATGCCCTCGGTGTAGTGCCACATGCGGTCGCGGTTGACCAGCCGTACGCCCGCCTCGGCGCTGATGTCCAGCATCCGGCCGTCGACGTAGGCCGGGACACCGGTGACCATGCGGGCCGGCGGGGTGCCGAGCCGCTCGGGCCAGTGGCGGCGGACGATGTCGTGGTCGGCGCCGATGCCGCCGGAGGTGACGATCACGGCCTGGGCGCTCAGTTCGAACTCTCCGACGGCGTCCCGGTTGGAGGCGACGCCGCGCGGCGCGTCGTCGGGGGCGAGGACCGTGCCGCGCACCCCGCGCGCCGTGCCGTCCTCGACCACCAAATGGTCCACGCGGTGGCGGTGGTGGAAGGCGAGCAGCCCGTCCCGTGCCGCCTGCCGCGCGTAGTCGGCGAACGGCTCCACGACGCCGGTGCCGGTGCCCCACGCGATGTGGAAGCGGGGCACGGAGTTGCCGTGGCCGTGCGCCCTCAGGTCGCCGCGCTCGGCCCAGCCGACGGTGGGCAGCAGGGTGATGCCGTGCCCGGCGAGCCACGACCGCTTCTCCCCGGCCGCGAACTCGACGTAGGCGCGCGCCCAGCGCACCGCCCAGGAGTCCTCGTCCTCGGTGCGGTCGAAGCCCGCGCTGCCCTGCCAGTCGTTCCAGGCCAGTTCGAGGGAGTCCTTGACGCCCAGGCGGCGCTGCTCGGGCGAGTCGACGAGGAACAGCCCGCCGAAGGACCAGTAGGCCTGTCCGCCGAGGTTGGCGGCGTTCTCCTGGTCGACGAGGGCGACCTTGCGGCCCCGGCTGGTCAGCTCGTGCGCCGCGACCAGACCGGCCAGGCCGGCTCCGACGACGATGACGTCCGCGTCCATGGCGACCGTCTCCTTCCTCAGTCCTCTTGTACGGGGGAGGCTTCTTGCAGGGGGGAGTCTTCTTCCGCCGGGGCGGTGCGGTCCGCCGGGGCGGGGGTGCCGCCGTCCGTCAGCAGCGCGGTGAGCAGTTGCCGCAGCCAGGCGCGGGCGGCATCGACGTCCTTGTCCAGCAGGAGCTGGGTGGTGACGCCGTCATAGGCGGCGACGACCGCGTGGGCGGCGCCGTCCGCGCCGCCGAGGACGGCGGGCAGCGGGGTGTGGCGGTGCGCGCGGGCCAGCCGGCCGGCGATCGCCCGGCGCAGCCGGGCGCGGTGCTCCAGCAGAGTCGCGGCGACGGCCCGGTCACGGGCGGCGTGCACCAGGAAGTCCGTCTTGACCAGCAGCCAGTCCAGGTCGAGCAGCAGCACCTCGGTGACCCGGTCCACGGCGGCGGGCACGTCCAGGCCCGGTCCGTCGGCGGCGAGCGCCCCGGCCACCTGCTCGGCGATCAGGTCGGCCCGGTCCCGGTAGAGGGCGAAGAACAGCTCGTCCAGGGTGGCGAAGTTGGAGTAGAAGGCGCCCCTGCTGTAACCGGCGGCCTCGCAGACCTCCTCGATGGAGACCCGGCCGAAGCCCTTGGCGGCGAAGACGCCGAACGCGGCCGCCAGCAGCCGCGCCCGGGTGCGCTCCCGCCGCTTGGTGACGCGCCCCCGCGTCCCGTCCTCGCTCGTCATGCAGTCCCTCGCTCCGCCGCCGTTCGATACACGAGCGTATCCGATACACCGATGTATCGAACAGCCCCGCGCTCCGGAAGACCGGAAGATCGAAAGGGAACACATTTTCGAATACGGAGTACGCTGGCCCCATGACCGCGCACCACCTCCAGGGCTCCCTGTTCGACCAGACCGACGAGCTGCGGCTCGGCTCCCTGGCCGGGCTGCACCGCACGGAGCTGGGGCTCGGCGCCTGGATCGACGTGCTGCCCGGCTGGCTGACCGGCGCCGACGAACTGTTCGAACAGCTGGCCGCCGAGGTCCCCTGGCGGGCCGAGCAGCGCAAGATGTACGACAACGTGGTCGCCGTCCCCCGCCTGCTCGCCTTCTACGCCGCCGGCGCCCCGCTCCCCCACCCGGTGCTCGCCGAGGCCCGCGAGGCGCTGTCCGCGCACTACGCCGACGAACTGGGCGAGCCGTTCACCACCGCGGGGCTGTGCTACTACCGCGACGGCCGCGACAGCGTCGCCTGGCACGGCGACCGGACCGGGCGCGGCGCGCGCGAGGACACCATGGTCGCGATCCTGTCCGTCGGCGCGCCCCGGGACCTGCTGCTGCGCCCGGCGCACGGCGGCGGCGCGAGCGTGCGGCGCCCGCTCGGACACGGCGACCTGATCGTCATGGGCGGCTCCTGCCAGCGCACCTGGGAACACTGCGTGCCCAAGAGCACCCGGGCCACCGAGCCGCGCGTCAGCGTCCAGTTCCGGCCCACCGGCGTGCGCTGAGCCGTCCCCCCGTCCGGTGACACATGATCGTCTGGTTTGCTGTCCCGCGTCAGAGAGCGGACGAGGACGCGGGGAGACGGCGATGCGGGCGGGCGTACAGCAAGTGGCCGACGGCACCTACCTGGTGCACGGCAGCAACACCAACTGGGTGATCCTGACCGAGGGCGACGCGGCGACGCTCATCGACACCGGCTACCCCGGCGACCGGCAGCAGGTGCTCGACTCACTGGCCGAGGTGGGCAGTTCGCCCGAGGCGGTGGCGGCGGTGCTGATCACCCACGCGCACAACGACCACCTGGGTTCCGCCCAGTACCTGCGCGAGACCTACGGCACCCCGGTGCGGACGCACGAGGCCGAAGTGGCGCACGCCCGCCGGGAGTTCCTGCACCAGGTGACCATCGGCCAGGTGCTGCGCAACGGCTGGCGGCCGGGCGTGCTGCCCTGGGCGGTGCACGCGCTGCGGGTCGGCGGCACCGCCCACAACCCCGTCGCCGAGCCCGAGGCGCTCCCGGCGGCGGGCCCGCTGGACCTGCCCGGGCGGCCGGTGCCGGTGCACACCCCCGGTCACACCCAGGGCCACACCGTCTTCCACCTGCCGCAGGCGGGTGTGGTGGTCTCCGGCGACGCCCTGGTCAGCGGCCACCCCACCTCACGGCTGCGGGGGCCGCAGCTGCTGCCCGACATGTTCCACCACGAACGCGCCCGCACGCTCGCCTCGTTGGACATACTCGAAGAACTCGACGCGGACGTCCTGGCGCCCGGCCACGGCCCCGTGCACCGCGGCCCGGTGCGCGAGGCCGCCCGGCGGGCCCGCGCACACGCCCGCTAGGGCCTCGCCGAGAGCCGAGAGCCGAGGGCCGGAAGCGAGGGGCCGAGGTGCGGGCGGGCGCGGCTCAGGCGTGCGGGACGACGGCCACCGGGCAGCCGGCGTGGTGCAGCACGCCGTAGGCGACGGAACCGATCCGCGCGCCCACCGCCGTGCGGCGCGCCCGGCGGCCCACGACCAGCAGTTGGGCCCGGTCGGCTGTCGACAGCAGCACCTGGCCGGCGCTGCCCAGCTCCACGTGCTCGACGACGGGCACGTCCGGGAAGCGTTCGCGCCACGGCTGGAGCGCGTCGGCCAGCGCCTTCTTCTCGTACGGCTCCAGGCCGCCGGCCTCGTCGAGGAGCTTGAGCGAACCGGGGCTGTAGGCGAACACCGGCGGCAGGGTCCAGGCGCGCACCGCCCGGACGGCGGCGCCCCGGGCGGCGGCGGTCTCGAAGGCGAACCGCAGGGTCTCGGCGCTGTCCTCCGGGGCGCCGTGCTGGCCGACGACGATCTCCCGGCCTGCGGCCTCGGCGGCGGGCTCGTCGCCCGCGCGCACCAGGACGACGGGCCGGGCGGTCTGGGCGATCACCTGCTGGCCGACCGAGCCGACCAGGAACCCGACGAGCGGGCCCTTGCCGCGCGAGCCGAGCACCAGCGTCTCGGCGTCGGCGGCCGCGGCGAGCAGCGCGTCCACGGCGCCGTCCTCCACGGCGTCGGCGGTGACGGTCAGCTCCGGGTGGCGCTCGGCGAGGGCGCGGGCCGTCGTGGAGAGCCGGTCGCGCACCCGGTCCCGCTGGGTGTCGCGGTCGCCGAGGTCGAACGCGTCGTGCGTCTCGAACGTCCAGGCCTGCACCACGCGCAGCGGCAGCCCGCGGCGCACGGCCTCCCGGCCGGCCCAGGCCAGCGCGGCCAGGCTCTCCTCGGTTCCGTCCACCCCTGCCGTGATCGGCCGTGTCATGCCGTCCGCCTCCCTGTGCCGTGGTCCGGCCCGTGCCGTGATCCGGCTCCATACCGTGGTCCGGGGCCTCGCGCCGTGGTCTTCCCGGCCCAGTCTTCCGCATGCCGTGCACGCGGTCCGGCAGGGGGCTCGGACGCCGGGCGGGGCGGGCGGATCGAACATACGATGGGCCCGAGTGGGCGGGACGACGGGGCACCGGGCCGCCGCCGGCCGCCCGGGGCGGGAGACACATGGCACAGGCCGCGGAACCGGCTCGGACCGTCATCATGACTGTGGACGACGATCCGGGGGTCTCCCGTGCCGTCGCCCGCGATCTGAGGCGGCGCTACGGCAGGTCCCACCGGATCGTGCGCGCGGAGTCCGGCGAGTCGGCGCTGGAGGCGCTGCGCGAGCTGAAGCTGCGCGGCGACCCGGTCGCGGTGATCCTGGCGGACTACCGGATGCCGCTGATGAACGGCATCGAGTTCCTCGAACAGGCCCTGGACGTGTATCCGGGCGCCCGGCGGGTGCTGCTGACCGCGTACGCGGACACCGGCGCGGCGATCGACGCGATCAACGTGGTCGACCTCGACCACTATCTGCTCAAGCCGTGGGATCCGCCCGAGGAGAAGCTGTACCCGGTCGTGGACGACCTGCTGACCGCGTGGCGGCACAGCGACCACCGGCCGGTGACCAGCACCAAGGTCGTCGGGCACCGCTGGTCGGCGCGCTCCTCGCAGGTGCGGGAGTTCCTGGCCCGCAACCAGGTGCCCTACCGCTGGTACTCCTCCGACGAGCCCGAGGGGCGGCGGCTGCTCGGGGCGGCCGGACAGGACGGGCAGCGGCTGCCGCTGGTGGTCACCCCGGACGGCGCCGCGCTGGTGGAGCCGGAGGCGCCGGAGCTGGCGGCCCGGGTGGGGCTGGCGACGACGCCGGCGGCCGACTTCTACGACCTCGTCGTGGTCGGCGGCGGCCCGGCCGGGCTCGGCGCGGCGGTGTACGGGGCCTCGGAGGGGCTGCGGACGGTGCTGGTGGAGCGTTCGGCGACCGGCGGGCAGGCCGGGCAGAGTTCGCGCATCGAGAACTACCTCGGCTTCCCGGACGGCGTCTCGGGCGGGCAGCTCACCGACCGGGCGCGGCGGCAGGCGGCGAAGTTCGGCGCGGAGATCCTGACCGCGCGCGAGGTGACCGGTCTGGAGGTGTGCGGCGCGGCGCGCACGGTGCGGTTCTCGGACGGCTCGGCGGTCGCCGCGCACAGCGTGATCCTGGCGACCGGGGTGTCCTACCGGCAGCTGCCCGCGCCCGGCGCCGCCGACCTGACCGGCTGCGGCGTCTTCTACGGGTCCGCGCTGACCGAGGCGCCCGCCTGCGAGGGCCAGGACGTCTACATCGTCGGCGGCGCCAACTCCGCCGGGCAGGCCGCGATGTACCTGTCACGGGGCGCGAAGTCGGTGACGCTGCTGGTGCGCGGCCCGTCGCTGGCGGCGTCGATGTCGTACTACCTCATCCAGCAGATCGCCGAGGCGCCGAACATCACGGTGCGCACCGGCACGGTGGTGGAGGAGGCGCACGGCTCGGGGCGGCTGGAGCAGCTCACGCTGCGCGAGGTGGCCGGCGGGCGCACCGAGCGGGTGGACGCGCAGTGGATGTTCGTGTTCATCGGCGCGGCGCCGCTGACCGACTGGCTGGACGGCACGGTGCTGCGCGACGAGCGCGGGTTCCTGCTGACCGGCCCGGACCTGACCGCCGACGGGCGGCCGCCGGCGGACTGGGAGCTGGACCGGCCGCCGTACCACCTGGAGACCAATGTGCCCGGCGTGTTCGTGGCCGGCGACGTGCGGGCGGAGTCCGCCAAGCGGGTCGCCTCCGCGGTCGGGGAAGGGGCGATGGCCGTGATGCTGGTGCACCGCTATCTGGAGCAGTCGTGAGCGGGCGGCCGGTGCCGTGCAGCCCGCGGGAGATCGGCCGGCTGTTCCTGTTCGAGGAGCTGTCGGCCGAGCAGTTGGGCAGGCTGTGCGCCGAGGGGCGGGTGGAGCTGTTCGAGCCCGGTCCGGTCTACGCCGAGGGTGATCCGGCCACCTGCTTCTACGTGATGATCGAGGGCACGGTGGTGCTCTCCCGCCGGGTGGGCGCGGACGACGTGGAGGTCGCCAGGACCGCGCAGCGCGGGGTGTACGGCGGCGCGATGCAGGCGTATCTGGGCGACCGGGTGCAGCAGGTGTACCGCAACTCGATGCGGGTGACGGAGCCGACGCGGTTCTTCGTGCTGCCTGCGGCGGTCTTCGCGGAGATCATGCGGGAGTGGTTCCCGATGGCGGTGCACCTGCTGGAGGGCCTGTTCTTCGGTTCGAAGAACACCCGGGCGGTCATCGGGCAGCGCGAACGGCTGCTGGCGCTGGGCTCGTTGTCGGCCGGTCTGACGCACGAGCTGAACAATCCGGCGGCGGCCGCGGTGCGGGCGACGGCGGCGCTGCGCGAACGGGTGGCCAGGATGCGGCACAAGCTCGCCGTCATCGCCGAAGGCCCTTTCTCCCGCGACCAGTTGGCGAACCTGATCGAGATCCAGGAGCGCACGGCGGAGCGGGTCGGCAAGGCGCCGGCGCTCAGTCCGCTGGAGGCCGCCGACCGGGAGGACGCCGTCACCGACTGGCTGGAGGAGCACGGGGTGGGCCAGAGCTGGCAGCTGGCGCCCGTCTTCGTGCAGGCCGGGCTGGACGTGGACTGGCTGGAGCAGGTCGCGGCGGCCGTGGACGAGGAGATCCTGCCGGGGGCGGTGGGATGGCTGAACTACACGGTGGAGACCGAGCTGCTGATGGACGAGATCGCGGACTCCACGACCCGCGTCTCCCGGCTGGTGGACGCCGCCAGGCAGTACTCCCAGCTGGACCGGGCGCCCTACCAGGTCGCCGACGTGCACGAACTGCTCGACAGCACCCTGCTGATGCTCGCGGGCAAGCGCGGGCCGGGCGTGCGGGTGGTCAAGGAGTACGATCGCACGCTGCCCCGGATCCCCGCCTACCCGGCGGAGCTGAACCAGGTGTGGACCAACCTGATCGACAACGCGGTCGCCGCTGTCGAGGACGCCGGCGGCGAGGGCACGCTGACCGTGCGCACGGCACGCCACGACGACCGGCTGCTGGTGGAGTTCCGGGACACCGGGCCGGGGGTGCCGCCGGAGATCCGCGACCGCGTCTTCGACCCGTTCTTCACCACCAAGCCGGTCGGCCGGGGCACCGGCCTGGGGCTGGACATCTCCTGGCGGATCGTGGTCGACAAGCACCACGGCGAGCTCAAGGTGGAGTCCGTGCCGGGCGACACCCGCTTCCAGGTCCTGCTGCCGCTGACCGCACCGGCCCCCGACGTCCCGCCTCCCGCCGCCACTCCCGAGGAGCCGTCATGACCAGCGACAACGACAACGGCATCGACCCCGAGGCGCCGCCGAGCGGCGCCGGCTGCGTGGAGTGCGACGCGTCCGGCGGCTGGTGGTTCCACCTGCGGCGCTGCGCCGCCTGCGGCCACGTCGGCTGCTGCGACGACTCTCCCGCCCGGCACGCCAGCGCCCACTACCGGGACACCGGGCATCCGCTGATCCGCAGCTACGAGCCGGGCGAGGAGTGGTTCTGGAACTTCGCCACCGGCGAGCTGTTCGTCTCCGGCCCCGAGCTGGCGCCGCCGGCCGCCCATCCGGCCGACCAGCCGGTGCCTGGCCCGGCGGGCCGGGTCCCGCCGGACTGGGCGGACACCCTGCGCTGACGGCCGGCGGTCCGGCCGGTACGCACGGCGGCCGGACCGGACCGCACAGGACCGGACATGAGAATGCCCCGCCCGAAGGCGGGGCATCCCCGTGTCACCTCCCGTGTCACCGGGTCCGGCGAGCCGTCAGTTACGGGCGGCCGGGGTGTTGGCGGCGGTGACGTTGACCGCGCCCCAGGCCTGGTCCACCGTCTTGTACTCGGTGCTGCCCGCGCCGTAGAGGTCCTTGGCCGCCTGCAACGTCGCGACCCGCGCGTCGTGGAAGTCGGTCGAGGAGACCATGTAGCGGGTCAGCGCCCGGTAGAAGACGGCGGTGGCCTTGGTGCGGCCGATGCCCTTCACCGTCACGTTGTGGTACGTCGGCGAGTCGTAGGCCACGCCGCCGATCGTCTTCTTGCCGCTGCCCTCGGCGAGCAGGTAGTACGCGTGCGAGGAGACGCCGGAACCGGCGTGCACCTCGGTGGAGTACGTGCTCGCCGACCAGTAGTCGATGGTGCCCTCGAGCTTGTCGAGCGAGGGGTGGTCGAGCCGGCGCAGGAACTTCTGCGCCAGGCCGAGCTTCTCGCCGATGAGGTAGTTCGGGGGGTTCTTGGCGTTGTTGGCGAAGAACTCGACGTTGGAGCCGAAGATGTCGGCCAGCGACTCGTTGAGCGATCCCGGCTCGCCGTACTGGTTGCCCCAGGCGTCCACGAAGGTGGGCTCCAGCTTGGCGGTGGCGTCCACGACGCCGTGGGTCAGCTCGTGCCCGGTGACGTCGAGCGCCACCAGCGGCTTCTTGAACTGCTGCCCGTCGCCGTCGCCGTACAGCATGCAGCCGCACGTGGAGTCCCAGAACGCGTTGGCGATCTTGTTGCCGAAGTGGACCATGGCCTGGGCGCCCTTGGAGTTGTCCTCGATGCCCTTGCGCCCGAAGGTCTTGCCGTAGAAGTCCAGCGTCTTGGTGACGCCGTACTGCGCGTCCACGGCGGCGCTGACGCGACTGGAGGTCGCGCCGTTGCCCCAGGCGTTGCCGCTGCTGGTGATCTTCTTGCCGCCCGCGAAGTTCTCCAGCTCGGCGCCCTGGGCGTCCCGGGTCTCGGTGCCGTACCGCGTGGGGTCCTTGAGGACGTACGTGGTTCTGGCCGTCTGGGTCGTGGTCAGCGGCACCGAGCCCACGAAGAGCGACGAGCCGGTGCCCGTGACCGTCTTCGGGAAGGTGTTGGCCACGGCCGTGCCGGAGCCGAAGGAGCCGGCCGGCGGCTTGTTGTACGTCGCCGGGTCGATGACCTGCCCGTCGCCGTGCAGCACGGAGAGCAGGTGCGGCGAGAGGAACTCGTCGCTGTCGGGGGTGTTGCTGCGCACCTCGCCGGTGACCGCGTCGACCACGACGGTCCGGGAGCCGGTGGACTCCGAGGTGGCGGCCCCGTCGACCCGCACCTGGTAGGCGAGGGCCGAGCCGCCGTCGCGGGCGTCCACGACGAGCTGGGCGGCGCCCGCCGTGCCCTGGGCGGCGGCGGCGGCCTTGGCCGCGGCCTGGGCGGCCGTCAGCTTCGGCGCGGTGGTCGCGGGCTTGACGGTGTGGTCGGCGCTCCGGGTGACACCGGTGTACGCCAGCGACCGGCTCAGGTGGACGACGAGGTCGCCGCCGAGCACGGGCATGCCCTGGTGGGTGCGGACGAACCGGACGTGCCGGGCGCCCTCGGGGTCGAGCATGACGTCCTCGGGACGCAGTTCGTCCCCCTGCGTGACGCCGGTCGCCGACGCGTGGGCGAAGGCGGCGGCGCGGGCGGCGGCGACCACCAGGGCGGTGGAGCCGGCGGACGACGCGGTGCGGTTCGGCCCCGCTGCGGGGGCGGCCAGCGCCTGGCCGGCCAGACACGTGACGGCCGTCGTCGCGACGACGGCGACCGCCACGCTGCGTATGTGGGGTCTGTGCACTCTTCGGTGTTCCTTCGTTCGTGAAGGCGGCCGCGGACTCGGGCCGCCCCGACGCGTGGCGCGGTCGCGCCACGGGGGCCGGACCGGCCCCGGAACGGAACACTTTCGGATCAGTCATGGGCATGTAAAGCACGAATGATCCGTTCCGTGCCCTTGATGGCAATCCTTTGCCATTCCCTCTCACTCAGTGATCACCACGTGACCAACTGTGTGTCGTCTGTGAGGATGTGACGCCGTGCGAGATGGTTGCGTGGCTCACATGTGATCGATCTCGCATGGATCACCCGCGGACGGCGACGGAAGAGGAATCCTATGGCCTCACGGACGATGTGCAGGACAGCGGTGCTCGGCTCGGTGGCGCTGGCCCTGGTCGCGGGCCCCGCCCACGCGGCGGACCGCCGCCCGGACCCCGCACCGCACCGCACGCTCTCGCCCCCCGCCGCACCGCCCGCGCCGCCCGCCTTCCCCGCCGAGCCCGAGGCGCGTACGGCCCGCAAGGCACGCGCCGTGCTGCCCGCGCCGGACCC
>NZ_BAABKC010000147.1:0-106342 GCF_039543625.1 Streptomyces similanensis | reverse complement strand
GCTGCGGCACTGGATGGACCACGGCGTGCGGATCTTCCGCGTCGACAACCCCCACACCAAACCGGTGGTGTTCTGGGAACGCGTCATCGGCGAGATCAACGCCGCCGACCCCGACGTGATCTTCCTGGCCGAGGCGTTCACCCGCCCCGCGATGATGCACACCCTGGCCCAGATCGGCTTCCAGCAGTCCTACACCTACTTCACCTGGCGCACCACCAAAGAGGAACTGACGGAGTACCTCACCGAACTGTCGGGGGAGGCCGCCTCCTACATGCGGCCCAACTTCTTCCCCAACACCCCCGACATCCTGCACGCCTACCTCCAGCACGGCGGCCGCCCCGCCTTCGAGGTCCGCGCCGTCCTCGCCGCCACCCTCGCCCCCTCCTGGGGCATCTACAGCGGCTACGAACTCTGCGAGAACACCCCCCTCAGGCAGGGCGGCGAGGAATACCTCGACTCCGAGAAGTACCAGCTCAAACCCCGCGACTGGGCCGCCGCCGAACGCGAGGGCCGCTCCATCGCCCCCCTCGTCACCCGCCTCAACGACATCCGCCGCCGCAACCCCGCCCTGCACCGGCTGCGCAACCTCCGCTTCCACCACGCCGACAACGACGCCGTGATCGCGTACTCGAAGCGGAGCGGATCGAACACGGTTCTGGTGGTCGCCAACCTCGACCCGCACCACACCCAGGAGGCCACGGTCTCGTTGGACATGCCGCAACTCGGCCTGGAATGGCACGAGTCGGTGCCGGTCCGCGACGAGCTCACCGGCGAGACCTATCACTGGGGCAGGGCCAACTATGTGCGTCTCGGACCGGGCGGGGCACACGTCCTCGTCGTCGGCCCCGAGCCCGGGGGCCGGTCCCCGGACGAGCACGGCACGGTTCTGCGACCGTCCAACCCGCAGATCGGAGGGTCACCCACCATATGATCGTCAATGAGCCCGTTCCGGACACCTTCGAGGACACACCCGCCAAGGACCGTGACCCGGAGTGGTTCAAGCGCGCGGTCTTCTACGAGGTCCTCGTCCGCTCCTTCCAGGACAGCAACGGCGACGGCGTCGGCGACCTCAAGGGCCTGACCGCCAAGCTGGACTACCTGCAGTGGCTGGGCGTGGACTGCCTGTGGCTGCCGCCGTTCTTCAAGTCACCCCTCAGGGACGGCGGTTACGACGTCTCCGACTACACCGCGGTCCTCCCCGAGTTCGGCGACCTGGCCGACTTCGTGGAGTTCGTGGACGCCGCCCACCAGCGCGGCATGCGCGTCATCATCGACTTCGTCATGAACCACACCAGCGACCAGCACCCGTGGTTCCAGGAGTCCCGCAAGGACCCCACCGGCCCCTACGGCGACTACTACGTGTGGGCCGACGACGACAAGCAGTACCAGGACGCCCGGATCATCTTCGTCGACACCGAGGCGTCCAACTGGACCTACGACCCGGTGCGCAAGCAGTACTACTGGCACCGCTTCTTCTCCCACCAGCCGGACCTCAACTACGAGAACCCGGCCGTGCAGGAGGAGATGATCTCCGCGCTGAAGTTCTGGCTGGACCTCGGCATCGACGGGTTCCGGCTGGACGCGGTGCCGTACCTGTACCAGGAGGAGGGCACCAACTGCGAGAACCTGCCCGCCACGCACGACTTCCTGAAGCGGGTGCGCAAGGAGATCGACGCGCAGTACCCGGACACGGTGCTGCTGGCGGAGGCCAACCAGTGGCCGGAAGACGTCGTCGACTACTTCGGCGACTTCGCCGGCGGCGGCGACGAGTGCCACATGGCGTTCCACTTCCCGGTGATGCCGCGCATCTTCATGGCGGTGCGCCGAGAATCGCGCTACCCGGTCTCCGAGATCCTCGCCAAGACCCCGCCGATCCCCTCCAGTTGCCAGTGGGGCATCTTCCTGCGCAACCACGACGAGCTGACCCTGGAAATGGTCACCGACGAAGAGCGCGACTACATGTGGGCGGAGTACGCGAAGGACCCGCGGATGCGCGCCAACATCGGCATCCGCCGCCGCCTGGCGCCGCTGCTGGACAACGACCGCAACCAGATCGAGCTGTTCACCGCCCTGCTCCTGTCGCTGCCCGGCTCGCCGATCCTGTACTACGGCGACGAGATCGGCATGGGCGACAACATCTGGCTCGGCGACCGCGACGCGGTGCGCACCCCCATGCAGTGGACCCCGGACCGCAACGCCGGCTTCTCCTCCAGCGACCCCGGCCGGCTGTTCCTGCCCACGATCATGGACCCCGTCTACGGCTACCAGGTCACCAACGTCGAGGCGTCCATGTCGTCGCCCTCCTCGCTGCTGCACTGGACCCGCCGCATGATCGAGATCCGCAAGCAGAACCCCGCCTTCGGACTCGGCTCCTACACCGAACTGCAGTCCTCCAACCCGGCGGTCATCGCCTTCCTGCGCGAGTACGAGGACGACCTCGTGCTGTGCGTGCACAACTTCTCCCGCTTCGCCCAGCCCACCGAACTCGATCTGAGCGCCTTCCACGGCAGGCACCCGACGGAGCTGTTCGGCGGGGTGCGCTTCCCGGCCATCGGGGAGCTGCCGTATCTGCTGACCATGGCCGGACACGGCTTCTACTGGTTCCGGCTCCGCAAGGACGCCACGGTCTAGCCCGCCGCTCCGCGCGGGGCCGGGACCGCCGGCCTCCGCCCGGACGCGGGCCCGGCCCGCGTCCGGAGGCGGCGGACGATCCCCGACGTGATCCGGACGCGGGGCCCCGGCCCCCGGGCGGGGCGGTTTCCGCCGCCCCGCCTGTGGGCACGCGTGAGTCACACCCGACCAGCGATTGGACGCGACGCCATGTCGGAAGCGACGCCGCAAGCCGTCACCCGCTCCGCCGCCACCGGCGGTCCCGGCCTCCTGGCCTCGCTCGACCCGCTGCTGCGGGAGTGGCTGCCCCGGCAGCGCTGGTTCGCGGGCAAGGGGCGGCCGGTCACCGGGTTCTCGCTGGTCGCGGCCACCGAGCTGCTGCCCTTGGACGCGAAGCTGGGCCTGTACCACCTGCTGGTGCGCGCCCACCAGCCGCTGCCGCCCGTGCAGGGCGGCGGCGTCCCGCACCCCGGCGACTGCTACCAGCTGCTCATAGGCGTGCGCGAGGCGCTGCCGCCGAGGCTGGCGCCCGCGCTGATCGGCCACGTCCACGAGGGCCCGCTCGCCGGCCGCACCGTGTACGAGGCCCTGTACGACCCCCGGCCCGCCGAAGTGATCCTGGAGGCGCTGCGCGCCCAGGCCCGCGTCGGCGGGCTGCGCTTCGAGCGGCGCGAGGAGATACGTTCCGACCTGGTGCCCCGGCTGGTGACCGCCGAGCAGTCCAACTCGTCGGTGATATACGGGGACGCGTTCATCCTCAAGCTCCTGCGCCGCGTCCTGCCGGGCGTCAACCCGGACCTGGAACTGCCGCTGGCGCTGGCCCGCGAGGGCTGCCCCCGGGTGCCCCCGCCGACCGCCTGGATGAGTGCCGAGGTGGCCGACGAGTCGTACCTGCTCGGCGTGCTCCAGCCGTTCGTGCAGGGCGCCACCGACGGCTGGGAGCTGGCGCTGCGCGGGCTGGCCAAGGGCGAGGACTTCAGCGCGGAGGCGCGGGCGCTGGGCCGTGCGACGGCCGAGGTGCACACCGCGCTGGCCCGGGCGCTGCCCACGGTCACCCTGGCCCACCTCCAGGTCCAGTCGCTGGTCGACGGCATGACCGAGCGGCTCCAGGCGGCCGCGCAGGCGGTGCCCGCGCTGCGGCCGTACGCCCCCGGGTTGCAGTCCGCCTTCGACGCGCTGGCCGATCTCGCCGCCGAGGGCCACACCTGGACCGCCCAGCGCGTGCACGGCGACCTCCACCTCGGGCAGTGCCTGCGCTCGGCGTCCGGCCAGTGGTCGCTGATCGACTTCGAGGGCGAGCCGGCGAAGCCGCTGGCCGAGCGGCGGATGGCGCAGCCGGTGGCGCGGGACGTCGCCGGGATGCTGCGCTCCTTCGACTACGCGGCGCACTCGGCCGGCGGCCCGCCCGCCCCGGCCTGGGCAGCGGCCTGCCGGGCCGCGTTCTGCGCCGGGTACGCCGAGGCCGGCGGGCACGACCCGCGCACCGACCCGGTGCTGCTGCGGGCCTACGAGACGGACAAGGCGATCTACGAGGTCGTCTACGAGGCCCGGCACCGCCCCGACTGGCTTCCGGTGCCGCTGTCCGCCGTACGGCGGCTGGCCACCGACACGGAGGCCGACGCCGGGGCCGGCGCCGGGGCCGACGTCCGCTGACCCACGCACCACCGCATCCGATCTGTTCTGTCCTGCGCCGAGGAGGCTCCGCCCGTGACTGCCCGTCCCCCGTCCAGCGGTCCGGATCCCCAGCGGACGGCCCAGGCCGCCGGTGCCGAACCGCCGGCGGCCGCCAAGAAGGCCGCGAAGAAGACGCCCCCGGCGACGCGGACGGCTCCCGCCCGCGAGGCCGCCGCGAAGAAGGCCGTCACGAAGAAGGCCGCCGTCATGAAGAAGGCCGTCACCACGAAGGCCGCGGCGCGGAGGGCGACCCCGGACACGACGGCTGCCAAGAAGGCCCCCACCGCCGCGAAGAAGGCCCCCGCCGCCAAGACGGTCACCGAGAAGACGGTCGCGGCCAAGACCGTCACCAAGAAGGCCGCCGCGCAGAAGGCGACCCCGGACACGACGGCTGCCAAGAAGACCGCCGCCGCCAAGAAGACGCCCGCCCGCAGGACGGCGGCTGACAAGGCGGTCGCGGCGAAGACCGTCACCAAGAAGGCCACCGCGCAGAAGGCCCTCCCGGACACGGCGGCCACCAAGAAGACGACCGCCGCGAAGAAGACCACCGCCAGGAAGGCGCCCGCGGCGAAGGCCGTGGCGGAAAAGGCAGTGGCGGAGAAGGCCGCGCCGGACGCCGCGGCCGCCGCGAAGAGGACCGTCACGAACAAGGCGGCCGCGAAGAAGGCCGCGACGAAGGCCGTGACGAAGAAGACCGCGGCGAAGAAAGCCGCCGCGAAGAAGGCGCCCGCCGGGGCCG
Source organism: Streptomyces similanensis (assembly GCF_039543625.1). Taxonomy (NCBI): domain Bacteria; kingdom Bacillati; phylum Actinomycetota; class Actinomycetes; order Kitasatosporales; family Streptomycetaceae; genus Streptomyces; species Streptomyces similanensis. Next base: position 101,319 of record NZ_BAABKC010000147.1, on the reverse strand, counting down.
CCTCCGCCGCCGGGACGCCGGGCGGGCACGCGGCGGACGGGACGGTCGCGCCCAGGAACACCCCGCCCTCCCTCTCCCCCGTCTCCCCCGAGGTCTCCCTGGGCGTCTCGCCCGCCGTGGACACCCTGGACCGGGAGCGGCTGCTCACCGGCACGCACCACGATCCGCACGCCGTGCTCGGCGCGCACCCCGTGCCCGGCGGCGTGGCGGTGCGGGCGTTCAAGCCGTACGCGCTCGGTGTCGCCGTCGTCGCCGGGGATCTCCAGGTCGAGCTGCGGCACGACGGCGACGGCTTCTTCTCGGGGCTGCTGCCGCTCGGCGAGGTACCGGAGTACCGGCTGGAGGTGGCGTACGCGGGGACGGTGCAGGTCGCCGAGGACGCGTACCGCTTCCTGCCGACGCTGGGCGAGCTGGACCTGCACCTGATCGGCGAGGGACGGCACGAGGAGCTGTGGCGGGCGCTCGGCGCGCACCCGACGACCCAGCAGGGCGTCGAGGGCACCCGGTTCGCGGTGTGGGCGCCCAACGCGCGGGGCGTGCGGGTGGCCGGCACCTTCAACTTCTGGGACGGCGCCGCGTTCCCGATGCGCTCGCTGGGCGCGACGGGCGTGTGGGAGCTGTTCGTGCCCGGGATCGGCGAGGGCGAGCTGTACAAGTTCGAGATCACCCGGCCGGACGGCTCCATGACGCTGCGCGCGGACCCGATGGCCCGCCGTACCGAGGTGCCGCCGGCCACCTCGTCGGTCATCACCGCCTCCCGCCACGAGTGGCAGGACGAGGAGTGGCTCGCCCGCCGCGGCGAACGGCCCGCGCACGAGGCGCCGTTGTCGGTGTACGAAGTGCACCTGCCGTCCTGGCGGCCCGGTCTGACCTACCGCGAACTGGCCGCCCAACTGCCCGCGTACGTCAAGGACCTGGGCTTCACACACGTGGAGCTGATGCCGGTCGCCGAGCATCCCTTCGGCGGCTCGTGGGGCTACCAGGTCACCGGCTTCTACGCGCCGACCGCACGCCTGGGCAGCCCGGACGACTTCAAGTACCTGGTGGACGCGCTGCACCGGGCCGGCATCGGCGTGATCATGGACTGGGTGCCGGCGCACTTCCCGCGCGACGCGTGGGCGCTCGCCGAGTTCGACGGGCGGCCGCTGTACGAGCACTCGGACCCGCTGCGCGCGGCCCATCCCGACTGGGGCACGCTGGAGTTCGACTTCGGTCGCCGCGAGGTGCGCAACTTCCTGGTCGCCAACGCCGTGTACTGGTGCGAGGAGTTCCACATCGACGGTCTGCGCGTGGACGCGGTCGCCTCGATGCTCTACCTGGACTACTCGCGCGAGCCGGGCCAGTGGCGGCCCAACGAGCACGGCGGCCGGGAGAACCTGGACGCGGTGGCGTTCCTCCAGGAGATGAACGCCACCGTGTACCGCAGGGTGCCGGGCGTGGTGACCGTCGCGGAGGAGTCGACGGCCTGGGACGGGGTCACCCGCGCCACCCATCACCGCGGCCCGAGCGGCTTCGGCGGGCTCGGCTTCGCGCTGAAGTGGAACATGGGCTGGATGCACGACTCGCTGGAGTACATGAGCCACGAGCCGGTCCACCGCAGGTTCCACCACGGCGAGATGACGTTCTCGATGGTGTACGCGTACAGCGAGAACTACGTGCTGCCGATCTCGCACGACGAGGTGGTGCACGGCAAGGGCTCGCTGGTGTCGAAGATGCCGGGCGACTGGTGGCAGCAGCGCGCCAACCTGCGCGCCTACCTCGCCTGGATGTGGTCTCATCCCGGCAAGCAACTGCTGTTCATGGGGCAGGAGTTCGCGCAGGGCGCCGAGTGGTCCGAGGAGCGCGGCCCGGACTGGTGGCTGCTGGACCCGGCTTACGGCGCGGCCGCCGACCACCGGGGCGTGCTCGACCTGGTCCGCGACCTCAACTCCGTCTACCGCGACACCCCGGCCCTGTGGTCGCGGGACGTGCACCCGGACGGCTTCCAGTGGGTCGTCGGCGACGCGGCCGACGACAACGTGTTCGCCTTCCTGCGCTACGACGCGGACGGCTCCCCGCTGCTGGTGGTGTCGAACCTGGCCCCGGTGGTACGGCCGGACTACCGCCTCGGCGTCCCCGACGACGTGCCCGCCTGGCGGGAGGTCCTGAACACCGACGCGGCCCGCTACGGCGGGAGCGACGTGGTCCGCCCGGACCCGGTCAAGCCGGACCCCCAGCCCTGGCACGGCCGCCCCGCCAGCGTCCACCTGACCCTGCCCCCACTGGGCACGGTGTGGCTCCGGCCGGCGTGAGGGCGCGGCCGGCCGCCCGCGCGGGAGGCGGTCCGGGGCGGTGGCGGGGGCCCGGGAGCGGCGGCCCCCGGAACGTCCGCGCCTACCGGGCGAGCGCCTCGGCGAGGGCCGGGGGCAGCGCCTCCACGTGCACCACGCCCAGTCGCTGGGTCGCCCGGGTCAGGGCCACGTACAGGTCGCTCGTGCCGTAGCGGGCGGGCTCTACCACCAGGACGGAGTCGAACTCCAGGCCCTTGGCCTGGCGGGGGTCGAGCAGGACCACCCGCCGGGTCAGGTCGGGCTCGGCGCCGGCCGTCACGTCGTCCAGCCGCGCGGCCAGCCGCCGGTGCAGGTCGCGCGGGGCGATCACCGCGAGCCGGCCCTCGGCCGGGGTGAGTTCGGCGACGGCCTTCTCCACCGCGCCGGGCAGGTCGTCGGTGGCGCGCGCCCAGGGCCGCACCCCCGTGGAGCGGACCGAGCTGGGCGGCCGGAAGGACGGGTGCTCGGCGCGGACCACGGCCGCCGCGAGGTCCATGATCTCGGCCGGGGTGCGGTAGTTGACGCCGAGGCGGGTGTGCTCCCAGCGGTCGCCGACGTACGGGTCGAGGATGTCCGCCCAGGCGCCGACGCCGGCCGCCTCGGCGGTCTGCGCCGGGTCGCCGACCAGCGTCATCGAGCGGGTCGGGCTGCGCCGCATCAGCAGCCGCCACGCCATCGGCGACAGCTCCTGCGCCTCGTCCACGATGATGTGCCCGAACGCCCAGGTGCGGTCGGCCGCCGCGCGTTCGGCGGCGCTGCGGTGGTCGTCCTCCTCGTGCCGCTCGGCGAACCGCTCCGCGTCGATGATGTCGTGCGCGGAGAGCACCTCGGAGGCGTCCGGGTCGCTGTCCTCCTTGTCGTCGAACTCGTAGGTCCGCGAGGCGTAGGACACGTCGAGGACGCCCTGCGCGTAGGCGATCTGCGTCTCCCGCTCGCGTTCGGCGCGGGCGCGCAGCAGCCGGTCGTCCTCGCCGAGCAGTTCGGCGGCCTCGTCCAGCAGGGGGACGTCGGCGACGGTCCAGGCGCGGGTGACCGGGCGGCGGACCGCGGCGGCGTCCGGGGCGGGCAGGTACCCCTCGGGCGCGGCGAGGAAGTCCGCGACCAGCCGCTTCGGGGTGATCCGCGGCCACAGCCGGTCGATGGCCGACCACACCTCGGGGTTCTCGGCCAGTTCGTCGCGGATCTGGGTGATGTCGCTCGGGTCGAGGAGGTTGGAGCCGTCGTAGGGGTCGGTGCCGATGCGTTCGGCGACCATGTCGGTGAGCGTGTTCAGGATGTGGCCCTCGAAGTGCTCGCGGGCCGCGTTGTGCGGCAGCTTCGCGGCGCGGGTGCGTTCGCGGGCGACGTTCACCAGGCCGTCGTCCAGCATCAGGACCTCGCGGTCGTGCTCGACGGCGATCACCGGGTCGGGCAGCGCCTGCCGGTCCCGTACGACGGCGGCGAGCACGTCGGCCATGTCGGCGCGGCCCTTGACGGCGGCGGCCTCGGGGGTGTCGGCGGCGGTGGCCCTCACCCCGGGGAACAGCTCGCCCACGGTGGCCAGCAGGACGCCGGTCTCGCCGAGCGCGGGCAGCACCTCGCCGATGTAGCCGAGGAAGGCGGGGTTGGGGCCGACGATGAGGACGGCCCGCCGGGCCAGCAGCTCGCGGTGCTCGTAGAGCAGGTAGGCGGCGCGGTGCAGGGCGACGGCGGTCTTGCCGGTGCCGGGGCCGCCCTCCACCACCAGCACGCCGCGGTGCGGGGCGCGGATGACGCGGTCCTGGTCGGCCTGGATGGTGCGGACGATGTCGCCCATGCGGCCGGTGCGCGCGGAGTCGAGCGCGGCCAGCAGCACCGCGTCGCCGGTCGGGTCCTCGTGGCCGGTGCGGGTGGCGTCGCCGAGGTCGAGGATCTCGTCGTGCAGGGCGGTGACCCGGCGGCCCTCGGAGGAGATGTGCCGGCGGCGGGTGAGGCCCATCGGGGTGTGGCCGGTGGCCAGGTAGAAGGGGCGGGCGACGTCGGCCCGCCAGTCGATCAGGACGGGCGTGTGCTCGGCGTCGTCGGCGCGCAGGCCGATGCGGCCGATGTGGTGGCTGGTGCCGTCGGCGAGGTCGATCCGGCCGAAGCACAGGGAGCCGTCCACGGCGTTCAGCGCGGCGAGCAGCCCGGAGCGCTCGGCGACGAGGATGTCCCGCTCCAGCCTGGCCTGCAGGGGCTTGTCGCCCTGCGCGAGCGCGTCGGCGACGGAGGACTCGGTGTCGCCGCGCAGCGCGTCCACCCGTGCGTACAGACCGTCGACGAATTCCTGTTCCCGTCGCAATTCACCGTCGGTCAATTCGGTGTTTGACAATTCCGCTCCCGCCCGGATATACTATGCTCACTGAACTTCTTTCGCGACCGTCCACAACAAAGTCGCGAACCACCGAATATACGCAGAGAAATGCCCCGGACGCAATTGTCCGGGGCATTTCCTCGTTTCCGGCGGCGTTTCCGGCGGCCGGCTCAGGAGGTCACGGCACCGGGCGGCGCCGCCTCGCGGGGCAGCACGTCCGGCAGTACGTCCGCCAGCTCCGCCAGCAGCCGCCGCTTGGCCCGGGCGCCCACCATGGACCGCACGGGCTCGCCGTCCCGGAAGACCAGGAACGTCGGCATCGACAGGACCCTGTACGCGTTCGTGGTGTCCGGGTTGCGGTCCACGTTCAGCTGGACCACCTTCAGCCGGCCGGCCTCCTCCGCGGCCAGCGCGCCGAGCACCGGCCCCATCTGCCGGCACGGCGGACACCAGTCGGCGGTGAACTCCACCAGCACCGGCAGCTCGGCCGCCAGCACCTGTCGCGCGAAGTCCGCGTCGGTCACCTCGGACACCCCGGGGGCGTCGCTCATCGTCGCCCTCCTCCCAGTTCGCACACGGGTTCCGGACCCCCCGGAACCAGCGCCTCGGCGGCCAGCCCGTCCCGCGCCGACTCGGCCCGCGCCAGCTGCTCGCCGACCTTCGCCCGTACGGCCGCCAGCTCGGCGATCAGCGCGTCCAGCTCGTCCAGCTTGCGCCGGTACACCACGAGCGACGCCGGGCAGGAGTCGCCCTCCGGGTGCCCGGCCCGCAGGCACTCCACGAACGGCCGGGTCTCCTCCAGGTCGAACCCGAAGTCCTGGAGCGTCCTGATCTGCCGCAGCAGCCTCAGGTCCCCCTCGTCGTACGTGCGGTGCCCGTGCGCGTCCCGCCGCGCGGGCAGCAGCCCCCGCGACTCGTAGTACCGCAGCGCCCGGGTCGTCGTCCCGGTCCGCGCGGCCAGCTCACCGATTCGCATGCCGACGACCGTACGGGTTGACGCCGACGTCAAGGCAACAAGCCGGCGCGGCCGCGCGCGGTCAGACCAGCACGCCTGCCGACTCCTCGACCTCCAGCAGGGAGGCGCTGCGGCGTTCCTCGTCGAAGGCGCGGCGGCCGCCGCGCAGGCCGAAGAGGCGTTTGGCGAGGGCGATGTAGAGGACGGCGAGGATGTTGAGGACCAGGGTGGTGATCTTCAGCGCGCTGATGTGCTCGGTGAGTTCGTAGATCTCCAGCGGCAGGAAGGCGGCCGTGGCGACCACCGTCAGGTACTCCGCCCAGCGCTCGGCGTACCAGAGGCCGACCGCCTCGACGATCTCGATCAGCGCGTAGGCCAGCAGCAGTCCGGCCACCAGCAGCAGGGTGGAGTGCCGGTACCCGAAGCTCTTCTGGACGGTGCCGACGACCGGCGAGTGGTCGAGGTCGTAGTGGAAGTGCCGGAAGACCGGGCGCAGGACGTCCAGGTACTCGTCGAACAGCCGGCGCACCGCGTCCTGGCTGTTGCTGAACTTCCACACCGCGACCGCGACCAGCACGATGAACACGCCGCGCACCGCCCGTTCGACGGCGAGGAAGCGCAGGATGAACAGGTCCCGCAGCACCTTGCCGCGCGGCACCAGCGGGGCTTCGGCGGCCGGTCCCGAGCCGTGCGGGTCGCCGAGCACGAAGTCGCCGCAGCGCAGGCAGCGCCAGACCTCGCCGAGCGCGGTGTCGGCGTGCAGCCGGATCCGCAGCCGGGGGTCGTCCGGCGCGTAGGTCACGTGCCCCTTGCGTGCGCAGGTGCGCCGGTCCCAGTCGATCGCCATCCCCCGTTGCCTCCCTCATCCGTGTCCGGTGCGCGCACCGCCGTGCCGCACCCGGACGGTACGGCACGGCGCGTCGGTGCGCCGCCCGGTGAGAGACGACGTACGGGGGCGTTCAGTTCACCGCGCTGTCCGCCGGCTCCTGCGCCTCCTCCTCGGCCGGCTCCGGCTGCGGGGCGGTGCCGCGCGGCAGCAGCAGGGCCACGGCCACGGTGCCGACGCCGAGGACGATCGCGCCGACCAGGCTGGTGCGGGCGACCGCGTCCGCGAAGGCGGAGCCGACGGCGTCCTTCATCTGCCGGGCGCCCTCGGCGAGCTGTCCGGCCTGCGCCTTGAGCTGGGCGGCCTGCTGGGGGTCGCCCGCGTGGGCGGCCTGGGCGGCGAGCTGGCGCGCCTTGTCGCCGATGCCCTGGGCGACGGCGTATCCGGCGCCGACCGAGTCCTGCGCGGTGGCCAGGGCGTTCGCCGGCAGGCGGCTGCCGGCGGTGGCGTCGGAGAGGCGGTCGGAGTAGGAGGTGGCCAGCAGGGAGCCGAGGATGGCGATGCCGAGCGAGCCGCCCAGCTCCAGCGAGGTGTCGTTGACGGCGCCGCCGACGCCCAGCTCGGACTCCGGGAAGGAGCCCATGATCGCGTCGGTGCAGGGCGACAGGGCGAGGCCGATCGCCAGGCCCAGGACGACCAGCGGGAGCACGAAGTCGCCGTACGCCGAGGAGCCGTCGACCCGGGTCAGCAGGGCGAGCGCGGCGGTGCCGCCGACCATGCCCGCGCCGACCGTCCACTTCATGCCGACGCGCGGGGTGAGGTAGCCGGTGAGCGCGGAGCCGGCGAAGACCGCGCCGGCCAGCGGCAGCATGCGCACGCCGGTGGCGAGCGCGTCGTAGCCCAGGACGAACTGGAGGTGCTGGGTGAGGTAGTAGAAGGCGCCGAAGACGGCGAGGAAGAACAGGGCGACGGCGAGGTTGGCGCCGGCGAAGCGGCGGTGGGCGAAGCGGCGCACGTCGAGGAGGGGGCGCGGGTGGCGCAGCTCCCACAGCACGAAGGCGACCAGGCCGGCGCCCGCGACGGCCGCGGCGGTGATCGCCTTGACGTCCCAGCCGAAGTGCGGGCCCTGGATGATCATGTAGACGAGGGCGCCGGTCCACAGCACCGACAGCAGGCCGCCGACGTAGTCGATCCGGTCGTGGTGGCCCGCCTTGGACGGCGGGACGAGGACGAGGGCGGCGACCAGGGCGACGGCGGCGACGGGCACGTTGATCAGGAATGTGGAGGCCCAGCCGTGGTTCCTGAGCAGCGCGCCGGCGACGACCGGGCCGGCCGCGATGGCGAGTCCGGCGGTGGCGGTCCACAGGGTGATCGCCTTGGCGCGTTCGGCGCGCGGGAAGGTCGCGGCGAGCAGGGAGAGCGTGGCCGGCATGATCAGCGCGGCGCCGAGGCCCATCACGGCGCGGGCCGCGATGACGGTGGCCGCGCTGCCGGCGAGGTAGCCGAAGACGGCGCCGCCGCCGAACACCAGCAGCCCGAGGACGAGGGCGCCGCGGCGGCTGTACTTGTCGCCGATCGCGCCGAGCAGCAGCATCAGCGCCGCGTACGGGACGGTGTAGCCGTCGATGACCCATTGCAGGTCGGCGCTGGAGAGGCCGAGGTCGCGGGTCATGTCGGGCGCGGCGACGGTGAGGGCGGTGTTGGCCATCACGATGATCAGCAGGCTCAGGCAGAGCACGAGCAGCGCCCACCAGCGCCGGGCGTAGGGGCGGTCCGTCCGCTCGACCGGTTCGTTCACGACGAGTCGCATGGGCAGGGGTCGCCTTCCTCGGGTACGCGACAGAGATTGCACAGGCGTGTGCACTTACACAACCCTGTGCAATGTACGTTGGTGCACAGGGCTGTGCAAATCGAGGGAGGTAGCAGAATGTCAGCCATGACCACGGGTAACAGCACTCGCGCCGACGCGAACCGCCGCCGCATCCTCGACGTCGCCCTCGCCGAGCTGCTGCGCGACCCCGACGCCTCCATGGACCAGATCGCGCGCGCCGCGGGCGTCGTACGGCGCACCGTGTACGGCCACTTCCCCAGCCGCGAGGCGCTGATCAGCACCCTGGTGGACGACGCGGTGCAGGCGCTGGCGGAGGCGCACGCGGCGGGGCGCGCGGGCGTCGCGGACCCGGCGGAGGCGGTGGCCCGCTCGGTGCTGGCCATCTGGCCCATCGCCGACCGCTACCGGCTGCTGGTGGCGCTCGCCCAGCGCACGGTCACCATGGAGGGCATCCGGGAGCGGCTCGCGCCGGTCCGCACGGCCTGCGCGGACCTCCTCCGGCACGGCATCGAGCGGGGCGCCTTCAGCTCGCCGCTGCCCGCCGCCGCGCTGGCCCACGTCCACGAGCAGATCCTGTTCGCCCTGATGGAGGCCGTGAACGACGGACTGCTCCCGGCGCACGAGGCCGGCCGTTCGGCCGCCGTGACGGTCCTGACGGCGGCGGGGGTGCCGGCGGCGCCGGCGGACGCGCTGGTCGCCCGGCTGACGGACTGACCGGCCCGCGGACGGCCGGCGAGGGGCACGGCGAAAGGCCGGACGCCCGGCCAGGGTTCAGGCGAGGCCGGGCGTCCGGAGCGAGAGGGTTCCCGCACGGCGCGGGAGCCGGCGGACGGGCCTTGTTCGTCGTTCGTCGCAGGCCGCCGGAAGGGAAAGGGTCAGGCCGTGGCGAGCTGCTTCTCTTCGTTCTCCTGTGCCGCAGGCGCGTCGTCGGAGTCGTCCAGCAGGGTCCGCTCGTCGAACGGCAGCTCGCCCGCGAGCACCCGCCGTACCCGGTCCTGGTCGACCTCGCCCGTCCAGGTGCCGATCAGCAGCGTGGCGACCGCGTTGCCGGCGAAGTTGGTCAGCGCGCGGGCCTCGCTCATGAAGCGGTCGATGCCGACGATGAGGCCGACGCCGTCGACCAGGGCGGGCTTGTGCGACTGGAGGGCGCCCGCGAGGGTGGCGAGCCCCGCGCCGGTGACGCCGGCCGCGCCCTTGGAGGCGATCATCATGAACAGCAGCAGGGTGATCTGCTGGCCGAGGGAGAGCGGCTGGTCCATGGCGTCCGCGATGAACAGCGAGGCCATGGTCAGGTAGATCATGGTGCCGTCGAGGTTGAAGGAGTAGCCGGTCGGCACGGTGATGCCGACGACCGGGCGGCTCACGCCCAGGTGCTCCATCTTGGCGATCAGTCGGGGCAGCGCGGACTCGGACGACGAGGTCGACAGGATCAGCAGGAACTCGCGGCCCAGGTACTTCAGCAGCCGGAGGATGTTGACGCCGGCCACCAGCCGGGTCATCGCGCCGAGCACCACGATCACGAACAGCAGACAGGTGGCGTAGAAGCCGAACATGATCGTGGCGAGTGCCTTCAGGGCGTCCACGCCCGTCTCGCCGACCACGGCGGCCATCGCGCCGAACGCGCCGACCGGCGCCGCCCACATGATCATGGCGAGCACCCGGAACACCAGCCGCTGGATGTGCTCGACGCCGCGCAGCACCGGCTCGCCCTTGCGGCCCATGGCCTGGAGCGCGAACCCGACGAGCAGCGCCACCAGCAGGGTCTGGAGCACCTGGCCCTCGGTGAAGGACGACACCAGCGTGGTCGGGATGATCCCGAGCACGAAGTCGACCGGGCCCTCCTTCGCGGCGTCCGCCTGCGCCTGACCGACGCCCTTGACGGCCTCGGTCAGGTGCATCCCGCTGCCCGGGTGGACCAGGTTGCCGATCACCAGGCCGATGGCGAGCGCCACGAACGACATGACGACGAAGTAGCCGAGGGCGAGGCCGCCCACCTTGCCGACCTTGGCGGCCTTGCGCACCGAGCCCACGCCGAGCACGATCGTACAGAAGATGATCGGGGAGATCATCATCTTGATCAGGTTCACGAAGCCGGTGCCGAGCGGCTTCAGCTCCTTGGCGACGCCGGGCGCGGCGAACCCGACGACGACGCCGAGCACCACCGCGGCGATCACCGCCAGGTACAGGTAGTGGGTGCGGTCCCGCTTGACTGCGGGGCCGGGCCCGGCTGCGGGCGCGGCAGGCGGCGTATCGGCTGCGCTGGTCACGGCGGCCCTCCTTGACGACGTCGTCGGCATCACCGGCGTGCGGCTCACGTCCGGGGAGTTCAGGGGATGCCGCGACTATCTCCCGGCCCGTGGGAGCGGTCACCCTTCCGTTCATTTAGTTCACGCCAGGGCCGGGAGGCAGACTGGCCGCATGCGTACCCCCGCCCTCCCGAGACCGCGCAGCCTGGCGGGCCAGCTCTTCGCCATGCAGGCCGTGCTGCTGGCGCTCGTGGTGGCCGGATACGCGCTGTTCACCTACGTCAGCGACCGCGGCCAGGCGGAGGACGCGGCGCGCCGGCAGGCCACGGCGGTGGCCCGCTCGACCGCCGACTCGCCCTCCGTGCGGGACGCGATCCGCACCGCCCGCCCCACCGCCGACCTCCAGCCGTACGCGCTGCGGGTGCAGCGGGACACCGGGGTCGACTTCGTCACGATCATGAACCCCGAGGGCATCCGCTGGACCCACCCCGACCCGGCGCAGATCGGCCGGCCCTTCCTCGGCACCATCGCCCCCGCCCGGCGCGGCGCGACCTTCACCGAGACCTACACCGGCACCCTCGGCCCGTCCGTCCGCGCGGTCACCCCCGTCTTCGACGGCGGCCGGGTGGTCGGCCTGGTCAGCGCGGGCATCCGGGTGGAGGCGATCAGCGAGCGGGTCCGCGAGCAGGTCACGGCGCTGTTCGGGGTCGCGGCCGGCATCCTTGCGGTGGGCGCGCTCGCCACGTACGTCCTCAACGCCCGGCTGCGCCGGCACACCCACGGGATGAACGCCGAGCAGCTCAGCCGGATGCACGACTACCACGAGGCCGCGCTGCACGCGGTGCGCGAGGGCTTGCTGATGCTGGACGCCGGCTACCGGGTGGCGCTGATCAACGACGGCGGCCGCGAGCTGCTGGGCGTGGGCGGCGCGGCGGAGGTGGTGGGCAGGTCGGTGGCGGACCTGGGGCTGCCCGCCCCGCTCACCGGCGCGCTGCTGTCCTCCGAGCCCCGGCTCGACGAGGTCCACCTGACCGCGTCGCGGGTGCTGGTGGTGAACACCTCCCCGGTTTCCGGCGGGCAGCGCCGGGGCACCGTGGTCACCCTGCGCGACGTGACGGAGCTCCAGTCGCTGATGGGCGAGCTGGACTCCGAGCGCGGGTTCACCCAGGCGCTGCGCTCCCAGGCGCACGAGGCGGCCAACCGCCTGCACACCGTGGTGTCGCTGATCGAGCTGGGCCGCGCCGAGGAGGCGGTCGGCTTCGCGACGGCGGAACTGGAGCTGGCCCAGGCGCTCACCGACCAGGTGGTCTCGGCGGTGAGCGAACCGGTGCTGGCCGCGCTGCTGCTCGGCAAGACGGCGCAGGCCAACGAGCGGGGCGTGGAGCTGGTGGTGTCCGGGGACAGCGGCCTGGACGACGGGCTGCTGCCGGACGCCCTGCCCGCCCGGGACCTGGTGACCATCCTCGGCAACCTCGTCGACAACGCGGTGGACGCGGCCCAGGGCGCACCGCGGCCCCGGGTGACGGTGACCGTGACCGCGGGGACGCGGGAGAGCGAGCTGGTGCTGCGGGTGGCGGATACCGGGCCCGGCGTCGACCCGGCCCACACCGACCTGGTGTTCCAGCGCGGTTTCTCGACCAAGGCGACCGGTTCCGGCGGGCGCGGTCTGGGGCTGGCCCTGGCCCGGCAGGCGGTGCACCGGCACGCGGGGAAGCTGACGGTGACGGCGGCCGCGGACGGCGGCGCGGTGTTCGAGGCCCGTCTGCCCCTGGGAGCGACCCCCGCCGCCACGACGACCGCCCCGGGAGGCGAGGCATGACCGACGACAGAACCCCGATCAGGGTGCTCGTCGTGGAGGACGACCCCGTCGCGGCGGACGCGCACGCGCTGTACGTGGACCGGGTGCCCGGCTTCGTCGCGGTCGGGAAGGCGCACACGGGCGCGCAGGCCCGGCGCGAGCTGGAGCGCGCTCCGGTGGACCTGCTCCTGCTGGACCTGCACCTGCCGGACGTGCACGGCCTGAAGCTGGCCCGCTCGCTGCGGGCGGCCGGCCATCACGCGGACGTGATAGCGGTGACCTCGGCCCGCGACCTGGCGGTGGTGCGCGAAGGAGTCTCGCTCGGCGTGGTCCAGTACGTGCTGAAACCGTTCACGTTCGCGACGCTGCGGGACCGTCTCGTGCGCTACGCCGAGTTCCGCGCGGCGGCCGGCGAGGCCAGCGGGCAGGACGAGGTCGACCGGGCGCTGGCGACGCTGCGCGCCCCCGGCCCGGCCGCGCTCCCCAAGGGCCTGAGCGCGCCCACCCTGGAACGGGTGACGGGCGCGCTCAGGGAGGCGGCCGAGGGGCTGACGGCGGCCGCCCTGGCCGAGACGGCGGGCATCTCCCGGATCACGGCCCGCCGCTATCTGGAGCACCTGGTGGAGGCGGGCCGGGCCGCCCGCCGGCCGCTGTACGGGCAGGTGGGACGGCCGGAGCTGGTCTACCGCTGGGTGCGCGGGAGCGGCGGTCCCCGCTAGCGCGCACCGGAAAGGCCCGGCCCGCCTCCCCCCGTGCCGGTACCGCCGGACCCGCCCGGCCGTACTTTCCCACAATCCGTGATCCTGGCGGAACGGACCGTGGTCAACGGCGCGCCGGACCCCTAGCTTGTGCCCGTGCACCGACCCTCAGTCCCCTCGAACCAGCCCGGCCCGTCGGACGCTTCCACGCCTCCGTTCAACGCCCCCGCCGCCCGCCGGATGCGTGCCGCCCTCGGCATGGGCCCCGAGCACGTGGCCCACACCCTGCGCGTCTCCTACGGCCTGCCGTACGCGACCCCCGACCTCGTCACCGCCTGGGAACGCGGGATCGCCTCCCCGTCCAGCCCCGAACTCACCGCGCTGGCAGGAGTGCTGTGGTGCTCGCCGGGTGAGCTGATCGGCCGGCCGCGCACCTTGCGCGAGCACCGCGTGGCGCGCGGGCTGCCGGCCGAGGAGGTGGCCCGCGCCCTGGGACTCGACCTGGCCCGCTACCAGCGGATGGAGGACGGCGGCGGCTGGCGCGGCACCGAGCGGCAGACCGCCGCGCTCGCCCGGGTGCTGGACCTGGCCCTGCCCGACTTCGTCGCCGTCACCGACCGCGAGGCCGAACTCGCCGGCCTGCTGCGCAGCGCGGTCGGCACCCGCTGGCAGGCGTACGTCCGTCCGGTCGGCAAGCTGGTGCCGATGGAGCGGCAGCAGCTGGAGCGGGCGCTCCAGCAGCTGCACCAGGACTACCAGGGGCAGGTGGTCGCCTCGCTGAGCTGGGGCGGCAACAGCGCCGCCCGCCAGTCGGGCGACGCCGGCCGCGACTTCCTGGACCGGATCGTGGAGCGCTTCTGGGAGACGGCGCGGCCGTAGGACCGCCGGTCCGGCCGGTCCGCACCGCGCGGACGCGGCCTAGAAGACCGACTCCGCCTCGTCCATCCGGTCCTTGGGGACCGTCTTCAGTTCGGTCACCGCCTCCGCCAGCGGCACCATGACCACGTCGGTGCCGCGCAGCGCGGTCATGTGGCCGAACTCGCCGCGGTGCGCGGCCTCCACCGCGTGCCAGCCGAAGCGGGTGGCCAGGACCCGGTCGTAGGCGGTGGGCACGCCGCCGCGCTGGACGTGGCCGAGGATGACCGGCTTGGCCTCCTTGCCGAGCCGGCTCTCCAGCTCGTACGCCAGCGCCGTGCCGATGCCCTGGAAGCGCTCGTGGCCGAACTTGTCGATCTCGCCCTTGCCGTAGTCCATGCTGCCCTCGGCGGGGTGGGCGCCCTCGGCGACGCAGATGACGGCGAACTTCTTGCCGCGGTCGAAGCGTTCCTCGACCATCTTGACCAGGTCGGCGGGGTCGAAGGGGCGCTCGGGCAGGCAGATGCCGTGGGCGCCGGCCGCCATGCCGGACTCCAGGGCGATCCAGCCCGCGTGCCGGCCCATGACCTCCACGACCATCACCCGCTGGTGGGACTCGGCGGTGGTCTTCAGCCGGTCCATCGCCTCGGTGGCCACGCCGACGGCGGTGTCGAAGCCGAAGGTGCGGTCGGTGGAGGAGATGTCGTTGTCGATCGTCTTGGGCACGCCGACCACCGGGAGCCCGGCGTCGGAGAGCATGCGGGCCGCGGTCAGCGTGCCCTCGCCGCCGATCGGGATGAGCGCGTCGATGCCGAACCGGTGGATCATGTCGGAGGCGTTCTCGCAGGCCTCGCGCAGCCGGTCGCGCTCCAGCCGCGAGGAGCCGAGGATGGTGCCGCCGCGGGCGAGGATGCCGCTGACCGCGTTCAGGTCGAGCGCGCGGTAGCGGCCGTCGAGCAGGCCGGCGTAGCCGTCCTCGAAGCCGATGACCTCGTCGCCGTAGGTGGTGACCGCTCGGTGCACGACCGACCGGATCACCGCGTTCAGTCCCGGACAGTCGCCGCCCGCCGTGAGAACTCCGATACGCATCGCGCTGTGTCTCCTGCTCACTGTTGATACCGGTGATCCTTTCCGATTGTTTCACGTCCCCGGGGCGGCTACGTCTTGACGGGCGCCTTATCCAGCGCCGGGGGTACTGTCAAGAGGGCCCCGCGCGCCCGGCGGGATTTCCCGCACGCCGAGCGGCAGAACCCGGGAATCCCGAAGCCCCGAAAGGCCCGGAGGCGCCCGAGGCCCCGGAGAACCTGAGGACCCTGAGGAAACGGAGAGCCGCGTGACCCGCAGCGTGTACGTGACCGGCATCGACCGCGGCGACGGCCGCCAGGTCGTCGAGCTGGGAGTCATGGAGCTGCTGACCCGGCAGGTGGACCGGGTGGGCGTCTTCCGCCCGCTCGTCCACGACGGCCCGGACCGCCTCTTCGAGCTGCTGCGCGCCCGCTACCGGCTCTCCCAGGACCCGGCCACGGTCTACGGCATGGACTACCAGGAGGCGTCCGCGCTCCAGGCCGAACGGGGCACCGACGAACTGGTGTCCACCCTGGTCGACCGCTTCCACCTGGTGGCCCGCGACTACGACGTGGTCCTCGTCCTCGGCACCGACTACGCCGACACCCAGCTCCCCGACGAGCTGTCGCTCAACGCCCGGCTCGCCAACGAGTTCGGCGCCTCGGTGCTCCCGGTCGTCGGCGGCCGCAAGCAGAGCGCGGAGTCCGTGCTCGCCGAGACCCGCAACGCCTACCGCGCCTACGACGGCCTGGGCTGCGACGTGCTGGCCATGGTCACCAACCGGGTGGCCCCCGAGGACCGCGACGAGATCGCCCGGCGGCTGGCCGGCCGGCTGCCGGTGCCCTGCTACGTGGTGCCCGACGCGCCCGCCCTGTCCGCCCCGACCGTCGCGCAGATCACCCAGGTCCTCGGCGGCAAGGTGCTGCTCGGCGACGACTCGGGCCTGGCCCGCGACGCGCTGGACTTCGTCTTCGGCGGCGCCATGCTGCCCAACCTGCTCAAGGCGCTCACCCCGGGCTGCCTGGTCGTCACCCCCGGCGACCGCGCCGACCTGGTCGTCGGCTCGCTGGCCGCGCACAGCGCCGGCACCCCGCCGATCGCCGGTGTGCTGCTCACCCTGAACGAGGAGCCCGGCGCGGAGATCCTCACCCTGGCCGACCGGCTCGCCCCGGGCACCCCGGTCGTCTCGGTCACCGGCAACAGCTTCCCCACCGCCGAACGGCTGTTCGCCCTGGAGGGCAAGCTGAACGCGGCCACCCCGCGCAAGGCGGAGACCGCGCTCGGCCTGTTCGAGCGGTACGTGGACACCGCCGACCTCAACAAGCGGGTCTCCGCGCCGAGCAGCGACCGGGTCACCCCGATGATGTTCGAGCACAAGCTGCTCGAACAGGCCCGCTCCGACCGGCGCCGGGTGGTGCTGCCCGAGGGCGCCGAGGAGCGCGTGCTGCACGCCGCCGAGGTGCTGCTGCGCCGGGGCGTGTGCGACCTGACCCTGCTCGGCCCGGTGGACGCGATCCGCAAGAAGGCCGCCGACCTCGGCATCGACCTCGGCGACACCCAGCTGATCGACCCGGCCGTCTCCGAGCTGCGCGACTCCTTCGCCGAGCGGTACGCCCGGCTGCGCGCCCACAAGGGCGTCACCACCGAGCTGGCCTACGACGTGGTCTCGGACGTGAACTACTTCGGCACGCTGATGGTGCAGGAGGGCCTGGCCGACGGCATGGTGTCCGGCTCCGTGCACTCCACGGCCGCCACCATCCGGCCCGCCTTCGAGATCATCAAGACCGAGCCGGACTCCTCGATCGTCTCCTCGGTGTTCTTCATGTGCCTGGCCGACAAGGTCCTCGTCTACGGCGACTGCGCGGTCAACCCGGACCCGGACGCCGAGCAGCTGGCCGACATCGCCGTCCAGTCGGCGGCCACCGCCGCCCAGTTCGGCGTCCAACCGCGGATCGCGATGCTGTCGTACTCCACCGGCACCTCCGGCACCGGCGCCGACGTGGACAAGGTGCGCGAGGCCACCGAACTGGTGCGGCTGCGCCGCCCGGACCTGATGATCGAGGGGCCGATCCAGTACGACGCTGCCGTGGAGCCGTCGGTGGCCGCCACCAAGCTGCCCGGCTCGGAGGTCGCCGGACAGGCCAGCGTGCTGGTCTTCCCCGACCTGAACACCGGCAACAACACCTACAAGGCCGTGCAGCGCTCGGCCGGCGCGATCGCGGTCGGCCCGGTCCTCCAGGGCCTGCGCAAGCCGGTCAACGACCTCTCCCGCGGCGCTCTCGTGCAGGACATCGTCAACACCGTCGCCATCACCGCGATCCAGGCCCAGGCCCGACCGACCGCCGACTGACCCCGCCTGAACCCGTCCGAGTCCACACGGGTCAACCCGAATCCACCTGAGTCCGTACTGGTCAACCCGAGTTCACCCGAATCCACCTGAGTCCACGGAAGAAGGCTCCGAACCCCGTGCACGCCACCCGCGTCCTCGTCCTCAACTCCGGCTCCTCGTCGCTGAAGTACCAGCTGCTCGACATGAGCGACGCGAGCCGGCTCGCCGTCGGCCTGGTCGAGCGGATCGGCGAGCAGACCTCCCGGCTCAAGCACACCCGCCTCGACTCCGGCGACACCCGCGAGCAGAACGGCCCGATCGCCGACCACGACGCCGCGCTCAAGGCGGTGGCCGAGGAGCTGGCCAGGGACGGGCTCGGCCTGGACTCGCCGGAGCTGGCCGCGATCGGCCACCGGGTGGTGCACGGCGGGATGTTCTTCACCGAGCCGACCGTGATCGACGACACCGTGCTCACCGAGATCGAACGGCTGATCCCGGTCGCGCCGCTGCACAACCCGGCCAACCTGACCGGTATCCGCACCGCCATGGCGCTGCGCCCCGACCTGCCGCAGGTCGCCGTCTTCGACACCGCCTTCCACACCACGATGCCGGAGCCGGCGGCCCGCTACGCCATCGAGACCAAGCTCGCCGACCGCTACCGGGTGCGCCGCTACGGCTTCCACGGCACCTCGCACCGCTACGTCTCCCGGGCCACCGCCGAGCTGCTGGGCAAGGCGCCCGAGGACGTCAACGTGATCGTGCTGCACCTGGGCAACGGGGCGTCCGCCTCGGCGGTGCGCGCCGGCCGGTGCGTCGACACCTCCATGGGCCTCACCCCGCTGGAGGGCCTGGTGATGGGAACGCGTTCCGGCGATGTCGACCCGGCCGTCATCTTCCATTTGCAGCGCGTCGGCGGAATGTCCATGGACGAGATCGACACTCTCCTCAACAAGAGGAGCGGTCTGTTCGGTCTGTGCGGCGACAACGACATGCGGGAGATACGGCGCCGGATGGACGAGGGCGACGCACAGGCGCGGCTCGCCTTCGAGATCTACGTCCACCGCCTCAAGAAGTACATCGGCGCCTATTACGCGGTACTCGGCACGGTGGACGCGGTCGCCTTCACCGCCGGGGTCGGCGAGAACGCGGACTTCGTACGGGAGGCCGCCGTCGCGGGCCTGGAGGGGCTCGGCCTGGCGGTGGACGGCGCCCGCAACGCCGTACGGGGCGATCAGGCGCGGCTGATCTCGCCCGAGGGCGCGCGGGTGGCGGTGGCCGTGGTGCCGACGGACGAGGAAATGGAGATCGCCAGCCAGACCTACGCACTGGTCGGAAAGGACGACAAAACCGCCGAGTAACTTTTCCCCTCCGCGGAATTCGTTCGGTACTCGCCTGAGCGGGAACGCGCCCATTTGTATCTTCCGCCAGACGGAATATTCCGCAGCGAAACAAACCGATAGGATCGCCCCCATGCGCCGTTCGAAAATCGTCTGTACTCTCGGCCCCGCGGTCGACTCCCACGAGCAGCTCGTCGCGCTGATCGAGGCCGGCATGAACGTGGCCCGCTTCAACTTCAGCCACGGCACGCACGCCGAGCACCAGGGGCGGTACGACCGCGTCCGGGCCGCCGCCAAGGAGACCGGCCGGGCCATCGCCGTCCTCGCCGACCTCCAGGGCCCGAAGATCCGGCTGGAGACCTTCGCCGAGGGCCCGGTGGAGCTGGAGCGGGGTGACGAGTTCACCATCACCACCGAGGACGTGCCCGGCGACAAGCAGATCTGCGGCACGACCTACAAGGGACTGCCGGGCGACGTCTCGCGCGGCGACCAGATCCTCATCAACGACGGCAACGTCGAGCTGAAGGTGCTGGACGTCGAGGGCCCGCGGGTCCGCACGATCGTCATCGAGGGCGGTGTGGTCTCCGACCACAAGGGCATCAACCTGCCCGGCGCCGCGGTGAACGTGCCCGCGCTGTCCGAGAAGGACATCGACGACCTGCGCTTCGCGCTGGGCATGGGCTGCGACATGGTCGCGCTGTCCTTCGTCCGGGACGCCAAGGACGTCGCCGACGTGCACCGCGTCATGGATGAGGAGGGCCGCCGGGCCCCCGTCATCGCCAAGGTGGAGAAGCCGCAGGCGGTGGAGAACATGGAGGACGTCGTCATGGCGTTCGACGGCGTGATGGTGGCCCGCGGCGACCTCGCCGTCGAGTACCCGCTCGAAAAGGTCCCGATGGTGCAGAAGCGCCTGATCGAGCTGTGCCGGCGCAACGCCAAGCCGGTGATCGTGGCGACCCAGATGATGGAGTCGATGATCACCAACTCGCGGCCGACCCGCGCCGAGGCCTCCGACGTGGCCAACGCGATCCTGGACGGCGCGGACGCGGTGATGCTGTCCGCCGAGTCGAGCGTGGGCGCGTATCCGATCGAGACCGTCAAGACGATGTCGAAGATCGTCACCGCGGCCGAGGAGGAGCTGCTGTCCAAGGGCCTCCAGCCGCTGGTCCCGGGCAAGAAGCCGCGTACGCAGGGCGGTTCGGTGGCCCGTGCGGCGGCCGAGATCGCCGACTTCCTGGGCGGCAAGGGCCTGGTGGCCTTCACCCAGTCCGGTGACACCGCCCGCCGGCTGTCCCGCTACCGCGCGACCCAGCCCATCCTGGCCTTCACCACCGACGAGTCCGTCCGCAACCAGCTCGCGCTGAGCTGGGGCGTGGAGCCGCACGTCGTGCCGTTCGTCAACACCACCGACGAGATGGTCGACCTGGTGGACCAGGAGCTGATCAAGCTCAAGCGGTTCAACACGGGCGACGTCGTGGTGATCACCGCAGGCTCCCCGCCCGGCGTCTCCGGCACCACCAACATGGTCCGCGTGCTGCACCTGGGCGGCGCCGGCCGCGACTGACGGCCCCCGCCCGGGCCGCGCGCCCGGGCACGGCCGTCCGGCACGGCCCGGTACGACGACCGAGGGCGCCCTCCGCTGTGCGCGGAGGGCGCCCTCGGCCTCTTCTCGGCTCCCGGACGGGCTCGATGGACCGGCGGCTACACGCCGTCGGTCGTGTACACGTGCATCCCGGGGATTTTCAGCGTGCCGCCGAACTGTCCCGCCTGGACCACCTTGACCTTCGTGAACAGGATCCACGGGATGTTCAGCGGGGGCGGGTTGTCCGGGCTGAAGGTGACCGGGAGCAGTCCGAGCAGGTTGCCGGAGATGCTCTCGGTGTACATCACCGTGTCGCCGCCGGTGATGGTGGACTCCTTGCCCTTGGCCGACTGCACGTGGTACGTCTTGCCGGCCTGCTTGTCCTTCACCGTCTGGTGCAGGTCGACGATCTGCGTGCCGGCCGAGATGACGTACTTCAGCACCTTCTTGACGGTGCCGTTGGCCGTGCGGACCTCGACGATGCCCTTGTAGTCGGCGCCGTTGAGCGTCAGCGAGGTGGCGTTGAGGTACCAGGGGTCGTCCGGCAGCGTGGTCGTGTTGTCGACGCCGCCCTCGGCGTCGGTGGCCGCCGGGCAGTCCTCCGGCTTCGCCGAGGCGCTCGCGGACGGGCTCGGGCTCGGCGACCCGGTGGCCGTGTCGGCGGCGTCGTCGGCCTTCTTCTTGGCGTCTTCGGCCGCCTTGGACGCCGTGTCGGTCACGTCCTTCACGGTGTCCTTCACCGTGTCGGCGGCCTTCCGGGTGGTGTCCTCCACGGTGTCGGACGCCTTCTTGCCGGCGGTGTCCGCCGTACCGCCGCCGTCCGAGCCGCCCTTGCCCCCGTCGGCCGACGGGGAGGCGGACGGCGAGGGCGACGCGCTCGGCGAGGGCGAGGCGTCCGCACCCGGCTTGCCGCCGGTCAGGATGTCCCCGATGCTCCCGATCGTGTCGTCGATCGTGTCCCCGATGGTGTCCAGCAGGCCGCCGCCGCTCTTCGTGTCGGTCGCCGACGGCTTCGGCGCGGCGGCCGAGCCGCCGTCCGCCTTGTCCTGCGATCCGGTGGCGGACGTCTTGGGCGCGTCCTTGTCGTCGGAACCTGAATCCGGCGAAGAGGGCGTGCCCGAGACCGCGTCGTCCGAAGAGGCCGTGTCCGAGCCGGCCGTGTCGGCCTTGTCGGTCCTGCCCGCCTCATCCGCCGTGTCGGAGGCGGACGCCGACGGGGAGGGAGTGCTCTCCTTCGCCGCGTCGGACGCGCTCGCGGAGGCGGACGGCGAGGGGGACTCGGAGGACTTGTCCTTGTCGTCCTTCAGCGCCTCCACACAGGCCTTGTAGTCCTCGGCCGACATGGTCTCGGTGGGGGACGCCGCCGCGATCTTGTTGTTGTCGGCCACCGTGCGGTTGTTGTCGGCCACCGCGAGGGAGGCCGTGAATCCCATCCCCACGATGACCGCCGTCGGCATCGCCGCCATGGCCATCGCCTTGCCGGCCGGCACATGGAACCTGGTGAACAGCGGCTTCTTGGGCGCCGCGTGGCGCGGTCCGCCGGTTCTCGCCCGGGACTCCCCGGGGTCGGCCCCGCGGGTCACCTCGTCAGCCGGCACTGTGCCTCCCGTTCGCCCCGTTGGCCGGGCTCGTTCCTGACAGGTCGTTCTCCCCCAGCACTTCGTAGCCCTGGGAGTGGCCGCCGTCGGTCGCCGTGTCCGCCGCCGGGTCGCCGACGGGCTCGGGGGCGCCGCCGGCCACCGGGCCGGCCGCCTCGAAGTCCTGCGGCGCGGGCGGTGCGCCCGGCGCCCACGACACGGCCATCGCCCCGCCGATGAGGGCGAAGAGGAAGCCGAGGACGAAGCCGCCGAAGTTGGACACGGGGATGGACACCAGCGCCAGAAGGATCGACGCGACGCCCGCGAAGACCCGGATGTGCTTCTGGAACCAGAGGCTGATGCCGAGGACGACCAGCAGCACGCCGATGATCAGGGAGCCGGCGCCCGCCGTGGTGGACATGGCGAGCGTGAGGTGGCCGAGCTGGAGATGCGCGTACGGGAAGTACATGATCGGAAAGCCACCGAGCAAGACGAACAGGCCGGCCCAGAACGGCCGGGTGCCCCGCCAGGCGCGGAACTGCAGCCTCCGGCGAGTGAACTGGCCGGGTACGGCAGGAGTCTCGGCGCTCATGGAAAACAGCTCCCTGGTGCAGCGTTGCTGTGGGTTGTGGTGCGGTGGTGACGTGGGGGGTGTGAGGGCACGCGTCGGAAGCAGGGGGTGGGGGCGGGGGCGGCGCAGGGCCTCCCCCGCCCGTCACCGGGTGCTCAGTAGCACTCGACGCCCTTGCCGCTGCCCTTGACCAGGGCCATGTGCAGCTTCGGGAGCGTGAAGGTGCCGGCGGTGGTCGCCCACGCCGTCGACTGCACGCCGACCAGCTGGGCCGTGTCGGCCTGCTGGGCGAAGCCGTACGGGTTCGTCTGCTTCTTCTGGACCTCGTCGGGGTTCAGGCCGATGCCCTTGCCGCCGGCCTTCGGGTCGCCCGTGTCCTTGGCGGCGACACCGATGTCGATGTTGCCGAACTTGGCGTAGCCGGTGGTGTTCAGGTCGGAGACGTCCATGAACAGCTTGCCGGCGTGGACCTGCTGGTCCTCGTCGCTGCTCTTGCCGGCCGTCAGCCTGAGCGTGATCGTGCCGACGAACGGGATGTCCGGCGTGACCACCGACTGGCACAGGTTGTTGATCCGCGCGGTGTCGAACGACGACACGGCGACCGCGTGCGCGGTCTTCTCGCCCGTGAGGGTGTAGCCGGAGTCGACCGCGCCGTACTGCGTGAACTTCGTGCCGTTGAGCTCATCGGCCGTGACCTTGAACTCCTGGCCCGACACGCTGAACGACGCGGCGAGCGCACCCTGTGCGAGGGCGACGCCTATCGCTGCCGTCGCGGCGACGCTGGGCACCATGACCACAGCGAACCGCTTCCATCTGGTCCCGCCACGCACCTGGGACTGCATATTGTTCCTCCTTCTCGGACGTACATCTCCTGGCCTCGGCTCGCCCCGGATTCGGCGGCTCGGCCGGGCAGGGATGGGAGAAGTGCTACGTCCTCGGTAAGGAGAGCGCCCGCGCTCGGCGGCGCGAACAGCGCCCGAATCACCGGCGATCACCCCCGAGCGACAACCACTGGTCGCGCCTGACACGCATCACGCACAACCTTGCTGGACAGGCTTCGCCGGACGGCGAAGACCCCCCTGCCCGAGAGCCGGCGCCACTGCCGCCGGCTCTGCTCGGTGGGGACCCAGGAGGCCCGGGACCCGGCCGGCTGCCGGGGGTACGGGAATGGACCGAGCGTCGCCGATCGTGGTGCATTCTGGCCGCCCGCACAAGGGGGTTCGTTACTGGCTAGTAACGGGGGGATAACCGGGGCGCGACTCGCCGGTCTCGAACGGCGACACACGGTGGCAACATTGGCCAGGGCAAAACTATTGATTCCCGGACCAAACGGGGCAGGAACCCGCTCTCGACTTACTCGCAGTAACAGCGGCCGCGTTTACCAAGTTTTGGCAAAGCGCGGCCGCTGTGGCGAAGCGGCGGCAGATCTTTCACCCGGGCACCACACGCCCCGCCGTACGGCGGCCGCTCGGCGCGGTGCCCCGTCCGGGCTCAGAACAGGGCTCGGGCCAGCGCCCGGCGCGCCCCCGCCACCCGCGGGTCCTCGGACCCGACGACCTCGAACAGCTCCAGCAGTCTCAGCCGCGCCGCGTCCCGGTCCTCACCTGCGGTGCGCCGCACGGCCTCGATGAGCCGGCCGAACGCGTCCTCCACGTGACCGCCCACCAGATCCAGGTCGGCGGCGGCGATCTGCGCCGGCACGTCGGACGGCTTCTCGGCCGCCTCCTGACGGACCTTGTGCGGGTCCAGGTCCTGCACCCGCTGAAGCAACTCGGCCTGCGCGAGACCGAGTTTGGCCTCGGGGTGCGCCGGGTCGTCGGCCAGCACGTTCTGGTACGCGCGGACCGCGCCGGCCAGGTCACCGGCGTCCAGCGCCTGCGCGGCCGCGTTCAGCAGCCCCTCGTACGGGCCCGCCTGGGGCTGCGCGGGCGCCTGGCCGTCCGGCTCCGCGTCCGGGTCCACGGCCAGACCGGTCAGCCCGAACCGCTGCTCGGCGACCTGCACCAGCTGGTCGAGCGTCTGCCGGATCTGCGCCTCGCCCGCCGCGCCCTGGAAGAGCGGCAGGGCCTGGCCGGCGACGACCGCGAAGACGGCGGGGATCCCCTGGACCCCGAACTGCTGCATCAGCAGCTGGTTGGCGTCGACGTCGATCTTGGCGAGGAGGAAGCGCCCGTTGTACTCGACGGCCAGCCGTTCGAGAACCGGGCTCAACTGCTTGCAGGGCTCGCACCACTCGGCCCAGAAGTCGATGACGACCGGTACCTCGGCGGAGCGCTGGAGGACATCGCTTTCGAAGCCTGCTTCATCGACGTCGATGACGAGGTCGGCCGGGGAGACGGCGCCGGTGCCGCCCTCCCTGGCCGCTTGGGCGCGCGCCTGCTCCGCCTTCGCCTTGGCCTCCTGGGCCGCCTTCACCGCGGCGAGGTCGACGACACCGCTCATGGACATGTTCCGTGGCTGCATGCGTCTATCCTCCCCGTTCCGCGGGCCGAAGTGAAAACCGCTCGAAAGCCGGACCGCACGGGCGTCCGGTCCCCACCGGACGCCGGGCGCCGACCGGCGTGTGCTGTGCTGTTGTCGCCGCCGTCGCGGCGGTGCCGTTGCGTGGTGTGGTGCGTGGTGTCGCGTGGTGTGGTGCGTGGTGTCGCGTGGTGGTCGTCGCTCCGCGCGGGGCGGCGCCCGCGCTTTCGATACGACCCGTAGCGTAATGGCACCGGGTGCCTCCGCGAAACCGCGTCCCGGTGATCTCCCTCACGACCGCACGGAATCCGCCGGTTATGGTCGGCACATGCACCGTCGCACCCCGCCGCCCGGCCGCGCCGGCCGCCCGCGCAGCGCCACCGCGGACGCGGCGATCCTGGCCGCCACCCGGGCGGCCCTGGTGGAACTGGGCTGGTCCAAGCTCACCCTCGGGGACGTGGCGATGCGCGCCGGGGTCGCGAAGACCACGCTGTACCGCCGCTGGGCGGGCAAGAACGAGCTGGTCGTCGACGCGGTGGCGGAACTCTTCGACGAACTGCGGGTCCCCGACCGCGGCAGCCTGGCCGCCGACATCGAGGGCGTGGTCCTCCAGTTCGCCGCGATCCTCGCCCGCCCGGAGGCGCGCAGCGGCCTGATGGCGGTGGTCGCCGAGTCGACCCGCGACGAACCGCTGCGCGAGCGCATCCGCGCCTCGATCGTGGAGCGGCAGAAACGGCTGGTCCTGGAGGGCCGCGCCCGCGCCCAGGCGCGCGGCGAACTCCCCCCGGAGTCGGACCCCGGGGAGGCGGCCCGCACCGTCGACCTCATCTTCGACGTGGTGGCCGGCGCGGTGGTGCACCGCACCCTGGTCAGCGCGGAACCGGCGGACGAACAGTGGGTACGCAGCTTCACCCGCGTCCTGGTAACAGGCCTGACCTCCCTCGCCGCACCGTCCTTCGAAAGCCGCACCCGCCCCGACAGCCCGTCCGGCGCTTGAGGACGAGGCCGTTCAGGCCGACAGCGGGGGTCCGGGGGCGCAGCCCCCGGGGGACGGGACGGGTAGGGGCGGTGGGGGCGAGGAAACCCGCCCCCACCGCCCGTACGGCTCAGAACCCGGGCGGCTCCGTGTACACCCCCCACTCCTCCCGCAGCACCCCGCAGATCTCCCCGAGCGTCGCCTCCGCCCGCACCGCCTCCAGCATCGGCTCGATCATGTTCGCCCCCGACCGCGCCGCCGCCAGCATCGCGTCCAGCGACGCCCGCACCCCCTCCTCGTCCCGCCGCCCCTTCCGCTCGGCGAGCGCCCGCACCTGCTCCCGCTCCACCTCGTGACTCACCCGCAGGATCTCCAGGTCCCCGGTGACCGACCCGGTGTGCGCGTTGACCCCGACGACCCGCTTGTCCCCCTTCTCCAGCGACCGCTGGTACTGGAACGCCGACTCCGCGATCTCCCCGGTGAACCAGCCGTCCTCGATCCCGCGCAGGATCCCGGACGTGATCGGCCCGACCGGGTGACGCCCGTCCGGGTGAGCCCGCAGGCCGCGCTCCCTTATCTGTTCGAAGATCTTCTCCGCGTCCGCCTCGATCCGGTCGGTCAGCTGCTCGACGTACCACGACCCGCCCAGCGGATCGGCCACGTTCGCGACCCCGGTCTCCTCCATCAGCACCTGCTGCGTGCGCAGCGCGATCTCCGCCGCCTGCTCACTGGGCAGCGCGAGGGTCTCGTCGAGGGCGTTGGTGTGCAGCGAGTTGGTGCCGCCGAGCACCGCCGCGAGCGCCTCCACGGCCGTGCGCACGACGTTGTTGTACGGCTGCTGCGCGGTGAGCGACACACCCGCGGTCTGGGTGTGGAAGCGCAGCCACTGCGCCTTCTCGGACCGCGCGCCGTACACGTCCCGCATCCAGCGGGCCCAGATCCGGCGTGCCGCGCGGAACTTGGCGATCTCCTCGAAGAAGTCGACGTGCGCGTCGAAGAAGAAGGACAGGCCGGGCGCGAAGACGTCCACGTCCAGACCGCGGCTGAGTCCCAGCTCCACGTAGCCGAAGCCGTCCGCGAGGGTGTACGCCAGCTCCTGCGCCGCCGTG
Organism: Streptomyces similanensis; assembly: GCF_039543625.1. Classification (NCBI taxonomy): domain Bacteria; kingdom Bacillati; phylum Actinomycetota; class Actinomycetes; order Kitasatosporales; family Streptomycetaceae; genus Streptomyces; species Streptomyces similanensis. The sequence continues at coordinate 74,484 of NZ_BAABKC010000147.1, read as the reverse complement.
GCCCCGGCCTCGCGGATGTGGTAGCCGGAGACGGACAGCGGCTTGTAGGCCGGGATGCGGGCAGCGCAGTGCTCCATCAGGTCGCCGATGAGGCGCAGGTGCGGCTCGGGCTGGAAGAGCCACTCCTTCTGGGCGATGTACTCCTTGAAGATGTCCGTCTGGAGGGTGCCGTTGAGGATGCCCGGGTCCACGCCCTGGCGTTCGGCGGCGACCAGGTACATGCAGAAGACGGGGACGGCGGGGCCGCTGATCGTCATCGACGTGGTGACGTCGCCGAGCGGGATGTCCTTGAACAGGACCTCCATGTCGGCCGCGGAGTCGATGGCCACACCGCAGTGGCCGACCTCGCCCAGCGAGCGCGGGTCGTCGGAGTCGCGGCCCATCAGGGTCGGCATGTCGAAGGCGACGGAGAGGCCGCCGCCGCCGTTGCCGAGGATCATCTTGTAGCGCTCGTTGGTCTGCTCGGCGTTGCCGAATCCGGCGAACTGCCGGATCGTCCACGTCCGTCCCCGGTAGCCGGTCGGGTACAGGCCGCGCGTGAAGGGGTACTCCCCCGGCCAGCCGATCCGCTCGAAGCCCTCGTAGGCGTCCCCCGGGCGGGGTCCGTACACCGGGTCGACGGGGTCGCCGGAGAGAGTCGTGAAGTCTGCGTCGCGCTTGCGTGCGGCGTCGTACCGGGCCTGCCAGCGGCGGCGGCCCTCTTCGATGGCGTCAGCGTCCATACCCCCGAATTTACTAGGACGTCCTAGTAAAAGTCGACGGGTGACCGCCGTACGTGTGATGACGTACGGCGGTGAGACGTGCGGGGCGCTGCCGCGCGGGGGCGGCGCGGTGGTGCCGCGCGGTGCGCGGACGCGCCGCTGAGGTGCGCGGTCGCGCCGTCGTGCGGTGGCGCTACGCCTCGGCGGCCACGGGTGCCGGGTCCGCGACCTTGGCGTCGAGTTCGCGGCTGATCCGTCGCTCCACGAAGAACGCGGCGGTGGGGATCGTGCCGGCCAGCAGCACCCACAGCTGCTTGGCGACCGGCCACTTCGCCTTGGAGCCCAGGTCGAAGGCGACGACCAGGTAGATCACGTACAGCCACCCGTGCGCGATGCCGATGACGGTGGTGAACTTCGCGGCGCCGTCGATCTGGAGGCCGTACTTGGCGATCACGCCGAGGGTCAGCAGGACCAGCAGCACGCCGGTGACGTAGGCCATGACGCGGTAGCGGGTCAGCACGCTCTTCTTCATGGCGTCGAGCGTAACCGCCCGTTCCGGGAGATCTTGTCCCGGGTCGGGTGCGTCTCAGGACTCGTCGAAGTCGTTCGCCGCCACCCGCAGCGGCCTCAGCATCGCGAAGATCTCCGCGCACTCCTCCGCGTCGTACGCGCCCAGGCCGAAGTCCATCGCCATCAGGTCGCGGGTGGCCGACTCCACGACCTCCCGGCCCTTGTCCGTGATGACGGCGAGCGTGCCCCGGCCGTCGTTGGGGTTGGGGCGCTTGGCCACCAGGCCGGAGGTGACCAGGCGGTCCACGGTGTTCGTCACGGAGGTGGGATGCACCATCAGCCGCTCGCCGATCTTCGACATCGGCAGCTCGCCGGCCTTGGAGAAGGTGAGCAGCACCAGGGCCTCGTAGCGGGCGAACGTCAGTCCGTACGGCTTGACCACCGCGTCGACCTCGGCCAGCAGGATCTGGTGCGCGCGCATGATGGAGGTGATCGCCGCCATGGACGGCACGCTTCCCCAACGCTGCTTCCACAGCTCGTCGGCGCGGGCGATGGGGTCGAACGGGAGACTGAGGGGCTTCGGCACGGCATCAGACCCTACCCGCCGGTCATATCGCGGTCAGCCCTGTCTCGCCTGTCGGTCTCCCGCCGGTCCTCTGCCGGTCGGTCTCCTGCCGGTCGTCCGTCGGTCGTCCGTCGGTCGCCTGTCGGTCCCGCGTCGGTCTTCCGGGCGGCCACGGCCAGGACTGCGCAGGCCGCCGTTCCCAGGGCTCCCGCGGCCGCCACCGTCGCCGGCACGCCTGCGAACTCCGCCGCGACGCCCGCCAGCGCCATCCCCACGCCCTGGATCGTCATCAGGCCCGCCGTGAGCAACGTCATCGCCCTGCCCCGCAGCTCCTCCGGCACGGCCGCCACGAACCACTGGTCCAGGCCCAGCGTGTACGCCGAGCCCGCGCCCGAGAGCAGCAGCAGGAGGAGGGAGGCGGTGAGGTTCGGGTGCCAGGCGAAGCCCAGGTACGGCAGGAGCATGCAGCAGACCAGCGGCAGGGCGACGCGCTCGCGGGTGGCGGGGCGCAGGCGGGCGCCCGCGTACAGCTCGCCGGCGATGGTGCCGACGGGCAGCGCGCACATCAGCAGGCCCAGGCCGGTGGAGCCGGCGCCCAGGGCGGCCGCGTAGGGGGCGGCCAGGGCCTCGGGGACCACCGAGAACATCGCGGGGAGCCAGAAGAGGAGGAGCAGGACTCGCACCCGGGGGGCCGCCAGGACCTGGCGGGCGCCCTGGAGGGAGTCGGTCAGGAGGGGGCGGGGGGTGGGGGCGGTACCAGTTGTGGCGGTACCGGTGGCGGCGGTACCGGTGGCGGTGCCTGTGGCGGTTCGGTGGGGCGCGGCTCGTGCGGGGCGGTGCTGGGTGCCCAGGCGGAGCAGCGCCGCGGAGAGCAGGAACGTGGCCACCGTGATCAGCAGCGCGTGCCTCGGGCTGACCACGGTGAGCAGGATGCCGCCCAGGCCGTAGCCGATCAGCAGGGAGCTCTGCGAGACGATCCGCAGTAGGGAGCGGCCCAGGACGAAGAGGTCGCCGTCGCCGAGGATGTCGGCCAGAGTCGCCATGCGGGTGCCCTGGAAGACCGGGGAGACCAGCGCCAGGGCGCAGCGCAGGGCCAGTACGACGCCGATGGGGGCGCTCGACGTCGCCATCGGCAGTACGCAGGCCGCGCAGACCAGGTCGCACGTCACCAGGACCCGGCGGGCGGGGAAGCGGTCGGCCACTCCGGCGAGGAGGGTGCCGCCGACGACGTACGGGAGGAAGCCCAGCGCGAAGGTCAGCGCGCTCCACAGGGGGGAGCCGGTCAGGTCGTACACCAGGACCGAGAGGGCGATCTCGCTGACGATCACGCCCAGGAGGGAGAGGGCGTGGGCGGCGAAGACCGCTCGGAACTCCGGGATGGCCAGGGCTGCGGTGTAGTTCGAGGGGGTGGGGGTGGGGGCGGGGGTGGCGGGTGCGGGTCCAGGCGTTGGTGCGGGGGCGGGTGGCAGGGCTTGCTCTTGCATGGGCGGCACACTGCCCTCGGGGTCGTCGCGGACGTAAAGTTTCGGTTGTCGGCGAATCTTCGGGGGTGGGATGTGCCGTTTCGGCTGTTTTTCGGGGACGACGACCTGCTGCGCTGCCGGTTCGCCGTCTCGCCGCTGTGGGAGACGCAGGAGGCGGTGCGGACGCTGGGGCGGCCCGACCGGCACGGGTATCACCCGCAGTGGCTGCGGCGTATCCGCGAGGCCGCGCGCGGGCTCGATCTCGCGCCGCTGTGGCTGCTCATGCCCGTGCGCGGGCACAGTCCGGACTTCCTGGGGCCGCCGCCGATCGGGCCCACCGCCACGTTCGAGGAGGAGATCGCCGGTGTGCGGGCCGCCGATCCGGTGGCCGCTCGGGCGGACATCGCGCGGTCGCTGGCCGACACGCCCGGTGCGCTTCAGTCGCCTCGCGGGCGGGCGTGGCTCGCCGATCCGGCGGGGGCGGTGCGGGAGCTGGCCGATCTGACGGAAGCCGCCTGGCATGCGCTGGTCGAGCCGGAGTGGCCGCGGTTGCGGGCGCTGCTGGAAGCTGACGTCGCGTACCACTCGCGGCGACTGGCCGAGGTGGGGCTGGGGGCGCTGCTGCCCGAGCTGGACCGGCGGCTGGCCTGGGACGGGCGGACGCTGACCGTGGACTGGCACGGTGAGCATGTACGAGACCTGGGTGGGCGGGGGCTGGTGCTGATGCCCAGCGTGTTCTCCTGGCCGGAAGTGGTCAGCGGGTTCGAGGCGCCCTGGCAGCCGACGGTGGTGTATCCGGCGCGGGGGCTGGCGGGGTGGTGGGCGGAGCCCGGTGGGGAGCGGGGGGTGGCGCTGGTGCGGCTGCTGGGGCGGGGGCGGGCGGCCGTGCTGGGGGCGCTGGAGGAGCCGGCCACCACGTCCGCGCTGGCGCATCGGCTGGGGCTGGCGCCGTCGTCCGTGTCCGCGCATCTGTCGGTGCTGCGGGGGGCGGGGCTGCTCGCTTCTCGGCGGTACGGGCATCAGGTGCTGTACGAACGGACGCCGTTGGGGATGGCGCTGGTGGGGGGTGCGGGGTGACGGGGGTGTGCGGCCTTCGGTGCGCTGTGCCGCCTGCTGTTCGTCGGGGGTCGGGGCCGTGGTGGTGCGTCCAGCCCGCCGCGCACGGACGTACGGCCCTGAGTTCCTTCGTTGAGGTAGGGAGGGACCGCAGTATGCGGCGGGCATTGGACGCACCACCACGGCCCGCTCCCGTCCGTCGTGCGGCTGCGGGAGCGTGACCGCTTCGGAGAGGCGGGCCGCGTCTGGGGTCTCTTCCGGGGTTTGTCACAATGGGGGGAACCTTGTGCCTGCGTTCACAAACTCTGGCCCAGCGTCTCTCCCACCGAAGGTGATCCGTGGACATCAAGACAGCCTCCGCCCTCCGCCGCCTCCGCCTGGTCTCCGCACCCGAGGCGGTCAGCTTCATCCTGCTGCTCGTCTGCTCGGTCCTGAAGCGCACCACGGACTTCAACGGCGTGCCTGTGATGGGCGCGATCCACGGCATCCTGTTCGTTCTGTACGTGCTCTTCTGGGCCGACGCCTGGAACCGCGCCAAGTGGCCCCTGAAGACCGCCGCCCTGTACTTCGTCCTGTCCGTGCTGCCCACCGGCGGCTTCTTCGCCGAGCGCCGGCTCAAGCGGGAGGCCGAGGACGCGGTGATCGCCTCCCGTGCCCGTCGTGAGGGAGTGGTGAACGCGTGATCGTCGCCTTCTCCGTGACTCCGCTGGGCGTCGGCGAGGACGTGGGCGAGTACGTCGCCGACGCCGTCCGGGTGGTCCGCGCCTCCGGTCTGCCCCACCGGACGGATGCGATGTTCACCTCGATCGAGGGTGAGTGGGACGAGGTCATGGACGTGGTCAAGCGTGCCGTGGCCGCGGTGGAGGCCCGGGCGCCGCGGGTCTCCGTGGTGCTGAAGGCCGACATCCGTCCGGGGGTCACCGACGGTCTGAGCAGCAAGGTCGAGACGGTGGAACGGCATCTGGCCGGATAGGGCCCCCTCCGCGCCCGTCCCCTAGGGGTGGGTTTGGGGGGTGTCTCCACCCTGTGGGCTCTGTTGGTCGGGGCCGGTTCGCCGCTACCTTCGCATCTGTGGCGATGTTCCGACTTCAAGGCAGCAGGGTGCTCGCCGTCGACATGACCGGGGACGCCGTGAAGGCGAAGAACGGCTCGATGGTCGCGTACGACGGGCAGATGGCGTTCAAGAGGCTGACCGGTGGGGGTGACGGGCTGCGGGGGATGGTGACGCGGCGGCTCACCGGTGAGCAGATGACCGTGATGGAGGTGCGGGGGCAGGGGACGTGCTGGTTCGCCGACCGGGCGTCCGAGATCAATCTCGTGGAGCTGCGCGGGGACAAGCTGTTCGTCGAGTCCAGCAACGTGCTGGCGACCGACGGGGGGCTCAGGACGGGGACCTCGTTCACCGGGCTGCGGGGGGCCTCGCAGGGGAACGGGCTGTTCACCACGACCGTGGAAGGGCACGGGCAGGCGGCGATCATATCGGACGGGCCCGCCGTGGTGCTGCGGGTCGCGCCGCAGTTCCCGCTGGTGGTCGACCCCGGGGCGTACATCGCCCACCAGGGGAACGTACGGCAGTCCTTCCAGTCCGGGGTGACCTTCCGCACCTTCCTCGGCGAGGGCGGCGGCGAGGCCTTCCAGATCCGGTTCGAGGGCGACGGGCTCGTCTACGTGCAGCCCAGTGAGCGGAACACGATCGCGGGGGATGTGTGACGTGGGCTTCCGGGAGATCAACTCGAAGGTGGTCGAGGCGGCCGTCGTGCCGGGGCAGCGGCTGTTCAGCCAGCGGGGCGCGATGCTCGCCTACCGGGGGGACGTCTCGTTCACGCCCAGCGTCCAGGGCGGTCAGGGCGGGGTGATGTCCATGATCGGGCGGCGGGTCGCGGGCGAGGCGACGCCCCTGATGAGCGTGGAGGGCAGCGGCACCGTGTTCTTCGGGCACGGCGGCCATCACGTCCAGGTCATCACCCTGGCGGGCGACACCCTCTACGTGGAGGCGGACCGGCTGCTCGCCTTCGAGGGCACCCTCCAGCAGGGCACGATGTTCATGGGCTCGCAGGGCGGCGTGATGGGCATGGTGCGCGGGCAGGTGACCGGCCAGGGCCTCTTCACGACGACGTTGCAGGGGCACGGGGCCGTCGCCGTGATGGCGCACGGCGGCGTGCTGGAGATCCCGATCAGCCCGCAGCGGCCGGTGCACGTCGACCCCCAGGCCTACGTCGCCCACCACGGCGAGGTGCGCAACAAGCTGTCCACGGCCCTGGGCTGGCGCGAGATGGTGGGGCGCGGTTCCGGCGAGGGGTTCCAGCTGGAGCTGAGCGGCGACGGCGTGGTCTACGTCCAGGCCTCGGAGGAGAAGCTGTGAGCGTCGTGTACGACCCGACGACCCTGCCGGTCGACGACAACGTGAACGCGTACACCTTCTGCGTGGAGCTGAAGGGGAGCCAGTGGTTCCTTCAGAAGGGGAAGATGATCGCCTACTACGGGGCGATCGACTTCAACGGCGTCGGGCACGGCCGGCTGGACCGGCTGGTGCGCAGTTCGTTCCATTCGCCTCTGCACGCCGGCGACTGGGTGGTGGCGGAGGGCTCGGGCAAGATGCTCCTCGCCGACCGGGCCTTCGATGTGAATTCGTATGACTTGGACGACGGCAATCTGACCATTCGCTCGGGCAACTTGCTTGCTTTTCAGCCAAGTCTCGCGCTCAAGCAGTCGATCGTGCCGGGGTTCCTGACCCTGATCGGAACCGGAAAGTTCGTGGCCGCGTCGAACGGTCCGGTGGTGTTCATGGAACCCCCGGTCCGGGTGGACCCCCAGGCGCTCGTCGGCTGGGCCGACTGCCCCTCCCCGTGCCATCACTACGATCATGGGTACCTGACCGGGGTGATGGGCGGTCTACGTGCGATGACGGGGCTCGGCGGGGTCTCCGGGGAGGAGCACCAGTTCGAGTTCGTGGGGGCCGGCACGGTGCTGCTGCAGTCGTCCGAGGCGCTCATGGCGGAGCAGGCCACGGGAGCGGTTCCACAGGAGCCCGGGGTGCCCGGCGGGGCGGGGGGTTCCGCGGGGCACGGGGCGCACGCCGGCGCACCGCGTCTTCCCGGACAGCTGGGGGACCTCCAGCGTCGCTTCGGGCTGTGAGCGGTAGTCTGCGGAGTGTGACGGCTCGAACGCGTGCGCACCGTCACAGCACCCCTCACTCGTTCGCTTTTCAACTTCTTAGGTAGACTTCATACATGGAGACCGAGACGGCCACGCGCTGGCTGACGGATGCGGAGCAGTGCGCCTGGCGCACCCACCTGGAGGTCAACAGGCTGTTGTCCTACCAGCTCGAAAAGGATCTGCAGCCGTTCGGCCTGACGATGAACGACTACGAGATCCTGGTGAATCTGTCCGAGTCGGAGGACGTACGGATGCGGATGAGCGACCTCGCGTCCGCCACCCTCCAGTCCAAGAGCCGCCTCTCGCACCAGATCACCCGCATGGAGAACGCGAACCTGGTGCGCCGTGAGAACTGCGAGTCCGACCGCAGAGGACTCTACGCCGTCCTCACCGAGCACGGCATGGAGACGATGCAGAAGGTCGCGCCGCACCATGTGGCGTCCGTGCGCAGGCACTTCATCGACCTGCTGGACCCCGAGTCCCTGACGGAGCTGGACAAGTCCCTCAAGCCCATCGCCGAGCACCTGCGCGGGCAGCGCGGCCGCCCCTGAGGCGGACAAGGACGCGTGGACACACGGCGGCGGGCGGGAACCCTTCCCATAGGGTTCCCGCCCGCCGCCGTGTGTCCGGCTCAGGACTCCGTCAGGCCCGCGACCAGTTCGTCCGCCGCCCGGTACGGGTCCAGTTCGCCGGCGACGATGCGCTCGGCCAGGGCGCTGAGACGGCGGTCGCCGTGCAGGTCGCCGATGCGCTCGCGCAGGGCAGTGACGGCGATCGTCTCCACCTCGCGGGCCGCGCGGGCGCGGCGCCGCTCGGCGAGCACGCCCCGTTCCTCCATCCACGCCCGGTGCTTCTCCAGCGCCTCCACGACCTCGTCGACGCCCTCCGCGCGCGCCGCCACCGTCTTCACGATGGGCGGGCGCCAGTCGCCCGGGCCGCGGGCCTCGCCGAGGCCCAGCATGTGGTTCAGCTCGCGGGCGGTGGCGTCCGCGCCGTCCCGGTCGGCCTTGTTGACCACGTAGACGTCGCCGATCTCCAGGATCCCGGCCTTGGCCGCCTGGATGCCGTCGCCCATCCCGGGCGCCAGCAGGACCACGCTGGTGTCCGCCTGGGAGGCGATCTCCACCTCCGACTGGCCCACGCCCACCGTCTCGACCAGGACCACGTCGCAGCCCGCCGCGTCCAGCACCCGGATCGCCTGCGGAGCGGCCCAGGCGAGGCCGCCCAGATGGCCGCGGGTGGCCATCGAGCGGATGTAGACGCCCGGGTCGGAGGCGTGGTCCGACATGCGCACCCGGTCGCCGAGCAGCGCGCCGCCGGAGAACGGCGAGGACGGGTCGACGGCGAGCACCCCGACCCGCCTGCCCTGCTTGCGGTACGCCGTCACCAGCGCCGAGGTGGACGTCGACTTGCCGACGCCCGGGGAGCCGGTGAGACCGACGACGTAGGCGTTGCCGGTCAGCGGGGCGAGGGCCGCCATGACTTCCCTCAGCTGCGGGGACGCCCCCTCCACCAGGGAGATCAGCCGGGCCACGGCCCGGGGCCGGCCTTCCCTGGCCTGGGCCACCAGAGAGGAGACGTCCTGCATCACAGCTCCGTTCACGTGATCGGCTCGCCCGGTCCGCGCGGGTCGGCGGTGCGGACCGGGCCGTTCGAGGGGGTGGGCCCGCGCCGACGCCTTCGGCACGCGGGCCGCGCTTACGCCTTCGGCACGCGGACGATCAGGGCGTCGCCCTGGCCGCCGCCGCCGCACAGCGCCGCCGCGCCCACACCGCCGCCGCGCCGCTTCAGCTCCAGCGCCAGGTGCAGCACGAGACGGGCGCCGGACATCCCGATCGGGTGACCCAGGGCAATGGCGCCGCCGTTCACGTTCACCTTTTCCGTGGATACGCCGAGGTCCTTCATTGACTGCACGGCGACGGCGGCGAACGCCTCGTTGATCTCGACCAGGTCGAGGTCGGAGACCTCCAGGCCCTCCTTCTTCAGGGCGTGCGCGATCGCGTTGGAGGGCTGCGACTGGAGGGAGTTGTCCGGGCCGGCCACGTTGCCGTGGGCGCCGATCTCGGCGATCCAGTCCAGGCCCAGCTCCTCGGCCTTGGCCTTGCTCATCACGACCACGGCCGCCGCGCCGTCGGAGATCTGCGAGGCGGAGCCGGCGGTGATCGTGCCGTCCTTGGCGAACGCCGGGCGCAGCTTGCCCAGCGACTCCGCCGTGGTGTCGCCGCGGATGCCCTCGTCCTTGCTGAACAGGACCGGGTCGCCCTTGCGCTGCGGGATCTCCACCGGGGTGATCTCGGCCTCGAACAGGCCGTTCTTCTGCGCGGCGGCGGCGCGCTGGTGGGACAGGGCGGCGATCTCGTCCTGCTCGGCGCGGCCGATGCCCAGGCGGGTGTTGTGCTTCTCGGTGGACTCGCCCATGGCGACGCCCTCGAAGGAGTCGGTCAGGCCGTCGTGGGCCATCGAGTCGAGCATCTCGACGGCCCCGTACTTGAAGCCCTCGCGGGACTTGGGCAGCAGGTGGGGGGCGTTGGTCATGGACTCCTGGCCGCCGGCGACGACGATGTCGAACTCGCCGGCGCGGATCAGCTGGTCGGCCAGCGCGATGGCGTCCAGGCCGGACAAACACACCTTGTTGACGGTCAGCGCCGGCACGTTCATCGGGATGCCGGCCTTGACGGCGGCCTGGCGGGCCGGGATCTGGCCCGCGCCGGCCTGGAGCACCTGGCCCATGATCACGTACTGCACCTGGTCGCCGCCGATCCCGGCGCGGTCGAGGGCGGCCTTGATCGCGAAGCCGCCGAGGTCGGCTCCGGAGAAGGACTTCAGCGAGCCGAGCAGCCGGCCCATGGGCGTGCGCGCGCCCGCGACGATCACCGAGCTGGTCGTACCGGGAGTTCCAGAAGACATGAGCTGCGATCCCCTTACCGGCCTGCACAGCCGAGGAGTGAACGAGGGTTTACTTCGAATGTACTGAGCGGTACTTCGCCCGTCATCGGCCTTTCGGTGTGATCGCGCGCACGTTGCGTAACCACCGCCTTGGCGTTGCACTGAAACCATGCTGACGCGAATCGACCACATCGGGATCGCCTGCCACGACCTCGACGCCACCGTCGAGTTCTACCGGGCCACCTACGGCTTCGAGGTGTTCCACACCGAGGTCAACGAGGAGCAGGGCGTCCGGGAGGCCATGCTCAAGATCAACGAGACGTCCGACGGCGGCGCTTCCTATCTGCAACTGCTGGAGCCGACCCGCGAGGACTCCGCCGTCGGGAAGTGGCTGGCGAAGAACGGGGAGGGCGTCCACCACATCGCCTTCGGCACGGCGGACGTGGACGCGGACGCCGCGGACATCCGCTCGAAGGGCGTACGCGTTCTGTACGAGGAGCCGCGTGTCGGCTCCATGGGGTCCCGGATCACCTTCCTGCACCCCAAGGATTGCCACGGTGTCCTGACAGAACTGGTCACTTCGGCGGCTGTTGAGTCGGCCGAGCACTGACCCTCGTACATAAGGGCCGGTAGGGTTGGGGGCGGTCGCACCTGAAAAGCGGGGGCGGCCGCTTTCCGGGGTCCGCGTTTCGGGGGACGGGCGACGGGCGGCAGCCCATGCTCCGCCGTCGGTCTGACACCATTCCCCGGGGGCCCCGTCCGGCGGATGGACGGAGCTCGTTGGACAGGCTTGCGACCAGGGGACGGATGGGACCGCGCAGTGCGGGGCTACGAACGCCAGGAGCGAGAGCCGGCGGCTGACGTCGACCACCTCTCTCGGTTCGAGGCCGAGATGGATCGGCTGAAGACCGAGCGGGAGAAGGCGATCCAGCACGCCGAGGATCTCGGCTACCAGGTAGAGGTGCTGCGCGCCAAGCTGCACGAGGCGCGCCGGACCATCATGACCCGGCCCGCCTACGACAGCGCGGACATCGGCTACCAGGCCGAGCAGCTGCTGCGCCAGGCGCAGGTGCAGGCCGAGCAGATCCGCGCGGACGCCGAGCGGGAGCTGAGCCAGGCCCGGTCGCAGACGCAGCGCATCCTCCAGGAGCACGCCGAGCAGGCCGCGCGGCTCCAGGCCGAGCTGCACCAGGAGGCGGTGAGCCGCCGCCAGCAGCTCGACCAGGAGCTGGCCGAGCGCCGGCAGACCGTCGAGTCGCACGTCAACGAGAACGTGGCGTGGGCGGAGCAGCTGCGTGCCCGCACCGAGCAGCAGGCCCGCCGGCTCCTCGACGAGTCCCGCGCGGAGGCCGAGCAGGCGATGGCCGCGGCGCGCGCGGAGGCCGAGCGGCTGACCGCCGAGGCCCGGCAGCGGCTGCAGAGCGAGGCCGAGTCGGCCCGTACGGAGGCCGAGCAGCTCCTGCGCCGCGCCCGCGCGGACGCCGAGCGGCTGCTGACCGCCGCCTCCACCCAGGCCCAGGAGGCCACCGACCACGCCGAGCAGCTGCGCAGCAGCACGGCGAGCGAGTCGGACGCCGCCCGCCGCCAGGCCGCCGAGCTGAGCCGGTCGGCCGAGCAGCGGATGGCCGAGGCCGAGGAGGCGCTGCGCAAGGCGCAGACCGAGTCGGAGAAGCTGGTCACCGAGGCGAAGGAGGCCGCCGCCAAGGCGCTGTCGAGCGCCGAGTCGGCCAACGAGCAGCGCACGCGCACCGCCAGGGAGCAGGTCGCCCGGCTGGTCGAGGAGGCCACGAAGGACGCGGAGAACACCCGCTCCGAGGCCGAGCAGCTGGTCGCCGACGCCCGGGCCGAGGCGGAGAAGATCGTCGCGGAGGCCGCCGAGAAGGCCCGCAGCGCCACCGCCGAGGAGACCGCCACCCAGCTGTCCAAGGCGGCGAAGACCGCCGAGGACGTGCTGAACAAGGCGGCCGAGGACGCTCGCAGGACCACCAAGGACGCCGCCGAGCAGGCCGAGCGGATCCGCACCGAGGCGGAGGCGGAGGCGGACCGGCTGCGCGCCGAGGCGCACGACATCGCCGAGCAGCTCAAGGGCGCCGCCAAGGACGACACCAAGGAGTACCGGGCCAAGACGGTCGAGCTCCAGGAGGAGGCGCGGCGGCTGCGCGGCGAGGCCGAGCAGCTGCGCTCCGAGGCGGTCGCCGAGGGCGAGCGGATCCGCGCCGAGGCCCGGCGCGAGGCCGTCGCGCAGATCGAGGAGGCGGCCAAGTCCGCCGAGGAGCTGCTGGCCAAGGCCAAGGCGGACGCCGACGAGCTGCGCAAGACCGCCACGGCGGACAGCGAGAAGGTCCGCACCGAGGCCATCGAGCGGGCCACCGTGCTGCGCCGGCAGGCCGAGGAGACCCTGGAGCGCACCCGCAAGGAGGCCGAGCGGCACCGCGCGGAGGCCGACGAGCAGGCGGAGACGGTCCGCACCGAGGCCGAGCGGGCCGCGCGCGAGCTGCGCGAGGAGACCGAGCGGGCGATCGCGGCCCGCCAGGGCGAGGCCACCGAGGAACTGACCCGGCTGCACGGCGAGGCCGAGCAGCGTCTGGCCGCCGCCGAGGAGGCGCTGACCGACGCCCGGGCCGAGGCCGAGCGGATCCGCCGTGAGGCCGGCGAGGAGATCGAGCGGCTGCGCACCGAGGCCGCCGAGCGGGTCCGTACGCTCCAGCAGCAGGCGGAGACGGAGGCCGTCCGGCTGCGCGACGAGGCCGCCGCCGACGCGTCCGCCTCCCGTGCCGAGGGCGAGGCGCTGGCGGTGCGGCTGCGGTCGGAGGCCGCGGCCGAGGCGGAGCGGCTGCGGACCGAGGCGCAGGAGACCGCCGACCGGGTCCGCGCGGAGTCGCAGGCCGCGGCGGAGCGGCTGGGCGCGGAGGCGTCCGAGACGCTGGCCGCCGCGCAGGAGGAGGCCGCCCGGCGCCGCCGCGAGGCCGAGGAGCTGCTCGGCGCGGCGCGTGCCGACGCCGGCCAGGAGCGCGAGCGGGCCCGCGAGCAGAGCGAGGAACTGCTGGCCTCGGCGCGCAAGCGCGTGGAGGAGGCGCAGGCCGAGGCGGTCCGGCTGGTGGAGGAGGCCGACCGGCGCGCCACCGAGCTGGTGTCGGCCGCCGAGCAGCACGCCCAGCAGGTACGGGAGTCGGTCGCCGGGCTGCACGAGCAGGCGCAGGAGGAGATCGCCGGGCTGCGCTCGGCCGCCGAGCACGCGGCGGACCGTACCCGGCGGGAGGCCGAGGAGGAGGCGGACCGGGTCCGCACCGACGCCTACGCGGAGCGGGAGCGGGCCGGCGAGGACGCGGCCCGGCTGCGCCGGGAGGCGCAGGAGGAGACCGAGGCGGCCAAGGCGCTCGCCGAGCGCACGGTGTCCGAGGCGATCGCGGAGGCCGACCGGGTCCGCACCGATGTCGCCGAGCACGCCCAGCGGGTGCGCACCGAGGCATCGGACACGATCGCGCAGGCCGACCAGGACGCCACGCGCACCCGGGCCGAGGCCCGCGAGGACGCCAACCGGATCCGTTCGGACGCGGCGACGCAGGCGGACGCGCTGATCTCCGAGGCCCGTTCGGAGGCGGAGCGGCTGCAGACGGAGACGGTCGCGGAGGCGGACCGGCTGCGCACCGAGACGATCGCCGAGACCGACCGGCTGCGCGCGGAGACGGCCGCCGAGACGGACCTGCTGCGCACCGAGACGGCCGCGGAGGCCGAGCGGGTGCGGACCGGGTCGCTGGCCGAGGCCGAGCGGGTGCGGGCGGAGTCCGTCGACCGGGCGGAGAAGCTGATCTCGGACGCGAGCGGGGACGCGGAACGGCTGCGGGCGGAGGCGGCCGAGACGGTCGGCGCCGCGCAGAGCCGTGCCGAGCGGATCCGTACCGACTCCGAGCGGCTGAAGGCCGACGCGGAGGCGGAGGCCGAGCGCACGCTGACGGCCGCCCGCGAGGAGGCCGAGCGGACCCTGGACGAGGCCCGCAAGGAGGCCAACAAGCGGCGTTCGGAGGCGGCCGAGCAGGTCGACACGCTGATCACGGAGACCGCCGCCGAGGCCGACAAGCTGCTGACCGAGGCGCAGACGAGCGCGGTCAAGACCAAGGCGGACGCGGAGTCGCAGGCCGACACGATGGTGGGCGCCGCCCGCCAGGAGGCCGATCGGATCCTCGCCGAGGCGACCGTGCGGGGCAACACGGCGGTGGAGAAGGCCCGTACGGACGCGGACGAGCTGCTCGTCGGCGCCCGCCGGGACGCCACCCAGATCCGGGAGCGCGCCGAGGAGCTGCGCGAGCGGCTGACCAGCGAGATCGAGGAGCTGCACGAGCGGGCCCGGCGCGAGTCCGCCGAGACGATGAAGTCGGCGGGCGACCGGTGCGACGCGCTGATCAAGGCCGCCGAGGAGCAGCTCGCCAAGGCGCAGGCCAAGGCCAAGGAGATCGTCTCGGACGCCAACTCCGAGGCGGGCAAGGTGCGCATCGCCGCGGTGAAGAAGGCCGAGGGCCTGCTGAAGGAGGCCGAGCAGAAGAAGGCCAAGCTGGTCAAGGAGGCCGAGGAGCTGAAGGCCGAGGCGGTCCACGAGGCCCGGCGCACGGTGGAGGAGGGCAAGCGCGAGCTGGAGGTCCTGGTGCGCCGGCGCGAGGACATCAACGCCGAGATCTCCCGGGTCCAGGACGTGCTGGAGGCGCTGGAGTCCTTCGAGGCGCCCGCGCCGGCCAAGGACTCCGGGGTGCGGGCCGGGGCGACGGTGGGCGCACCCCGCTCGGGTGGCAAATCGTCAGAAGGGTAGTCTTTGAGGTGAATTCGGGGACTTGACGGGGGAGTCTCCGGGGGTTCGGCTAGGGGTGTTGGCAAGCCTCGCGGCGGTCAGCCACCCAAAAGAGGTGTCATTCTCCAGATCAAACACGTATCCGCTCGATGACACACCGCTTCGGCCCCTAGGATTCGACCTATCACCTCACCGGTCTCATTCGACAGGAACCCCATGAGCGACACTTCCCCCTACGGCTTCGAGCTTGTGCGGCGTGGGTACGACCGCGCTCAGGTGGACGACCGTATCTCCAAGCTCGTCTCCGACCGTGACAGTGCTCTCTCCCGCATCACCGCCCTGGAGAAGCGCATCGAGGAGCTGCACCTCGAGACGCAGAACGCGCAGGCGCAGATCACCGACGCCGAACCGTCGTACGCGGGTCTCGGCGCGCGGGTCGAGAAGATCCTCCGGCTCGCCGAGGAGGAGGCGAAGGATCTGCGTGAGGAGGCCCGGCGCGCGGCCGAGCAGCACCGCGAACTCGCCGAGTCGGCGGCCCAGCAGGTGCGCAACGACGCCGAGTCCTTCGCCGCGGAGCGCAAGTCCAAGGCCGAGGACGAGGGCGTCCGGATCGTCGAGAAGGCCAAGGCCGACGCCACGCAGCTGCGGTCCGAGGCGCAGAAGGACGCGCAGTCCAAGCGGGAGGAGGCGGACGCCCTCTTCGAGGAGACCCGCGCCAAGGCCGCGCAGGCCGCCGCCGACTTCGAGACCAACCTCGCCAAGCGGCGCGAGCAGTCCGAGCGCGACCTGGCGTCGCGTCAGGCCAAGGCGGAGAAGCGGCTGGCGGAGATCGAGCACCGCGCCGAGCAGCTGCGTCTTGAGGCGGAGAAGCTGCGCACCGACGCGGAGCGCCGGGCCCGGCAGACGGTGGAGACCGCGCAGCGTCAGGCCGAGGACATCGTGGCCGACGCCAACGCCAAGGCGGACCGCATCCGTTCGGAGTCCGAGCGTGAGCTGGCGGCGCTGACCAACCGCCGCGACTCGATCAACGCGCAGCTGACCAACGTGCGCGAGATGCTGGCCACCCTCACCGGTGCCGCGGTGGCCGCCGCGGGTTCCCCGGCCGAGGACGAGCCGGTCTCCCGCAGCGTGCCGGCCCAGCAGACCCGGTAGCCCCTGCGAACGGGACCGACGTCGCGAAGCCCTCCGCCGCCCTCGGGCAGCGGGGGGCTTCGTGCGCGTCCGGGGCGGGGAGGCCGGCCCCGTGGCGGGAGGCGGCTTCGGGGGCGGACGGTCGGCCCGGTACCGGGAGGCCGGCCCGAGGGGCGAGCGGGTGGTCCGGGGGTGGCTCCGGTGGCGGGGGGTGGGAGGCGGAATTAGCGTGGCCGCATGATCGAGATTGCGGGGCTGAGCAAGCGGTACGGGGAGAAGCTGGCGGTCGACGGTCTCACCTTCACCGTGCGGCCGGGGACCGTCACCGGGTTCCTCGGGCCCAACGGCGCCGGGAAGTCCACGACCATGCGGATGATCCTCGGTCTCGACCACCCCACCGGCGGTGACGTCCGGATCGACGGGCGGCACTACCACGAGCTGGCCGACCCGCTGACGTACATCGGCGCGCTGCTGGACGCCAAGGCGGTGCACGGCGGCCGCAGCGCCCGCAACCACCTGCTGTGCCTGGCCCAGAGCAACGGCATCCCGGCCCGCCGGGTGGGCGAGGTGCTGGAGACGGTCGGGCTGACGGCGGTCGCCCGGAAGAAGGCGAAGGGGTTCTCGCTGGGCATGAGCCAGCGGCTCGGCATCGCGGGCGCGCTGCTCGGCGACCCGCGGATCCTGATGTTCGACGAGCCGGTCAACGGCCTCGACCCGGAGGGCATCCACTGGATCCGCGGTCTGATGAAGTCGCTGGCCGCGCAGGGCCGCACCGTGTTCGTCTCCTCGCATCTGATGAGCGAGATGGCGCTGACCGCGGACCACCTCGTCGTCATCGGCCAGGGCCGGCTGCTCGCCGACACCACGATGGCCGACTTCATCGAGCGCAACTCCCGCTCCTGGGTGCGTATCCGCACCCCCGACCGCGAGCGGCTGCTCGACGCGCTGCACACGGCCGGGATCGCGGTGGTGGAGGCGGGCGACGGACTGCTGGAGGTGGACGGCGGCAGGCCGGAGCGGATCGGCGAGCTGGCCGCCCGGCACCAGGTCGTGCTGCACGAGCTGAGCGTGCGGCAGTCCTCGCTGGAGGACGCGTTCATGCGGCTGACGGCCCAGTCGGTGGAGTACCACGCGCAGCCGGAGCCGGCCGGGCAGTCGTGGGGCGCGCACCGCATCGCGCGGACGGCGGCGGGACCGCCCGCGCCGAAGGCGGCCCCACTGACGACCCCGACCACACCGGCGACCGCGCCGACGACTACGCCGACGGAGGGCTGAGCCATGGCGGCGACCCAGGTCATCCGGTCCGAGTGGACCAAGATCCGGTCGGTGGCGTCCACGGTGTGGACGCTGTCCCTGGCGGCGGTCGTCACGATCGCCCTCGGCATGCTGATCTCGGCCCTGTCCAAGAACGAGTTCGGCTCCATGGGCCCGCGTGAGCGGCTCTCCTTCGACCCGACCTTCGTCAGCTTCGCCGGCATGACGCTCGGCCAGCTGGCGATGATCGTGTTCGGGGTGCTGGTGGTGTCCAACGAGTACAGCACCGGCATGATCCGCACCTCGCTGGCGGCGGTCCCGCGGCGCGGCGCGTTCCTGGCGAGCAAGGTGGCCGTCGCCACCGGCCTGGCGCTGGTCGTCGGCATGGCGACCGGCTTCGCCGCGTTCTTCCTCGGTCAGGCGATGCTCGGCCCGCAGCTGCGGACCACGCTGGACGCGCCGGGGGTGCTGCGCGCGGTCGTCGGCGGCGGCCTCTACATGACCCTGATCGCGGTGTTCTCCATGGGCGTGGCGGTGATGCTGCGCTCGCCGATGCTGTCGCTGGGCGTCCTGATGCCGTTCTTCTTCCTGGTCTCCAACATCCTGGCGAACGTCTCGGCCACCCGGAAGGTCGGCCAGTACCTGCCCGACCAGGCGGGCAGCCGGATCATGCGGGTCCTCCCCCGGGTCGGCGACGACACCCCCTACGGGCCGTGGGGCGGCCTCGGGATCATGGTGCTGTGGGTGATCGCGGCCCTGGCCGGCGGCTACGCGCTGCTGCGCCGGCGGGACGCCTGAGAGCCCGGCTGTTTTTACTCTCTTTTGGCCGGAACCGTCAGCCGGTGGATATCCTCCTAACCCTTACGGGGGCGTGCGCCCCGCTGTCCCGGACCTGGGACGGGTACCTTCCGATGGGACCGGAGCATGATCGAGGCAGTCGGCCTGACCAAGCGCTACGGCGACAAGACCGCCGTGTACAACCTTTCCTTCCAGGTACGGCCGGGCGCCGTGACCGGATTCCTCGGGCCGAACGGTTCCGGCAAGTCGACGACCATGCGGATGATCCTCGGTCTGGACAACCCCAGCGCGGGCACCGTGACCATCGGGGGCCACCCGTACGGCAAGCTGCCGAACGCCCCGCGCCAGGTGGGCGCGCTGCTGGACGCCAAGGCGGTGCACGGCGGCCGCAGCGCCCGCAACCACCTGCTCTCGCTGGCCCAGCTGTCCGGCATCCCGGCCCGCCGGGTGGACGAGGTGCTGGGCGTGGTCGGCCTCCAGGAGGTGGCCAAGCGGCGTTCGAAGGGCTTCTCGCTCGGCATGGGCCAGCGGCTCGGCATCGCGGCGGCGCTGCTCGGCGATCCGCAGGTGCTGCTGTTCGACGAGCCGGTCAACGGCCTCGACCCCGAGGGCATCCTCTGGGTGCGCAATCTGATGAAGGCGCTGGCCGCCGAGGGCCGGACCGTGTTCGTCTCCAGTCACCTGATGAGCGAGATGGCGCTGACCGCGGACCATCTGATCGTCATCGGGCGCGGGCAGCTGCTCGCCGACATGAGCGTGACGGACTTCATCTCCGCGAACTCCGCCGACTTCGCCCGGGTCCGCACCCCCGGCACCGAGCCGCAGCAGCGGGAGAAGCTGACCTCGGCGCTGACCGAGGCCGGCGGGCACGTGCTGCCCGAGCCGGACGGCGCGCTGCGCGTGACCGGCCTGCCGCTGCCGCGCATCAGCGACCTGGCGCACGAGGCCGACGTACGGCTGTGGGAGCTGTCGCCGCACCGGGCCTCGCTGGAGGAGGCGTACATGCGGATGACGCAGGGCGCGGTCGACTACCGCTCGACCATCGACCAGAAGGCCGGGCTGATGCAGCCGCTGCCGCCGGGCGCGCAGCCTCCCGCGCAGGTACCGGGCCAGGGGCAGCCCGGCTGGTACGCCCCGCCGCCGCCCCAGCAGGGCGGACAGCCGTTCGCGCCGCCGCAGCCGCCGGCCCCGGGCCAGGCCCCCTACGGCGCAGCGCCGCAGCCGTACGGCGCTCCGGGCGCGGTGAACCCGTACGCGCAGCCCGTCCCGCCGGCGCCCGCGCAGCCGTCCGCCGCGCCCGCCGCGCCCGAGAATTCCGCCCCGACCAAGTCCGAGGACGCCCGATGAGCACGCCGCAGACTCCGCTGCCGCAGGCCGCGCCGCCCGCCCGGGAGGCGGGGGCCGCCGCACCGTACGCCGGTTACACCTCGCCGATCCCGGTGGTCCGCACGCATCTGGGGCACGCCCTGGCCTCGGAGTGGACGAAGATCAGATCGGTGCGCTCCACGATGTGGACGCTCGGGGTGTTCGTCCTGCTCGTGGTCGGGATCGGACTGCTGACCGGTGCGATCGTCGCCAACTCCGGCTCCGATCTCTCCGGCGACGACGACCCGCTGGCCCTGGGCTTCTTCGGGGTGCTGCTGGGCAGCATCGCCGTCATCACGCTCGGGGTGCTGACCACCGCCTCGGAGTACGGCACGGGTCTGATCCGCACCACGGCGACGGCGTGCCCGGCGCGCGGGCGGTTCCTGGTGGCGAAGGCGCTGATCTTCTTCCTCGTCTCCTTCACGGTCACCCTGGTGTCGACCGTGCTGGTGGCCGTGTTGCAGACGGCCATGCTGGAGGGGACCAGCGCGCGGCAGCCGACCGGCGGCGAGTGGTTCAAGGCCACGGTCGGCGTCAGCCTCTACATCGCCCTGCTCGGGCTGTTCTCGCTGCTGATCGGCTCGGTGCTGCGGCACTCGGCGGGCGGCATCACCGTGATGATCGGCGCCGTCCTGGCCCCGCTGGTGATCGCGCTGTTCATGGCGACGAGCTCGCTGGAGAAGGTGCGCACGGCGCTGTTCGAGTACTCGATCCCGAACCAGCTGGGCGTGTTCTACTCCAGCTCGCTGAGCGACTCGGGGCCGTCCGGCTGGGACCCGCTGTGGATCATGATCGGCGCCGTGGTGGTCGCCTTCGCCGGCTCCTGGCTGCTGCTGGAGAAGCGGGACGTGTAGGAGTTCTCCCGGAACCTGGGCTCCGGGAGCCGGGGTTCAGAACCTGGGCGCGTTACGGGACCGCTGCACCCGCGTGGTGCGGCGGTCCTTGGCGTTCCAGCAGGCCTTGTGCCAGTGCCGGCGGTCGTCCACCCCGGCGTGCTCGGGCCAGGCCACCACGTGCGGGACGCCCGAGGCGATCACCTGGTCGCACCCCGGGCAGCGGTAGGTCTTGCCCGCCGCGCTCGCCCCCGCGACATGGCGCACGCTCCACTCCTCGCCCCGCCAGCTCTCCGTGGCCTGCCAGCCCCCGTACCGGCTCGCGGCGTCGTCCTCGGCGCTCCGGCCGGCGGAGCCGGGGCCCTTGGGGCGGTTGCGACGCGGGGACACGGGACACCTCACGGAACGTGCGGGGGAACGGGGCTCCGTCCAGACTACGCGCCGCCGACCGGGGTACGCGTGCGGAACCGTATTCCGGCTCAACCCCCACAAGTCCCCCTGCCGGACACCGTATTCGACCGACAATCCGGAAATCCTTCTTCCAGACCGTGTCCTCGGCACGTGTCGGACGGTTATGCCGGGCGGGGAGCTCCGCGTCGGAGCCGAGGAAGCAGGAAACAGCGATGCGCGTAGGAAGTTTCGTGTTGGCCGCCCAGTTCCCGGGACAGGGACAAGGGGAGGCGCTGCACCGCGCGGTCCGTACGGCCGAGGTCGCCGAGGAGGCGGGCCTGGACGCGGTCTGGCTGGCCGAGCACCACTTCGTACCGTACGGAACGTGCCCGTCGGCCGTCACCCTGGCCGCGCTGCTGCTGGGCCGCACCCGCCGGCTCCGGGTCGGCACCGCGGTCAGCGTGCTGCCCACCGTGCACCCGGTGGCGCTCGGCGAGCAGGCCGCGCTGCTGCACGTGACGAGCGGCGGCCGGTTCTCGCTGGGCGTGGGCCGCGGCGGGCCGTGGGTCGACCTGGAGGTGTTCGGCACGGGCCTTTCCGCTTACGAACACGGGTTCCCCGAGTCACTCGATCTGCTGATGCGCTGGCTGCGCGAGCCGTCCGTGTCCGCATCGGGGGAACGATTCGCCTTCCGCGAGGTGCCCGTCGTGCCGCGCCCCTCGGAGGCGCTGACCGAGACGCCGGGGCCCGAGGTCGTCGTCGCCTGCACCTCGCCGGCGAGTGTGCGGCTGGCCGCCGAGCGCGGACTGCCGATGCTGCTCGGGATGCACGTCGGGGACGAGGAGAAGGCCGAGATGGTCGCCCTGTGGCGGCGCTGCGCCCGGGCGGCCGGCCGGCCCGGCGAGGAGGTCCGGGACGCCGCGCACGTCTCGGCCGGCGTCTGCCAGATCGCCGACCGGCGCGCGGACGCCGCCGAGGCGCTGCTGAAGGCGATGCCGGGCTGGTTCAGGCAGGGCCTGGACGCCCACGTCACGGTGGACGACCGGGCCCGCCGGATGCGCGATCCGCTGGCGTACACGGAACTGCTGTGCGGGCTGCACCCGGTGGGCGACCCGCGGCTGTGCGCCGACCGGCTGGCGGCGACCTCCGAGCGGACCGGCATCACTCGTTTCGCACTGCTCGTCGAGGGCTCGGGCGACCTGGCCGCGACCGAGGAGAACGTACGGCGGCTCGGCGCCGAGGTACTCCCCCACCTCGGCTGACCGAGCCGTCGCGGTGACGACGGACAGCGCCCGCGCCGGCCGCTCGGTCCTGACCGCGCCTCCCGCGGACCGAGCGGTGTGCGGACGTCCGGGCCCCGCGTCCGGTGCGCACCCCGGAGGGTCCGGCGTGCCCCGGGCGTCAGGCCCCACGCGTCAGCAGTCCCGCAGCTCCGGGGACTGGTTCAGCAACTGGCCGCGCACCGACGTGAACCGGGCGAGCCGTTCGTCGACGGAGGAATCGAGCGGGAAGACCGCCACCCGGTGGCAGTTCTGGAAGGCCAGCCGCACACCGAAGTGCCGCTGGAGCGCGCCGCGAATCGCATCGCTCGCGAGCGCGCGCAGCAGCTGGCCGCGCGCCTGCTCGTCCGGCGGGGGCGTCTGGTTGTCGGCGAACTCTCCGCCGTCCACCTTCAGCTGGGCCACCAGGGAGCTGATCATCTCCCACGCGTAGGGCAGGGAGGTCCGGACGCAGTCGACGAAGTCGGCTTCGTCGACCTCGCCTCGCTCGGCCTGTTCGAGTAGGGCCGGTGAGACGTCGAGCGACATGGGTTCTCCTCTCGCACCCCCGGACTGCGGGGGTTGCCGGACAGATGAGGGAGTTCGTGATACCGAACACGGTGCGTACACACATCGCGACCTCCCGTTCCCTACGTTAGGCAACTGAACGGTCACCCACCAGGCGAATGCACTTACCGGCAGGACGGGTTGGGCACACAATCGGCCACAAGTGAACACGGGTGATCGTGGGAAAAATGGGGCGGTGCGCGCGGGCCGCCCACGCGCCGGAGTCGGAGCCCCGGCGGGCGAATCGCGCCCGGCCCGGTGCGTCGAGTAGCGTTGCCGACCATGCGTCTCGTCATCGCCCGGTGCTCCGTCGACTACGCCGGCCGGCTCACCGCCCACCTTCCCTCGGCCCCCCGTCTGATCCTGGTCAAGGCGGACGGCAGCGTCTCGATCCACGCGGACGACCGTGCCTACAAGCCTTTGAACTGGATGTCGCCGCCGTGCAGCCTCAAGGAGGGGGCGGGCGACGAGGAAGGCGTGTGGACAGTCGTCAACAAGGCGGGCGAGAAGCTCATCATCACGATGGAGGAGATCCTGCACGACTCCTCGCACGAACTCGGCGTGGACCCGGGGCTGATCAAGGACGGCGTGGAGGCGCACCTCCAGGAGCTGCTCGCCGACCGCATCGACACGCTCGGCGAGGGCTACACGCTCATCCGGCGCGAGTACATGACCGCCATCGGTCCGGTGGACATCCTGTGCCGGGACGGCTCGGGGCAGACCGTCGCCGTCGAGATCAAGCGGCGCGGCGAGATCGACGGGGTGGAGCAGCTCACCCGCTATCTGGAGCTGCTGAACCGCGATCCGCACCTCGCTCCGGTGCGCGGGATCTTCGCCGCGCAGGAGATCAAGCCGCAGGCCCGCGTCCTCGCCACCGACCGCGGCATCGGCTGCCAGCTCCTGGACTACGACGCGATGCGCGGCATCGAGGACGACAAGCTGCGGCTGTTCTGAGCGACGGCGGTATGCCGGAGGGGCCGGGTCCGCCCGAGGCGGGCCCGGCCCCTCTGTCGTGGGCCGTGCGGCGGTCAGGCGGCCGCCGTCCCGGACGGGTCGGCCGAGGCCGGGGAGGCGCCGGTCACGGACGTGCTCGGCGAGGGGGCGCTCGCCGAGACGCCGGCCGTCGGCGGCGAGGAGCCGCCGCCCGCCGTGTCCCCGCTCGTCCCGCCGTCGGAGCCGCTTCCGGCGCCGCCGTCGCCGCCCGTCGTGGTGCCGCCCGCGGGGTCCGGGCTGCCGCCGGTCTCACCACCGGTCGGCGATCCCCCGGTGCCGCCCGTGGACGTGCCGCCGGTGGGAGAGCCGCCGGTCCCGCCCGTGCTCCCCGTGCCCCCGGTGCTCCCGGTGCCGCCCGCGCCGCCGGCGCCTCCGGTGCTCCCTGTTCCTCCGGTGCCGCCGGTGCTCCCGGTGCCGCCGGTGGAGCCCCCGGGGTGTCCGCCCGTCGAGCCGCCGGTGCTGCCGCCGTCCGTCGCGCTGGACGATCCGGACGGCCCAGGCGGCTTCGAGGACGAGCCGCCGCCGCTCCCGGCCGGCTGGACGCTCTCCGACGGCTCGGCGCCGGCCGGGCGGGCCGGGTCGTCCGCCGTGCCGTAGGCGCCGTCGGGGCCCGGGTCCGTGGGGCGGCTGGTGGCCACGCCGGTGTCGCCGCCGCTGCCGCCGCCCGTGCCGTCCTGCGGGACGTCCGCGCCCACGCCGCCGTCGTCGGCGCCCTGACCGGCGGACGGGTTGACGCCCACGTTGTCGGAGGGGTCGTTGGCGTCGTTGTGGGAGGTGGCGCCGAGCGTCACCACCGTGCCGAGGACGGCCGCGAGCAGCGCGCCCGCGCCCGCCGCCACCAGGTTGCGCCGGGCCAGCCCCTTCAGGCCCACCCGGTGCCGGGCCTTGCCGCCCGGCGCGGAGGAGGGGGCGTACGGCGTGTACGGCGCGGACGGGGCGGGCCGGTGGGTGACCAGCGTCGAGGGCTCGCCGACGGGCGACCGGAGCACGGGGAAGGGCGCGGGGACCCCGCCGGGCGGCGGCGCCGGTTCCCCGGCGCGCGCGTCCGCGATCTCCTCGTCCGCGGGCGGGCCGGAGCCCGCCGGCAGCGCGAGCGGCCCCGGCGCCGTGCCGGAGCGGTCGGCGACCAGCGCCAGGGCGCGGCGGCCGGCGACGGTGCCGCGCTTGTCGGAGAGCGCGCCGCGCAGTCCGATGGAGGTCTCCAGCTCCGCGCGGGCCCGGTCGAGGCGGTCACCGCAGAGCGCCAGGACGCCCAACTCATGGTGGAAATACGCCTGTTCGGCGACGTCTCCGGCCAGCCGGGACGCCTCGGCGCCGAACCGCAGCGCCCGCTCCCAGGCACCCCAGTGCAGACCGGCGGCGAACGCGGGCGCGGCCGTGCGGGCGAGCCGCAGGGCGAGGCTCTCCTCGCCGTCGCCCAGGGGCGTGGTGGCCGGCACCAGCACGGCCAGCGCGGCGAGCACGGCGTCCGCCTCGACGCTCACCCGCTCCGGGGTGACCGAGGGGTGCCCGGACCACCAGGCGTAGTGCCGGGCCGCGGCGCGGGCCTGCTCCTCGGCGTCGGCGCCGTAGCCGGCGGCCTCCAGCTGGGTGAGCACCCCGGCGGCGAGCCGGTAGCGGGCGCCGACCGGGGAGACCAGGCCGCAGCTCGCCAGTTCACCGAGGGCGGCGTCGGCGTGGGTGTCGCCGACCAGGGCGGGCAGGTGCGCCTGGTGGGGCACCTCGCCGCCGAGTGCGACGGCGAAGCGCAGGGTGGCGCGCGCGGAGGCGCTGAGCCGGGAGGCGAGCAGCGGCGCGGGCGCGGCGGCGTCGCCGAGCGAGGGCAGGGGCGCCTCGTCGGCGGTGGGGTCGCCGAGGACGGCGTCCTCGGGCGCGGTCTCGGCGAAGACGCCGAACTCCTCCACGGCGCTGGTGCCGGCCCGCAGCCGGTCGCGCTGGCGCAGCAGGGCGCCGGCCTGGACGAAGCGCAGCGGCAGGCCCTCGGACTCGAACCAGAGGTCGCCGGCCCACCGGGTCTCCTCCTCGGTGAGGACCCGGCCGACGCCGCGCTCGATGACCTCGACGCCGCCGGCCCGGTCGAGACCGCCGAGGACGACCTCCTCGACGCCGGACTCGGCGGACGGGGCGGACACGTCCGGGGTGGCGGAGACCAGGAAGGCGCACTCGGGGGTGGCGTCGAGGAGTTCGTCGAGCGCCGCGCCGCCGAACTCGATGTCGTCCACGACGACGACGGCGCCGATCTGCTGGACGTGGGCGAGGAGTTCGGCGCGGTCGGGGCGGTGCAGGGGGGCGCTGTGGACGGCGCGGAAGAGGTCGTGCAGCAGCTCGCCGGCGGTGCGGCGGTGGCCGCAGAGACGGACCACGCCGTCGGGGGCGAGGTCGGCGCAGTCCTCGGCGACGAGGTCGAGGAGGCTGGTGCGGCCGGAGCCGCCCGGTCCGGTCAGGCGCGCGGAGCGGCCGCGGGCGAGCAGCCGTACCAGCCGCTCGCGCTCGTCCTGGCGGTCCACCAGCGGTGCGGCGGAGGGGGCGGGGCCGGACGGGACCGGCGGCCGGCCGGCGCGCTCGGTCTCGGCGCGCTCGTCGGCGGTGCGGCGGCGCGGCCGGCCGGGACGCTCGCCGGGCGGGCAGATCTCGATCTCGCTGCCGTCGACGGGGTTGACGGTGAGCAGGAGGTCGCCCGCGACGACCCGCACCGTGCGGGCCAGGGCGGGCGCGTGCGGGGTGAAGTCGGCGGCGCGGGACTCCCTGGGCGGGCGCGGGCCGGGCGCGTGGCCGTCGCCGTCATGGCCCATGTCCTCGGGCTCCCGGATGTGCGGGTCCATGGGTTCCATGGGTTCCATCGGTTCCACGCCCCCAAAAGCGGTGTGCTCTTCGAGCCCTCCCGGCCTTGCTGCACGCTGTCGCTTCTGGTCCGGGCCCGCTCGAGGGTTGCTGAGCAGCGGGCGACCGAACCCTAAACCTTGGCACAGTATCCACGACAGCCCGGGGTACCGCGCCGTCCGAGACGTCACGGTCTCGGGAGGATTGTGCGACGTACGGTCGGGTGCCGTCCGCCCGGGTGTCCCGCCTCGCCGGGTTCACACCCGTACGGCGCGCGGGAGGCGCCGCGGCGCGCTCGCGGGGTGTCTCGGACGCGGGAGGTCTCGGACGCGGGAGGTCTCGGACGCGGGAGGTCTCGGACGCGGGGGGCTCAGACGCGGGGCAGGGACTCCACGCCGATGCCGCCCTCGATGGCGAGGATGCGGTGCAGCCGGGTGGCCACCAGCAGGCGCTGCATCTGCGGCGGCACGTCGCGCAGCACCAGTCGCCGGCCGCAGCGGCCGGCCCGCCGGTGGACACCCATGATCACACCGAGTCCGGTGGCGTCCCAGGAGTCGAGCTCGGAGAGGTCGAGGACCAGGTCGCCCAAGCCGTCGTCCACGGCCGAGTGCAGGACCGTACGGGCGTCCGCCGCGCTGCGGACGTCGAGGCGGCCCCCGACGACCACCTGGGCGTGGTCGCCCCTGATGTACATATGCGCTCCCCGGGAATGCGGTGGCGTGCTCCGTTGGACGATGGGCTGTGCAAGGTCTGACTGCGTGTGCGGCGGTGCGGTTGCCGCCCGAGGGCGAACCGCTGCCGAATTCACCCCGGAGGGTGATCCGGGCGGCTCCGGCGCGGTCTCAGTGCTTGTAGAAGCCCTGCCCGCTCTTGCGCCCGATGTCACCGGCGTCCACCATCCGGCGCATCAGCTCCGGCGGGGCGAACTTCTCGTCCTGGGTCTCGGTGTAGATGTTGCCGGTGGCGTGCAGCAGG
This sequence comes from Streptomyces similanensis, assembly GCF_039543625.1. Classification (NCBI taxonomy): domain Bacteria; kingdom Bacillati; phylum Actinomycetota; class Actinomycetes; order Kitasatosporales; family Streptomycetaceae; genus Streptomyces; species Streptomyces similanensis. Next base: position 46,982 of record NZ_BAABKC010000147.1, on the reverse strand, counting down.
ATGTCGACGCCGGTCAGGTCCGCGGTGGCGAGCGGGCCCATGGCGTGGCCGAAGCCCAGTTTGCAGGCCAGGTCGATGTCCTCGGCGGTGGCCACGCCCGACTCGTACAGCTTGGTCGCCTCGACGACCAGGGCGGAGATGAGGCGGGTGGTGACGAAGCCGGCCACGTCGCGGTTGACGACGATGCAGGTCTTGCCGACGGACTCGGCGAACTCCCGCGCGGTGGCGAGGGCTTCGTCGCTGGTCTTGTAGCCGCGGACCAGCTCGACCAGCCGCATCATCGGCACCGGCGAGAAGAAGTGCACGCCGACGACGCGCTCCGGGTGCTCCGTGACGGCCGCGATCTTGGTGATCGGGATGGCGGAGGTGTTGGAGGCGAGCACCGCGTCCTCGCGCACCAGCTTGTCGAGGGTGCGGAAGATCTCGTGCTTGACCTCCAGCTTCTCGAACACCGCCTCGACCACGACGTCCGCGTCCGCGGCGGCGTCCAGGTCCGTGGTGGTGGTGATGCGGGCGAGGGCGGCCTCGGCGTCCTCGGCGGCCAGCTTCCCCTTGGCGACGAACTTGTCGTAGGAGGCCCTGATGCCGTCGGTGCCACGCCTGAGCGCCTCGTCGGTCACGTCCCGCAGAACGACCTCCCAGCCCGCCTGCGCGGAGACCTGGGCGATGCCGGACCCCATGAGGCCGGCTCCGATGACGGCGAGCTTCCGTGCCACTGACGACTCCCCTGGTGAACGTGTTCCACGTGTTGAACGACTGGGTGGACGACGGCGCGAGCGACCGGCGGTGACCGCGGGACGGCTTACACGCTGTTCTCGTACGACTCCTGAGCGGACACTAGCGCTCGTACGGGGCTGTGTGACCGGTAAGTAATGCGCGTCACGTCTCAGATGACGGACATCACACCGGCAGGGGTCACGGCACGCCCCGGACGGCGTAGTTGGGCGGCCTCCCGCTCAACAGGTCCGCGCCGCGGCCGGGGAGTGCGGGCGCGTCACGGGAGGTTTCGCGTGCGTCGCGGCCGCCGGTGGTCCCGGGGCGCGAGCGCGTCCGTCCCGGCTGACGCGTCGTCGGGTGAGGAGGGATCGGACGCCCGCCGTGACGGTGGGCACAGCGGTCTGCCGACCGGGCCGCGGGTAACTAGGCTGGTCGCATGGTCAACCTGACGCGCATCTACACCAGGACCGGGGACAAGGGCACGACCGCCCTCGGTGACATGAGCCGGGTCGCCAAGACCGATCTGCGGATCTCGGCGTACGCCGACGCCAACGAGGCGAACGCGGTGATCGGCACGGCGATCGCGCTCGGCGGTCTCGACGCGGAGATCGTCAAGGTCCTCGTCCGCGTGCAGAACGACCTGTTCGACGTGGGCGCGGACCTGGCGACGCCGGTCGTGGCGGACCCGGAGTTCCCGCCGCTGCGGGTGGAGCAGTTCTACGTCGACCGGCTGGAGGCGGACTGCGACCACTTCAACGAGCAGCTGGAGAAGCTGCGCTCCTTCATCCTGCCCGGCGGCACCCCCGGCGCGGCCCTGCTGCACCAGGCGTGCACGGTGGTCCGCCGCGCGGAGCGCTCCACCTGGGCGGCCCTGGAGGCGCACGGCGACACGATGAACCCGCTCACCGCCACCTACCTCAACCGCCTCTCCGACCTCCTGTTCATCCTGGCCCGCACCGCCAACAAGGAGACGGGCGACGTGCTGTGGGTCCCGGGCGGCGAACGCTGAGCCGGGCGGCACGCCGGGCGGTCGAGCGCCGAACCCCGCTCCCCCGCCCGTCCCGCCCGGCCCGCCCGAGCGGCCCCGTGGCGCGCGCCTCAGCGGTCCCCGTGCACCCGCCTCAGCGGCCCCCGTGCACCCGCCTCAGCGGCCCTCGTGCCGCGCGCCTCAGCGGTTCTCGTCCCGTACGCGTCAGCGGTCGTCGTCGCTCGCCGTGTCCCGGTCGGCCGCCGCCGCCGCGGACTCGGCCGCGTCGACCTTCTGGCGCATCCGCTCGTAGTCGCCGGCCGACCCGGCCGACCCACCCGACCCGGTCGGCGCGGACGCCGCCGGTGACGTGGCCGGGGCCGGCGTCGCGGCGCCGTCGTGCCGGCCGCAGCCGGCGGCGAGGAGGGCCGTGAGCAGTCCCGCCGCGGCCCCCACCGCGCACCGCCGAGCCCGCATCAGCTCGCCTTCGCGCCGTTGCCGTGCGCCGCGCACCAGGTACGGACGGCGGCGAGGTCCTTCTGCCGCGTGCCCAGGTCGGTGCGCAGCTGCTTGCGGTGGTTCAGGCGGTCCTGGAGGTAGGTGGCGACCGCGCTGTCGCCCGCCTTCTTGGCGTTGTCGACCCGCTTCTGGAGCCGGGAGACCGAGCCGCGGGCGCCGGCGCCGGCGTCCAGCCGCTTCAGGGAGCGGGCGATGCGCCGGTCCAGCTTGGGCACCCGCTTGCACAGCGCGTGCGCGCCGTCGCCGGTGGGGCCGGGGGCGGGGCTGGCGTCGGCCGCCGCCGCGGCGCCCGTGCCGGTGGCGAGGAGCGCCGTCACCGCGAGTGCCGTGCACAGCGTGCGTGTTCCGTGTCGTGCGTCCATGTGCGGTATGTCCCTTGCGGTCGTGTGCGTCGCCGCGGCCGGCCGGCCGTGGCGCGGACGACGCTAGGGACCTTCTTTGGGGAAACCTTGTGACCGGTCCGCCGTGGCCGTCCCGGCGGCGACGGTCAGCCAGTCGCGGCGGCCGGGCAGTTCGCCGCCGCCGCGGGGCAGCCGCACCGTGAAGCGCGCACCGCCGCCGGGCGCGTCGGTGACGGCGGCCTCGCCGCGGTGCAGGGCGGTCTGCTGGGCGACCAGGGTGAGGCCGAGTCCGGAGCCCGCGCTGTGCGGGCCGCGCCGGAACCGCTCGAAGACGGACTGCCGGTCCTCGGGCGGGACGCCCGGCCCGTGGTCGTCCACCGTGAGCACCACGTCGTCGCCCGCGGCGGCGAGGGTCACCCGGACGCGGGCGCGGCCGTCCGGGCCGCGGCCGTGCGCGAGGGCGTTGGCGAGCAGGTTGTCCAGGAGCAGCCGCAGCCCCGGCTCCCAGCCGTGCACGGGGAGCGCGGCGGGGGCGTCGAGCGCGAGCGCCGCCCGTGGGGCGCGCCGCGCGGCCTCGGCCAGGGCGGCGCCCGCCACCTCGGCCAGGTCCACGGGGCCGAACGCCTCCGCCTCCACCAGGTCCCCGCGGCCCAGTTCGCGCAGCGTGACCAGTAGGCCGAGCAGCCGGGCGTGCTCGTGGCGCAGGTCGGTGAGCACCTCCGTGCGGTCCGGGTCGGGCAGGTCCGGGTGGCCGGCGAGGATGTCGAGGTTGGCGCCCATGCTCATCAGCGGGGTGCGCAGTTCGTGCGCGGCGGCGGCGGAGAAGGAGCGTGCCGTGTCCAGGGCCTCGGCGGTGCGGGCGGCCTGTTCGTCGTAGCGGGCCAGCACGGTGCGGACGGTGGCGGCCAGTTCGTCGACCTCGGTGACTCCGGTGCGCCGGTGTTCCGGGCGGGCGGCGGTGGCCCGCGGGTCGAGTCCGGCGGTGCGGCGGGTGAGCCGGCGCAGCGGGGCGGCGGCGCCGGCGGCCAGGCCCCAGGCGAGCAGCCCGGACAGCGGTGCGGCGAGCAGCGCGGTGAGCGCCACCCGGTGGCGTACCGCCCGCAGTTGGGCGCGGTCGGCGGTGTCGGGCGAGAACACCCACAGGGTGCCGGAGGCGGTGCCGCCGACCGGCCGGGACAGCACCCGCCAGCCGTGTCCGCCGGCGCGCACGGTGACCGGGCGGTCGGCGGCGGGCAGCCGGACGCCGGCGGCGGGCTGGGGTCCGCCGCTGAACACGGCGTCGCCGTCGCTCACCCGGACGCCGACGTCCAGGGCGGCGCTGAACAGCTGCCGCTGCCTGGTGTCGGCGGCCCGGGCGCGGTCGTCGGCGGTGGCCCGCAGCAGGGCGCGGGCGTCGGGGGCGAGGGCGGCGGCGCGCCGGCGCAGGTGCTGGTCCTCGACGCGGTGCAGGTCCCGGGCGACCAGGTGCAGCAGCAGCCAGCCGGAGGCGGCCACCAGCAGCGGCACGGTGCAGCCGACGGCGAGGCCGATCCGGGTGGACAGTCTCACGGGGTCTCCCGCAGGACGAAGCCGACGCCGCGCACGGTGTGGACGAGCCGGGGCCGTCCGCCGGCCTCCAGCTTGCGCCGCAGATAGCTGACGAAGGTGTCGACGGCGTCGGTGCGCACGTCGAAGTCGTAGCCCCAGACGCGTTCCAGGAGCTGGTCGCGGGTGAGGACGAGTCCGGCGTTGCGGGAGAGCACCTCCAGGAGTTCGAACTCGCGGCGGGTCAGCTCCAGCGGCCGGCCCTCGCGCTCGGCGGTGCGGGCGGCGGGGTCGATCACCAGGCCGTGCGCGCGCAGCACGTCCGGTCCGGCGGGCGGGCGGCGGCGCAGCAGGGCGTGCAGGCGCAGCACGAGTTCCTGGAGGGCGAAGGGTTTGACGAGGTAGTCGTCGCCGCCGGCCTGGAGTCCGGCGATGCGGTCGGCGGTGTCGTCGAGCGCGGAGAGCATCAGCACGGGCAGGTCCCCGCCCTGCTCGCGCAGCCGGGCGCACACCTCGATGCCGCTCATGCCGGGCATCGACACGTCGAGGACCACGACGTCGGCGGGTTCCTCGGCGAGCGCCGCCAGCGCCTGGCGGCCGTCGGCGGCGCTGCGCACCGCGAACCCGCTGAGTCCGAGGCCGCGTTCCAGCGACCGGCGTATCGCCGCGTCGTCGTCGACGACCAGCACCGCTCCGGACCGTCCCGCCCGTGTCATGCGCGCCCTCCTCGTCTTCCGGCCAGCGTACGGCCCGTCGCGGCGCGTCCGGTGCCGGGCGGCCGCGACGGTGCGGGGCGCGGCGAAGGCGCACGTCAGCCGCCCGTGCGACGGCGCGGAGCCGCCCGGGCGGGGGCAAGCGGCGGCGCTCGCGGGGGAGTTGAGCGGGCGGCCGATCCCCGGCCGAACCTCCGCCGTAGTGGTCCAGACCTATTGACCTGTGGTCCAGACCTTTCTATTCTCGCGGCACTTGGGCATGGAGGCTCAGTCATGCCCCTGACATTCACCCCCGACAAGGGAGGCGCAGCATGCGCTTCAGACACAAGGCCGCGGCAGGGCTCGCGACCCTGGTGCTCCCCATGGCCGGCCTGGTCGCCCTCACCGGCCCCGCCAGCGCGGCCGCCGACGCGGCGTCCACCGCCACCGCCACCTTCACCAAGACCAGCGACTGGGGCACCGGCTTCGGCGGTTCCTGGACCGTGAAGAACACCGGCAGCGCGGCGATCAGCTCCTGGACGGTCGAGTGGGACTTCCCCTCCGACACCAAGGTCACCTCCGCCTGGGACGCCACGGTCACCAACTCCGGCAACCACTGGACCGCCAAGAACGTCGGCTGGAACGGCTCCATCGCCCCCGGCGCCTCGGTCTCCTTCGGCTTCAACGGCTCCGGCCCCGGCTCCCCCTCCGGCTGCAAGCTCAACGGCGGCAGCTGCGACGGCGGCCCCAGCGTCCCCGGCGACAACCCGCCGAGCGCGCCGGGCGCCCCGACCGCCTCCGGCGTCACCGACACCTCGGTGAAGCTCTCCTGGAGCGCGGCCACCGACGACAAGGGCGTCAAGAACTACGACGTGCTGCGCGACGGCAAGAAGGTCGCCACCGTCACGACGACCTCGTACACGGACAGCGGTCTGACCGCCGGCACCGACTACTCCTACAGCGTGCAGGCCCGCGACACCGCCGACCAGACCGGCCCGGTCAGCGGCTCCGTCGCCGTGCACACCACCGGCGGCGGTGGCACCACTCCCCCGCCCACCGGCGACAAGGTCAAGCTCGGCTACTTCACCGAGTGGGGCATCTACGGCCGCAACTACAACGTCAAGAACCTGGTGACGTCCGGCTCCGCGGCCAAGATCACGCACATCAACTACGCCTTCGGCAACGTCACCGGCGGCAAGTGCGCGATCGGCGACTCCTACGCCGACTACGACAAGGCGTTCACCGCCGACCAGTCCGTCAGCGGCGCCGCCGACACCTGGGACCAGCCGCTGCGCGGCAACTTCAACCAGCTGCGCGAGCTGAAGGCCAAGTACCCGAACATCAAGATCCTGTGGTCCTTCGGCGGCTGGACCTGGTCCGGCGGCTTCGGCGACGCGGCCAAGAACCCCGCCGCCTTCGCCCAGTCCTGTTACGACCTGGTGCACGACCCGCGCTGGGCCGATGTCTTCGACGGCATCGACATCGACTGGGAGTACCCGAACGACTGCGGTCTCACCTGTGACACCAGCGGTCCGGACGCCTTCAAGAACCTGATGGCCGCGCTGCGCGCCAAGTTCGGCAAGGAGCTCGTCACCGCCGCCACCACCGCGGACGGCTCGGACGGCGGCAAGATCGACCACACCGACTACGCCGGCGCCTCCCAGTACGTCGACTGGTACAACGTCATGACGTACGACTTCTTCGGCGCGTGGGACGCGAAGGGCCCGACCGCCCCGCACTCCCCGCTCACCTCCTACAGCGGCATCCCGAAGGCCGGCTTCAACACCGCCGACGCGCTGGCGAAGTTCAAGGCCAAGGGCGTGCCCGCCAAGAAGCTGCTGATCGGCATCGGCTTCTACGGCCGCGGCTGGACCGGCGTCACCCAGGACGCCCCCGGCGGCACCGCGACCGGAGCGGCGCCCGGCACCTACGAGGCCGGCATCGAGGACTACAAGGTCCTCAAGACCAGCTGCCCGGTCACCGGCACGGTCGCCGGCACCGCCTACGCCCACTGCGGCAGCAACTGGTGGTCCTACGACACCCCGTCGACCATCAAGTCGAAGATGGCCTGGGCCAACAGCCAGGGCCTCGGCGGCGCCTTCTTCTGGGAGTTCAGCGGTGACACCAGCGACGGTGAACTCGTGAACGCCCTCAGCAGCGGCCTGTCGTAAGCACCGCCCGCACCTGAGACACGAAAAGCTCCCCCGGACCTCGTCCGGGGGAGCTTCTGCCTGTACGGCCTAAGCGACGTTCACCCTCTGCCCCGGCGGCGCCGCCTCCAGCCAGGCGAGGAAGCCGGTCAGGGCGTCGTCGCTCATGGCCAGCTCCAGACGGATGCCGCGGTGCAGACAGGTGAGGATGACGGCGTCGGAGAGCAGCGCGAGTTCCTCCTCGCCCTCGGGCAGCCGGCGGCCGGCCACCTCGATCGAGGACCGCTCCAGGGTGCGGCGCGGACGGGGCGCGTAGGAGAAGACCCGGAACCACTCGACGCGGTCGCCGTTGTAGCGGGCCACGCCGTAGCTCCAGCCCTTGCCGCTGGTGTCGGAGGTCTGCGGCACGTCCCAGCGCAGGCTGCAGTCGAAGGTGCCGCCGGAGCGCTGGATCAGCCGGCGCCGCAGCCCGAAGACGAACAGTCCCACCACCACGAGCGCGACCACGACTCCGCACACAGTCAGAGCGAGGACCATCGGCACCGACCTCCTCGTCTCCTAGGTAATGGAACGGAAAAAACACCCACATCCGCCTCAGCCGCGACCGGTTCCGGATTGCTCCGGTACCGGCCGCGGCTGAGTGACGTCATCGCATCGGCGCGGGGTTCAGCGCGTCGCCGTCGCCGCCCGCAGACGGACGTCCGCACGACGCTCGGCGGAGGCGTCGCCCTCCGCCTTCGCACGTTCGAGCTCCCGCTCCACGCGCTGGACGTCGATCTCGTCCGACAGCTCGGCGATCTCCGCCAGCAGCGACAGCTTGTCGTCCGCGAAGGAGATGAAACCGCCGTGCACCGCGGCGACGACCGTCCCGCCGTCACTCGTACGGATGGTCACCGGGCCCGACTCCAGCACACCGAGCAGCGGCTGGTGACCGGGCATGACGCCGATGTCGCCGGACGTGGTGCGCGCGACGACCAGGGTGGCCTCGCCGGACCAGACCTGGCGGTCGGCGGCGACCAGCTCGACGTGCAGCTCAGCAGCCAAGGGAGGCTCCTCGGGTCACCACCCGGTGGGGTCACCGGGTGTTGGAAACAAGTCTAGTGGGCCGTGCGGCACCAAGTGCCGGGGCCCGCCCCCGGCAGGGCCGGGGGCTTGGGGGAAGTCCCCCGTGAGGCACAGCGTTGGGCGTGGATGAGGGGGCGGGACGCCCCGCCCCCTCGGGTGTGAGCCGGACGGCTCACGGTGAGCCGGAGGCTCAGGAGACGCCGAGCTCCTTGGCGTTGCTCTTCAGGTCCTCGATGCCACCGCACATGAAGAACGCCTGCTCCGGGAAGTGGTCGTACTCGCCGTCGCAGATCGCGTTGAACGCGGCGATCGACTCGTCCAGCGGCACGTCCGAACCGTCCACGCCGGTGAACTGCTTGGCGACGTGGGTGTTCTGGGACAGGAAGCGCTCCACGCGACGGGCACGGTGGACGACGAGCTTGTCCTCCTCGCCGAGCTCGTCGATACCGAGGATCGCGATGATGTCCTGGAGGTCCTTGTACTTCTGCAGGATGTTCTTCACGCGCATGGCCGCGTTGTAGTGGTCCTGCGCGATGTAGCGCGGGTCCAGGATCCGGGACGTGGAGTCCAGCGGGTCCACGGCCGGGTAGATGCCCTTCTCGGAGATCGGACGGGACAGAACCGTCGTCGCGTCGAGGTGGGCGAAGGTGGTCGCCGGGGCCGGGTCGGTCAGGTCGTCGGCGGGGACGTAGATCGCCTGCATCGAGGTGATCGAGTGACCGCGGGTCGAGGTGATGCGCTCCTGGAGGAGACCCATCTCGTCGGCCAGGTTCGGCTGGTAACCCACCGCGGACGGCATGCGGCCGAGCAGCGTGGAGACCTCGGAGCCGGCCTGCGTGAAGCGGAAGATGTTGTCGATGAAGAACAGCACGTCCTGCTTCTGGACGTCGCGGAAGTACTCGGCCATGGTGAGGCCGGCCAGCGCGACGCGCAGACGGGTGCCCGGGGGCTCGTCCATCTGGCCGAAGACCAGCGCGGTCTTGTCGATGACGCCCGAGTCGGACATCTCCTCGATGAGGTCGTTGCCCTCACGGGTGCGCTCGCCGACACCGGCGAACACGGAGACACCGTCGTGGTTGTTGGCGACGCGGTAGATCATCTCCTGGATGAGCACCGTCTTGCCGACGCCGGCGCCGCCGAACAGACCGATCTTGCCGCCCTTGACGTACGGGGTCAGCAGGTCGATGACCTTGACGCCGGTCTCGAACATCTCGGTCTTCGACTCGAGCTCGTCGAAGTTCGGGGCCTTGCGGTGGATGGACCAGCGCTCGCCCGCGTACTGCTCGTCGACGTTCAGCACCTCACCGAGGGTGTTGAACACCTTGCCCTTGGTGAAGTCGCCGACCGGGACGGTGATGCCGTCGCCGGTGTCGGTGACCGGGGCCTGGCGGACCAGACCGTCGGTGGGCTGCATGGAGATGGTGCGGACCAGGCCGTCGCCCAGGTGCTGGGCGACCTCCAGGGTCAGCGTCTTGCGCTCGCCCTCGTTCGCCGGGTCGGCGACCTCGACGTGCAGGGCGTTGTAGATCTCCGGCATCGCGTCGACGGGGAACTCCACGTCGACGACCGGGCCGATGACCCGCGCGACGCGGCCGGTGGCCACGCCCGCCGCAGCGGTCGGCTCAACAGTGGTGGTCATTAGTTGTCACTCCCCGCGGTCGCGTCGGCCAGGGCGCTCGCGCCACCGACGATCTCGCTGATTTCCTGGGTGATTTCGGCCTGGCGGGCCGCGTTGGCAAGACGGGAGAGCGTGTTGATCAGCTCGCCCGCGTTGTCGGTGGCCGACTTCATCGCGCGCCGCGTGGCGGCGTGCTTCGAAGCGGCCGACTGGAGCAGCGCGTTGTAGATGCGGCTCTCCACGTAGCGCGGCAGCAGGGCGTCGAGGACGTCCTCCGCCGAGGGCTCGAAGTCGTAGAGCGGAAGGATCTCGTCCTTCTTGCCCGTCTCGGCCGCGACCTCGTCCAGACGCAGCGGAAGCAGTCGGGGGTCGACCGCGGTCTGCGTCATCATCGAGACGAACTCGGTGTAGACGATGTGGAGTTCGTCCACGCCGCCGTCCGCCGTCTCCGTCTCGATGGCCTCGATCAGCGGCGCCGCGACCTTCTTGGCGTCCGCGTACGTCGGCTCGTCGGTGAAGCCCGTGAACGACTCCGCGACGGTGCGCTCGCGGAAGTTGTAGTGGGCGACGCCGCGCCGGCCGACGATGTACGTGTCGACCTGCTTGCCCTCGCGCTCCAGGCGCTCGGTCAGCTGCTCCGCCGCCTTGATGGCGTTGGAGTTGAAGGCGCCGGCCAGACCGCGGTCGCTCGTGAGGAGCAGGACCGCGGCACGGGTCGGGTTCTCCGTCTCCGTGGTCAGCGGGTGCCTGGTGTTGGATCCCGTGCCGACCGCCGTGACCGCGCGGGTCAGTTCCTGCGCGTACGGCGTGGAGGCCGCCACCTTGCGCTGCGCCTTGACGACGCGCGAGGCGGCGATCATCTCCATCGCCTTGGTGATCTTCTTGGTCGCGGTGACGGATCGGATGCGACGCTTGTAGACCCGGAGCTGGGCTCCCATGAGTCAGGTCCCTTCCTTACGTCACTTGGCGGCAGCGGCCGGAGTGTCGTCGCCGAGCAGCTTGCCGTCCGAGGTCTCGAACTGCTTCTTGAACTCCACGATGGCGTCGGCGACGGCCGTGAGGGTGTCGTCGGACATCTTGCCGCCCTCCCGGATGGAGGTCATGAGGCCCTGCTCCTTGCGGTGCAGGTACTCCAGCAGCTCCTTCTCGAAGCGGCGGATGTCGGCGACCGGGACCTCGTCCATCTTGCCGGTGGTGCCGGCCCACACGGAGACGACCTGGTCCTCGGTGGACATCGGCTGGTACTGGTTCTGCTTGAGCAGCTCGACCATGCGCTGACCGCGCTCCAGCTGCGACTTGGAGGCCGCGTCCAGGTCGGAACCGAAGGCGGCGAACGCCTCCAGCTCACGGAACTGGGCGAGGTCCACGCGCAGTCGGCCGGAGACCTGCTTCATCGCCTTGTGCTGCGCGGAACCACCGACTCGGGAGACGGAGATGCCGACGTTCAGCGCGGGGCGCTGACCGGCGTTGAACAGGTCCGACTCCAGGAAGCACTGGCCGTCGGTGATGGAGATGACGTTGGTCGGGATGAACGCCGAGACGTCGTTGGCCTTGGTCTCGACGATCGGCAGACCGGTCATCGAACCGGCGCCCATGTCGTCGGAGAGCTTGGCGCAGCGCTCCAGCAGACGGGAGTGCAGGTAGAAGACGTCGCCCGGGTAGGCCTCGCGGCCCGGCGGGCGGCGCAGCAGCAGGGAGACGGCGCGGTAGGCGTCGGCCTGCTTCGACAGGTCGTCGAAGATGATCAGGACGTGCTTGCTCTGGTACATCCAGTGCTGGCCGATGGCGGAACCGGTGTACGGCGCCAGGTACTTGAAGCCGGCCGGGTCGGACGCCGGGGCGGCCACGATGGTCGTGTACTCCAGCGCGCCGTTCTCCTCCAGCGCGCGGCGGACCGACGCGATGGTGGAGCCCTTCTGGCCGATGGCGACGTAGATGCAGCGGACCTGCTTGTTCGGGTCGCCGGTGCGCCAGTTGTCGCGCTGGTTGATGATCGTGTCGACGGCCAGGGCGGTCTTGCCGGTCTGGCGGTCGCCGATGATCAGCTGACGCTGGCCGCGGCCGACCGGGGTCATGGCGTCGACGGCCTTGTAGCCGGTCTCCATCGGCTCGTGCACCGACTTGCGCTGCATGACCGTGGGGGCCTGCAGTTCGAGGGCGCGGCGGCCGTCGGTCTCGATCTCGCCGAGGCCGTCGATCGGGTTGCCGAGGGGGTCGACGACGCGGCCGAGGTAGCCCTCGCCCACGGCGACCGACAGGACCTCGCCGGTGCGGGTGACCGGCTGGCCCTCCTCGACGCCGCTGAACTCGCCGAGGACGATGGCACCGATCTCGCGCTCCTCGAGGTTGAGGGCGAGGCCGAGGGTGCCGTCCTCGAACTTCAGCAGCTCGTTGGCCATGGCCGAGGGCAGGCCCTCGACCTTCGCGATGCCGTCGCCGGCAAGGGTGACCGTACCGACCTCCTCGCGCGAGGCCGCGTCCGGCTTGTACGACTGGACGAAGTTCTCCAGCGCGTCCCGGATCTCCTCCGGCCGGATCGTGAGCTCCGCCATCTGGGTTCCCTGCTCTCCTTGTTGGGCCCGAAGTTTCACTCGGGGGGGTATTCCACGAGTCTGGGACTCCCCCCGATAAGAGGTGAATCCTCTGCACGGCCCAACCAGGGCCGTCGTGTACGTCTTGCGTGTTGAGTTGCTGCTAGCTCGCCATGCGGCGGGCGGCGTCGTCCAGCCGGTCCGCGAGCGAGCCGTTGATGATCTCGTCGCCGACCTGCACCCGGATGCCGCCGACCAGCTCGGGGTCAACGTCGAGGTTGAGGTGCATCTGGCGGCCGTAGAGCTTGCCGAGCGCGGCGCCGAGGCGTCGCTTCTGGCCCTCGCTCAGCGGGACCGCCGAGGTGACGACGGCGACCATGCGGCCCCGGCGGTCGGCGGCGAGCTTGGACAGGGACTCCAGTCCCGCCTCCAGGCTACGTCCCCGCGGCGCGGTCACAAGGCGCGTCACCAGACGCTCGGTGATCCGGTTGGCCCGGCCGCCGAGCAGGCGGTGCAGCAGCTCGGCCTTGGCCGAGGCGCCGGCGGCCCGGTCGGTCAGCGCGGCGCGCAGCTCGGTGCTGGAGGAGATGATCCGGCCGAAGCGGAACAGCTCGTCCTCGACCTCGTCGAGCGCGCCCCGCCGCTGCGCGGTGGTGAGGTCGGCGAGGTTCGCCAGCTCCTCCAGCGCGTCCACCAGGTCCCGCGACTGCGACCAGCGCGAGCGCACGGTGCCGGAGACCAGGTCCACGGTCGCCTCGCCGGCCTGGCCGGCGAGCAGGCGCTGGACCAGCGCGGCCTTGGCGTCACCGGACTGCGCCGGGTCGGTCAGGACCCGACGCAGGCCGACCTCGCGGTGGAGCAGCGCCGTGACGGACGCCAGCTCGTCGGCGAGCCGCGCGGCGTCGGCGGACGTGGAGTCCGTCAGCGCGTCGAGACGCTCACGTGCGGAGGTCAGGGCCTCGCGGCTCGCTCCGTTCATCGCGCGGCCTCGGCCTTCTCCTCGAGCTCGTCGAGGAAGCGGTCGATCACGCGGCTCTGCCGGGCGTGGTCCTCGAGGGACTCGCCGACGAGCTTGCCGGCCAGCTCGGTGGCGAGCTTGCCGACGTCCTGGCGCAGCGCGGACGAGGCGGCCTTGCGGTCGGCGTCGATCTGGGCGTGACCGGCGGCGACGATCTCCTCGCGCTGACGCTGGCCCTCGGCCCGCATCTCGGCGATGAGCGTGGCGCCCTGCTCCTGCGCCTCCTGGCGCAGGCGCGCGGCCTCGTGCCGGGCTTCGGCCAGCTGGGCCTTGTACTGCTCGAGGACGCTCTGGGCCTCGACCTTCATGGCCTCGGCCTCTTCGATGCCGCCTTCGATCGCCGAGCGGCGCTCCTCCAGAACCTTGTTGATGTTCGGCAGGAGCTTCTTCGCGAGGAAGAAGAAGACGATGGCGAAGGTGACGAGGCCGATGACCAGCTCGGGGCCCGGCGGGATGAGGGGGTTCTGCGAACCCTCCTCCGCCAGCTGCACCATCTGCTGTGTCAGCTGCATGTCATCAGTGCCTTTCCCTAAGGGTGGGGTCGTCCGCCGTCGGTTTACTTGTAGGTGTAAACGAACGGCATGACGATGCCGATGAGGGCGAGCGCCTCACAGAAGGCGAAGCCCAGGATCTGGTTGGCACGGATCAGACCGGCGGCCTCGGGCTGGCGGGCGAGCGCCTGGGTGCCGTTGCCGAAGATGATGCCGATGCCGATGCCGGGACCGATGGCGGCGAGGCCGTAGCCGACGGAGGCGATGGAGCCGGTGACGGCGGCAAGGGTCTCAGTGGCAGCCATGCTGATTCTTCCTTCTCTTTCAAGGACCGGTGGGGGTTGGCCACCGGACGTCTGTGACGGGGCGGAGCGGGACTGGGGCTCAGTGGTGCTCGGCCAGAGCGCCCTGAACGTAGGAGCAGGCCAGGAGGACGAAGACGTACGCCTGGACGGCCTGGACGAAGAGCTCGAACAGGATCATGACCAGGGCCATCACGAAGGAGACGGCGCCGGCCGCGGCCAGCCAGCTGTTCATCAGGTACCAGCTGGCGACGGTGAACATCACGAGCAGCAGGTGGCCGGCGAACATGTTGGCGAACAGTCGCACGGCGTGCGTGAACGGGCGGACCAGGACGTTCGAGAAGAACTCGATGACGACGACGAGCGGCAGCACGGCGCCGAGCGACTTGTCGTAGCCGGTGAGGTTCTTGAGACCGCCGGCGAAGCCGTGCTTCTTGAACGTGAGGAACATCCACGTCACGTACACGCACAGGGCGAGCGCGGCCGGGTAGGCGATGATCGACGTCACCGGGAACTGGGCGACCGGGATGATCGACCAGAGGTTCATGATCCAGATGAAGAAGAACAGCGAGACCATGAACGGGACGAACTTCTCGCCCTCGCGCTTGCCGAGCGTCTCGTAGACGATGCCGCGGCGCACGAAGTCGTAGCCCGCCTCGCCGACCATCTGGAGCTTGCCCGGGACCACCTTCGCCTTGCTGAAGGCGGCCCAGAAGAAGCCGACGACGACCACCGTGGTGATGATGGCGAGCAGCATCGGCTTGTCGAAGTCGTAGCCGCCGACCGAGAACATCGGCTTGAAGAGGAAGGAGTGGAGGCCCGGCGAAGGGAAGCCGCAGCCGTTGTCGGCGAAGACGCGGCAGCTCCAGTCGAAGGCGAGCGTGGTCTGTTCAGCACTCACCGCGGGCTCCTTCAGCGTGGCGCATGGGTACGGCAACCTCGTTGTGTCGGCGCGGCGAGCAGCCGCGGGTCGGCACCGGACTGGTGTGACGGATGTGGGGACGGCGGGCGGGCATCGAGCCTCGCGATCGAGCAGGCGTCAGCTCGGATGCCCGCGCCCGCGATGCCGCAGTTGGCACCGGACGATAGCAGGAGATCTCACACGCCTTTATCCCGGGCCTACCCCTCACGACGAGGACCCTGTCTTCTGGGACTTGTCGTTCTTGTCGGAGTCCGGCTCAACGTAGAAGATCTTGGACTTCATGTGAGCGCGCGCCTGTGCGGCCATCCAGACGACGGACGCGACGACGAGCGAGAACGCGAACGCCTTGGCGTTGAACAGGGATGTGCCCTTGAAGAGGGCCAAGAAGATCAGCAGCAGCAGCAGTTGGGCGACGTAGAGCATGAGGCCCATCGCCTGGAAGAGCTGCGGAAGCGTTTTGGCCGTCCATTGCAGGACCCAGAGGCCGATCCCCATGTAGAGGATGGCGAGGACCGCTCCGACGGCCGCCCCGATCGCGCCCTTCCCCCCGGCGACCGCACCACCGACCGCCACCGCGACCACACCGACAGCTGCGGTGGGCACGGCGGTGTGCAGTAGGTTCCGGACGTCATTGGAGGGCATGGCGGCAACTCCGCTTTCGCAGGGGGGCAGGGGTGTCGTCATGGACGAGCGTAGTACCCGGTTCGAGAGAGGAACCTCTTCGCCAAGGGACCCTTGCTCTTGGCCCCTTCGGCTCTATCCCGGGTTCTCGTGAACGGTATCACAAACTATTTGATGCGGTCTTTACCAAGAGGGTGTGCTGGCTGTCACACATGAGAGTGACCGTGCCCGTCTGTGCAAAAACCGGGGCGAGTTGTCTGGTATAAACCGCTTCGCTCCCCCATGAATGGGCAACGCTTTAGTCAGATTCTTACCTTGGCGTCAGCGCGACGTTCCGGCTTTGCGCCTCTCGAGCACCCGCGGACGCGCGCCGACGGCGGTCGCGCCGTTGGTCCCGGCCACTCCCGCCGCCACCGGAGCGGGGTGCTCGCGGGCGGCGCACGCGTCGGCGCCGGCGCCGTCAGCGCCGGCTGTCCCGGCGGCGGCGAGCCCGAGGGGCGCGGCCGCGTACGGCGCCGTGGCCGCCGCGCGCCGGCGGCGGTAGCGCGGCGGCACGAAGCGTTCGGCCCAGCGCGGGGCGCGCGGTGTGAAGCGCGGCAGCAGGAGCAGCACCAGACCGACGAAGCTGAGGGAGACGATGCCCAGCACGATCCACATGGACGCCGAGTTCACCGAGTAGCCGAGGGCGCCGAAGCCGATCACCGCGGCCCAGAAGTACATGATCAGCACGGCCCGGCTGTGCGAGTGGCCGATCTGGAGCAGCCGGTGGTGCAGGTGGCCGCGGTCGGCGGCGAACGGCGACTGTCCGCGCCAGGTGCGCCGCACCACCGCGAAGACGAAGTCGCAGGCCGGGATGGCGATGATCGACAGCGGCATCAGCAGCGGGATGTAGACCGGCACCATCTGGTGCACCGCGTTGCGCTCGGAGCCCGCGAACAGGCCGATCACGTCCGGGTCGACCTGACCGGTCACCGAGATCGCGCCGGCCGCCAGCACCAGGCCGATGAGCATCGAGCCCGAGTCGCCCATGAAGATCCGCGCCGGATGCATGTTGTGCGGCAGGAAGCCCAGGCACATGCCCATCAGCACGGCCGCGAACAGGGTGGCCGGGGCGGCGGCCTCGATGCCGTACGAGTACCAGATGCGGTAGGCGTACATGAAGAACGCGGCGGCCGCGATGCACACCATGCCCGAGGCCAGACCGTCCAGGCCGTCGACGAAGTTGACCGCGTTGATGGTGATGACGACCAGCGCCACCGTCAGCAGCGTGCCCTGCCACTGGGTCAGCGCCACCGTGCCCACACCCGGCACCGGCAGCCACAGGATCGTCAGCCCCTGCATGACCATCACACCGGCGGCGATCATCTGGCCGCCCAGCTTGATCAGCGCGTCGATCTCGAACTTGTCGTCCAGGACGCCGATCAGCCAGATCAGGGCGGCCCCGGAGAGCAGCGCGCGCGGCTCGTTCGACTTCTCGAAGACCTCGTTGAGGTTGGTGAGGTGGTCGGCGACCAGCAGCCCGGCGCACATGCCGAAGAACATCGCGATGCCGCCGAGCCGCGGCGTGGGTTCCCGGTGCACGTCCCGCGCCCGGACCTCCGGCATCGCACCCGCCACGATCGCGAACTTGCGCACCGGCCCGGTCAGCAGGTACGTCACCGCGGCCGTGACGCAGAGCGTCAGCAGGTATTCACGCACGGGCATTCCCCACAGGTCTCGCTGGCCATCTCAGCCCCACACACTAGCGACGCGGGCATATGTATGGGGACTTCCGGGTAGCGACGATGGTTGCACGTGTGGCTGTGTACCGTTTCCTCCCGGGTGCGCATACGCGGGCTCAGCCGGGATACGGCGGGAAGGCGCCGGTGAGTTCGCGCACGTCCTCACGGGCCCGCGCCACGTCCGCCTCGCCGCGCAGCACCTTGCCGAACAGCACCGCGATCAGCGCCATCTCCTCCTGCCCCATGCCCTGGGTGGTGATCGCCGCGGTGCCCAGGCGCAGCCCGCGGGCGTCGGTGTGCGGAAGCGCACAGCAGTCCAGCACCATCCCGGCCGCCGCCAGCCGACCCCGCGCGGCGCGTCCCTCGACGCCGAGCGGCGCCGGGTCCGCGGTGATCAGATGGGTGTCGGTGCCGCCGGTGGTGACCGCGAGACCCTCCGCGGCCAGACCCGCTGCCAGCACCCGCGCGTTGGCGACCACCTGGTGCGCGTACGCGCCGAAGGCCGGCGTGGCCGCCTCGCCGAACGCGACCGCCTTCGCCGCCACGGTGTGCATCTGGGCGCCGCCCTGGGTGAACGGGAACACCGCCCGGTCCACCCGCTCGGCCAGCTCGCTCCCGCACAGCAGCATCCCGCCGCGCGGTCCGCGCAGCACCTTGTGCGTGGTGGCGCACACCACGTCCGCGTACGGCACCGGACTGGGCGCCGCTCCCCCGGCCACCAGGCCGATGGGGTGCGCGGCGTCCGCGATCAGATAGGCGCCCACCTCGTCGGCGACCTCGCGGAAGAACGCGTAGTCGATGTGGCGGGGGCAGGCGATCGACCCGCACACGATGGCCTTGGGCCGGCGCGTGCGGGCCAGGGTGCGCACCTGCGCGTGGTCGACGAGGCCGCTCTCGGCGTCCACGCCGTAGCCGACGAAGTCGAACCAGCGCCCGGAGAAGTTCGCCGGCGAGCCGTGCGTGAGGTGGCCGCCGTAGGACAGCCCGAGGGCCAGGACGGTGTCGCCGGGGCGCAGCAGCGCCGCGTAGGCGGCCAGCACGGCCGAGGAGCCGGAGTGCGCCTGCACGTTGGCGTGCTCGGCGCCGAACAGCTCGGTGGCGCGCCGCACCGCGAGCCGTTCGGCGGCGTCGACGAACTCGCAGCCGCCGTGGTGGCGGCCGCCCGGGTAGCCCTCGGCGTACTTGTTGGCCAGCGGCGAGCCGAGCGCGGCCAGGACCGCGGGCGAGGTGAAGTTCTCCGCCGCCGTCAGCTGGAGCGTCGTGGACTGCCGCGCCAGCTCCCCCAGCAGCAGATCGGCCACCTCGGGATCCTGCCGCCGCAGCACATCGCCCTGGAGAGCGGGGATGACCGACATGGTGGTCTCCGGACGGGTCGGCGGTGACGTACGTCCAATGTAGGCCCGCTCCCGGGGCCGCGCGCGGCCGTTGCGCCCGACGGGTGCCCCGGCGCCCGCCGGCCCCTCAGGCGCGCGCCGCGACCCCCGTCAGGGCCGTCACCACCGGGTCCAGGGCCTGGTGTATCTCGTCGCCGATCGAGCGGAAGAACGGCAGCGGGGCGCCGTAGGGGTCGTAGACCTCGTCCGCCTCCGCGGTGGGCGCCAGGAGCCACCCGCGTAGAGCGGCGGCGGCGCGGACCAGGGCGCGCGCGCGTTCGACCACGCCGTCCTCCAGGGGCGGCAGCGTCGCCGGGTCGATCGCCTTGACCAGGCGGGTGAACTCCTTGAGCGTGAAGGTGCGCAGCCCCGCCGAGTGGCCCATCGAGACGACCTGCGCGCGGTGGTCGCGGGTCGCGGTGAGCACCAGATCGGCCGTGATCACGTGTTCGTCGAGCAGTTCGCGGCCGGTGAAGCCGGAGGCGTCCGCGCCGAAGTCGGCGAGGACGGTCTCCGCGTTGGTCTCCATGGGCGCGCCCTCGTGGCCCCAGGTGCCGGCGCTCTCCACGATCAGCCCGCCGCCCGCCGGATCGCCGAGCCGGTCCGCGAGGAAATGCCGGGTCAGCCGCTCGGTGATGGGCGAGCGGCACACGTTGCCGGTGCTGACGTGGAGGATGCGGAAGGTGTCGCCGGGCGGGCCGGGCTGCGCCGGGATCGCCGGGTCGGTCTTGCCGCCTATGCCACGCCCCGCGTCAGGGGCCGTCAATTCGCCACCTCGAGGTCGGGTACGACCTTGCGCAGCTCCTCCGGCGACAGCGCGCCCTCGCGCAGCAGGACGGGCTTCTCGCGGCTGACGTCGACGATGGAGGAAGGCACGATGCCGGGCGTGGGGCCGCCGTCGAGGTAGACGGAGACGGAGTCGCCGAGCATCTCCCGCGCGGCGTCGCAGGTCTCCGGCGCCGGGTGTCCGGTGAGGTTGGCCGAGGAGACGGCCATCGGGCCGAACTCGGTGAGCAGCTCGATGGCGACCGGGTGCAGCGGCATGCGCACGGCGACGGTGCCGCGGGTGTCGCCGAGGTCCCACTGCAGGGACGGCTGGTGGCGGGCGACCAGGGTCAGCGCGCCGGGCCAGAACGCGTCGACCAGCTCCCAGGCCTGCTCGGAGAAGTCGGTGACCAGGCCGTGCAGCGTGTTCGGGGAGCCGATGAGGACCGGCGTGGGCATGGTGCGGCCGCGGCCCTTGGCGGCCAGCAGATCGGCCACGGCGTCCCCGGAGAACGCGTCGGCGCCGATGCCGTACACCGTGTCGGTCGGCAGCACCACGAGTTCGCCCCGGCGGACGGCGGACGCGGCCTCGCGCAGACCCGTCACGCGGTCGGTCGCGTCGTTGGTGTCGTATCGCCGTGCCATTGTCAGCGGGCCTCCTCGTACACGTACTGCTGGCTTGAAGTCCTGGCGGGCGCGGTCACGGCAGCGCCTTGCGGGCGGTGGCGAACCGCGGCCGGTTGTTGAGGTCGGGGTGGTCGGCCGCGTCGGCCCAGCCCCGCTCCTCGGTGAAGATCCACGGCACCTGTCCGCCCTGGGTGTCGGCGTGCTCGATCACGACGACGCCGCCCGGCCGCAGCAGCCGGTGCGCGGTGCGCTCGATGCCGCGGATCAGGTCGAGGCCGTCCTCTCCGGAGAACAACGCCAGCTCCGGGTCGTAGTCGCGGGCCTCGGGGGCGACGTACTCCCATTCGGTGAGCGGGATGTACGGCGGGTTGGAGACGACCAGGTCGACCTGGCCGTCCAGGTCCGGGAAGGCGGTCAGGGCGTCGCCCTGGCGCAGGTCGACGCGGGAGCCCTCGACGTTCTTGCGGGTCCAGCGCAGCGCGTCCTCGCTCAGCTCGACCGCGTGCACGCGCGAGCGCGGCACCTCCTGGGCGAGGGCGAGCGCGATGGCGCCCGAGCCGGTGCACAGGTCGACGATGCACGGCTCGACCACGTCCATCGCGCGCACCGCGTCTATGGCCCAGCCGACCACGGACTCGGTCTCCGGGCGCGGCACGAAGACGCCGGGGCCGACCTGGAGCTCCAGGTAGCGGAAGTAGGCCCGTCCGGTGATGTGCTGGAGCGGCTCGCGCTGCTCGCGCCGGGCGACGACCTCCCAGTAGCGGGCGTCGAAGTCGGCGTCCTTGACGGTGTGCAGCTGGCCGCGCTTGACGCCGTGCACGAACGCGGCCAGCTCCTCGGCGTCGTTGCGCGGCGAGGGCACGCCCGCGTCGGCCAGCCGCTGGGTGGCCTGCGCCACCTCCGCGAGCAGCACGCTGCGGGGGCCTGGGGGGCGCCCCCCGAATTCTTGCTGCACGCTGGGTCCTCCGGTGCTCGTGCTTCGTCCTGCGTGCCGGTGCGGCCCGCCGGTGCCCTACGCGGCCGCGAGCTTGGCGGCCGAGTCCGCGTCGACGCAGGCCTGGATCACCGCGGCGAGGTCGCCGTCCAGGACCTGGTCCAGGTTGTATGCCTTGAAGCCGACGCGGTGGTCGGAGATGCGGTTCTCCGGGAAGTTGTAGGTGCGGATCTTCTCGGAGCGGTCGACGGTGCGCACCTGGCTGCGGCGGGCGTCCGCGGCCTCCCGCTCGGCCTCCTCCTGCGCGGCCGCGAGCAGCCTGGAGCGCAGGATGCGCATCGCCTGCTCCTTGTTCTGGAGCTGGCTCTTCTCGTTCTGGCAGGAGGCCACGACGCCGGTGGGCAGGTGCGTGATGCGCACGGCGGAGTCGGTGGTGTTGACGGACTGGCCGCCGGGCCCGGAGGAGCGGTAGACGTCGATGCGCAGGTCGTTCGGGTTGATCTCGACGTCGACCTCCTCGGCCTCGGGGGTCACCAGGACGCCCGCGGCGGAGGTGTGGATGCGGCCCTGGGACTCGGTGGCCGGCACCCGCTGCACGCGGTGCACGCCGCCCTCGTACTTCAGCTTGGCCCACACGCCCTGGCCGGGCTCGGTGGCGCCCTGGCCGCCCTTGGTCTTCACCGCGACCTGGACGTCCTTGTAGCCGCCCAGCTCGGACTCGGTGGCGTCGATGATCTCGGTCTTCCAGCCGACGCGCTCGGCGTAGCGCAGGTACATGCGCAGCAGGTCGCCGGCGAACAGCGCCGACTCGTCGCCGCCCGCGCCCGCCTTGATCTCCAGGATGACGTCCTTGTCGTCGCTGGGGTCGCGCGGCACCAGCAGCAGGCGCAGCTTCTCGGTGAGTTCCTCGCGCTGCTTGTCCAGCACCTTGACCTCGGCGGCGAAGTCCGGGTCGTCGGCGGCCAGTTCGCGCGCGGTCTCGATGTCGTCGCCCGTCTGCTTCCAGGAGCGGTACGTGGCGACGATCGGGGTGAGCTCGGCGTAACGCTTGTTCAGCTTGCGCGCGTTGGCCTGGTCGGAGTGGACCGACGGGTCGGCGAGCTTCTTCTCCAGGTCGGCGTGCTCGGCGACGAGCTCCTCGACGGCCTCGAACATCTTTCGGCTCCTGTACTGCCTGTACTGCTGGTAGGGGGAAGGCGAACGACCAAAAACGCCGGTCCCGGCCCGCCCCGCGAGGGGGTGCGGCCGTGGACCGGCGAAGAGGGGCTCGCTACTTCTTGGAGCCGGCGGCAGCCTTGCCGAAGCGGGCCTCGAAGCGGGCCACACGGCCACCGGTGTCGAGGATCTTCTGCTTGCCCGTGTAGAACGGGTGGCACTCGGAGCAGACCTCGGCCCGGATGGTGCCGGAGTCGATGGTGCTGCGGGTGGTGAACGACGCGCCACAGGTGCAGCTGACCTGGGTCTCGACGTACTCGGGGTGGATCTCGCGCTTCAAGGTGTCTCCTAGGTTTCGGGAGGGCGCCGGGTCGCCGTCCGCGGGATGCGGAAGCGTGAACCGGAGCCGACGTACCAGTCTGCCAGGACTGGCGCCATCCCCCAAAACCGGGGGGCGGTGCGAGGTATTCCCGAGGCGCCCTGGGACCGGAGGCGTCCGGGCCCCCGGCGGGTCCGGGCCGCGCCCCTGGCCGGGGCGGGCGGCTCAGGAGGCGCTGACGACGCCCTTGGCCTCGCCGGTGGCGGTGCCCTTCGTGGCGCTGTCCGGGATCGGCCGGTCGGCCCGCAGGGCGTTCCACACCTGCCGCGCCTTGGCCTCGTCGATGACGACCCGGTTGGCGTTCGCGGTGTCGTACTGCACCGGCATCGTGATCATGTGCATCTGTCCGGCGCCGATGCCCTTGAGGCCGCCGGCGAAGGACAGCAGCGAGTTCACCGAGCCGATCTCGGAGTCGGTGGTGACGGCCTTGGTGGCGGTGTCGGCGAGGTCGTAGAGCTTCTTCGGGTCGCCGAACAGGTCCACCTGCTTGACCTGGGTGAGCAGCGCCTTCACGAACGCCTGCTGGAGCTGGATGCGGCCCAGGTCGGAGCCGTCGCCCACGCCGTGCCGGGTGCGCACCAGACCGAGGGCCTGCTGACCGTCGAGGGTGTGGGTGCCGGCGGCGAGGTTCAGGTGGCTGTTGGGGTCGTGGATGGCCTTGGTCGTGGTGACCGGGACCCCGCCGAGGTCGTCGATGAGCTTCTGGAAGCCGGTGAAGTCGACCTCCAGGTAGTGGTCCATCCGCAGCCCGGTGAGCGCCTCGACCGTCTTGACGGCGCAGGCCGCGCCGCCGGTGCCGTAGGACTCGTTGAACATCACGTTGTGCGCGGCCCGGTGCTCGGCGCCCTGGGGGTCGGTGCACTCGGGGCGGTCGACGAGGGTGTCGCGGGGTATGGAGACCACGCTCGCCTTCTTGTGGCCCTGGTACACGTGCACGATCATCGCGGTGTCGGAGCGGGCGCTGCCGTCGTCGGTGCCGCCGCCCAGCTTCTTGTTGCCGCCGGCGCGGGTGTCGGAGCCGAGGACCAGGATGTTCTCGGAGCCGTTGTCGGCCGCGGTGGGCCGGTCGGTGCCGAGGGCCTGGTTGATGTCGACCGTCTTGAGGTTGTCGTTGAGCTTGAAGTACAGGTAGCCGGCCCCGGTGCCGCCGAGCACCACGATCCCCGCCGCGGTCCACGCGGTGGCCGTCAGCGCCCTGCGCCGTCCCGTGGGCGGCTTGCGGCGGCGGCCCTTGGCGGTGGACCCTCGTCTGCTGCTCGTGGAACCGTTCTCCATGCCGGGGTCCGGTGTGCTCTCGGCGGACATGCGCTCCTCGACTCTCGTATCCGGTCGGTTACCCCCTGCTCGCAGGGTCGGGCTCCGGTGTGTCCGTCCTCGTCGGCGAGTACCCCCGAGCCCCCGCTTCGTCGCTCGCACCTTCAGACGGGACAATGGGCCAAAGGGTTGCACAGGGTTCTGTGCGGCAGCGGCCGCCCCGCCTGTGGCAAACCTCTCGCCCCGGGCGGGCACGCGAAAGGGCCGCTCCCGCCACGAGGACGGGAGCGGCCCTTCCGGGGACGCGGGGAGCGACTAGTCGCCGTTGCCCGGCGTGGGCGTCGTCTTCTGGATCTGCATCAGGAACTCGACGTTCGACTTCGTCTGCTTCATCTTGTCCAGCAGCAGCTCGATCGCCTGCTGCTGGTCGAGCGCGTGCAGCACCCGGCGCAGCTTCCAGACGACCGCCAGCTCCTCCGCGCCGAGCAGGATCTCTTCCTTACGGGTGCCGGACGCGTCCACGTCCACCGCCGGGAAGATCCGCTTGTCCGCGAGCTTGCGGTCGAGCTTGAGCTCCATGTTGCCGGTGCCCTTGAACTCCTCGAAGATCACCTCGTCCATGCGGGACCCGGTGTCCACCAGCGCGGTGGCGAGGATGGTCAGCGAACCGCCGTCCTCGATGTTGCGCGCCGCGCCGAAGAACCGCTTCGGCGGGTACAGCGCGGTGGAGTCGACACCACCGGACAGGATGCGGCCGGAGGCCGGCGCCGCCAGGTTGTAGGCACGGCCCAGACGCGTGATGGAGTCGAGCAGCACGACCACGTCGTGGCCCAGCTCCACCAGGCGCTTGGCGCGCTCGATGGCCAGCTCGGCGACCGTGGTGTGGTCCTCGGCCGGGCGGTCGAAGGTCGAGGAGATGACCTCGCCCTTGACCGACCGCTGCATGTCGGTGACCTCTTCGGGACGCTCGTCGACGAGGACGACCATCAGGTGGCACTCGGGGTTGTTGTGCGTGATCGCGTTGGCGATCGCCTGCATGATCATGGTCTTGCCGGTCTTCGGCGGGGCCACGATCAGACCGCGCTGGCCCTTGCCGATGGGCGAGACGAGGTCGATGATGCGGGTCGTCAGCACGCCCGGGTCGGTCTCCAGACGGAGCCGGTCCTGCGGGTAGAGCGGAGTGAGCTTGTTGAACTCCGGCCGCCCGCGGCCGTGTTCGGGCGCCATGCCGTTGACCGAGTCGAGGCGGACCAGCGCGTTGAACTTCTCGCGGCGCTCGCCGTCCTTCGGCTGGCGGACCGCGCCGGTGATGTGGTCGCCCTTGCGCAGGCCGTTCTTGCGGACCTGGGCGAGGGAGACGTACACGTCGTTCGGGCCGGGCAGGTAGCCGGAGGTCCGGATGAACGCGTAGTTGTCGAGGATGTCGAGGATGCCGGCGACCGGGATCAGGACGTCGTCCTCGTTGATCTGCGGCTCCTGCACGTCGTCGCGTCCGCGACGGCCCCGGCGGTCGCGGTAGCGGCCGCGCCGGCCCCGGCGCCCGCCGTCGAAGTCGTCGTCGTCCTGCGGGCCGACGTTGCGGTCCTGGCGGCCGCCGCCCTGCTGCTGGCTCTGCTGCTGACGCCGGCCGTCCTGGCCGCCGCCCTGCTGGTCGTCGCCCTTGCGGCGCTCGCGGTCGCCACCGCGGTCACGGTCGCCACCGCGCTCGCGGTCGCCACCGCGGTCACGGTCGCCGCCACGCTCGCGGTCGCGGTCCCGGCCGCGCTCGCGGCGCTCGCGGCGGCGGCCCTCGGCGCCGTCGGCGTCGGCCTGCGGCTGCTGCGCGGGAGCGGCCGTCTCGGCCTTCGCCTCGCCCTTCGCCTCGGCGGCGACGGTCTCGGCGCTGCCGGCCGGGCTGCCCGCGTCGGCGGTGGCACGGCGCCGACGGCGCTCGACGGGAGCGTCGTCCGCCCCGCGCTCGGCCTCGCCGGCCCGGGCGGCGGGCTGGCCGGGGATCTCGATCTGCTGCTGGGCCGTGGCCTTCTCGGACGGCGCCTCGACCGCCTTCTTCGCGGCCTCGTCACCCGTGCGGGCGCGGGAGGTGGCGCGGCGCTTCGGCTTGGTCTCGGCCTCACCGGCGGCGGCAGCGGCCTTCGCGGGGGCGCCGCCCCCGGCCTGCGCCTCCTTGATGACCTCGATCAGCTGGCTCTTGCGCATCCGCGCGGTGCCCCTGATGCCGAGGCCGGAGGCGACCTGCTGAAGCTCGGCCAGCACCATGCCGTCGAGGCCGGTACCACGGCGCCGCCGGGAGCCGGCACCGGTGGCAGGCGCGGAGGCGTCCGTGGCGGGCGCGGCAGCGGTCTCCTCGACACGTGCGCCCATCAGATCGGTGGTGTCGCTCACGAAGGGTCCTTCCCTGGAGCGGACGTCGGCCTGTCTGGCTCGGCGACCGGTTGTGCTGTCCGGCTTCGGTCCTTGCTGTGTGGACCGTGCCGGGGCGGTGGTCCGCCCAAAGCGGCGGAAGAGATATCTGATGACTGGCGCTATCCCCGACGATCCGCGACACCGTGTGTCACGTGGCGTGGTAGCACCGATTCCGGAGCTCCCCCAGCGGGGGTGCCCCCACCTGTGGACCGCTCAGCATCCGCGTACGACGTACTGCCCCGATACGGCGTACGGAACACAGAGTGGCTTGGGGAGCTCCCGGAAGAATGTTGGTCCCGGACGGGGACACGAAGCACCTCGCCATGGTGGGGTCGGGTGCAGACTTGAGATTAACACTACCGGATCCAACAAACATTCCCCCTCTCGAAAACCGGCAATCGCGTGTCAGCCCGACAGCGGCAGCACGCTCGCGCCCCGCTGGTCGAGGCGCAGCCGGTTGGCGGCCCATTCGGGCCCGGCGAGCCGCTCCACCTTGTCGGCGGAGTCCGCGTCGGCCAGCGCCATGACCGTGGGCCCGGCGCCGGAGATGACCGCCGGGACGCCGTCGGCGCGCAGCCGCTCCACCAGCGCGGCGCTCTCCGGCATGGCCGGGGCGCGGTACTCCTGGTGCAGGCGGTCCTCGGTGGCCGGCAGCAGCAGCTCGGGGCGCCGGGTGAGGGCCTCGACGAGCAGCGCGGCACGGCCCGCGTTGACGGCCGCGTCGACGTGCGGGACGGTGCGCGGCAGCAGGCCGCGCGCGGTCTCGGTCAGTACCGGCTTTCCGGGCACGAAAACCACCGGAACGATGGAATCGCAGGGCTCCATCCTGATGGCGCGGGCGGCGCCGCCCTCCATCCAGGACAGGGTGAACCCGCCGAGCAGACAGGCCGCCACGTTGTCCGGGTGGCCCTCGATCTCGGTGGCCAGCTCCAGCAGCGCGGTGTCGTCGAGGCGGCCCTCGCCGCCTATGGTCACGGCGCGGGCGGCGACGATGCCGGCGCAGATGGCGGCGGAGGAGGAACCGAGGCCGCGGCCGTGCGGGATGCGGTTGGCGCAGACGATCTCCAGGCCGCGCGGCTGTCCGCCGAGCACGTCGAAGGCGGTGCGCAGCGACCGTACGAGCAGGTGCTTCTCGTCGCGCGGCAGGGTCTCGCCGCCCTCGCCCGCGATGTCGATGTGCAGCCCGGAGTCGGCCACCCGGACGACCACGTCGTCGTAGAGCCCCAGCGCGAGGCCGAGGGCGTCGAAGCCCGGGCCGAGGTTGGCGCTGGTGGCGGGGACGCGCACCCGGACGGCGGCGGCGCGGAACGCTGGACCGGCCATCGCTCGTTGACTCTCCTTGAGCTGCGTGGTGGCCGAATGTCGTTCGAGGGCATCCGACGGACATTCGACCGACATTCGGCTGACGTTCGACAGGGACGTGAGGACCCGGGGGCCGCGACCGCGGGGACGGCGCGGCGCCGCGCGCCATGCGGGGCATATGCGGCGGGCGGGTTCAGTACAGCCTATCGAAGGAAGGTTCTGCCGCGACATAGGGCGCACAGGAGGCGCACGATGCGTGTCGCCTGCCCCCCGTGCACCCTCGCACGGCGTCCCTGGAGGGGAGGTCAGCGAGGGTGACTAAGGCGCACGGCGCGGTTCGGGCGCCGTCGCGCCTGGGGTGCGTGGTGGGTCGGGGCCGTGGTGGTGCGTGCAGCCCGCCGCACACGGACATACGGCCCTGAGTCTCATGCGCTGAGGTCAGGAGGGACCGCAGTACGCGGCGGGCATTGCACGCACCACCACGGCCCGCTCCCGTCCGTCCGGCGGCTCCGGGCCGGTTGTGCCGGGGGGCGGGTGCGGACCGTGGTTCGGCGGGGGCACGGAGTGCACCGCGCGCCGCCTGCACGAGTGCGCCGGACGGAGCCCTGCCGTCGCGTACGGCGGGCACGGGGCCGACGGCTCCGGGCGGCGGGCCGTCCGGAGCCGTCGGGCCGGATCAGGCCAGGCCCAGCCGCTCCGCTGCCGTGGCCGCGTCGACCGGGACGGTGACCGGCTGCGGGGCGCCGGCGACGGCCCAGTCGGGGTCCTTGAGGCCGTTGCCGGTGACGGTGCACACGATCCGCTGGCCCGGGTCGACCTTGCCCTGCTCGGCGGCCTTCAGCAGGCCGGCGACGGACGCGGCCGACGCCGGCTCGACGAAGACGCCCTCCTGCGCGGCCAACAGCCGGTAGGCGCGCAGGATCTCACGGTCCGTCACCTCGTCGATGGCGCCGCCGGACTCGTCCCGCGCGGCCAGCGCGTACGTCCACGAGGCCGGGTTGCCGATGCGGATGGCGGTGGCGATGGTCGAGGGGTCCTTGACCACCTCGCCGCGCACGATCGGGGCGCTGCCGGCGGCCTGGAAGCCCCACATGCGGGGCGTCTTCGTGGCGATGCCGTCCGCGGCGTACTCCCGGTACCCCTTCCAGTACGCGGTGATGTTACCCGCGTTGCCGACCGGCAGGACGTGGACGTCGGGGGCGTCGCCGAGCATGTCGACGATCTCGAAGGCGGCCGTCTTCTGCCCCTCGATCCGCACCGGGTTCACCGAATTCACCAGCGCCACGGGGTAATTGTCGCTGAGCGAGCGGGCGAGCGTCAGGCAGTCGTCGAAGTTGCCGTCGACCTGGAGGATCTTCGCGCCGTGCACGAGGGCCTGGCCCATCTTGCCGAGCGCGATCTTGCCCTGCGGCACGAGCACGGCGGAGACCATCCCGGCCCGCACGGCGTAGGCGGCGGCGGAGGCGGAGGTGTTGCCGGTGGAGGCGCAGATGACCGCCTTGGCGCCCTCCTCCTTCGCCTTGCTGATCGCCATGGTCATGCCGCGGTCCTTGAAGGACCCGGTCGGGTTCGCGCCCTCGACCTTGAGGTGGACCTCGCAGCCGGTGCGCTCGGAGAGCACCTGCGCGGGGACGAGGGGCGTACCGCCCTCGCGGAGCGTCACGACCGGCGTGCCGTCGGACACCGGCAGCCGGTCCCGGTACTCCTCGATGATGCCGCGCCACTGGTGGGTCATTGCTGGTTACTCTCCTTCAACCCGCATGATGCTGGCGACGCCCCGCACGGTGTCGAGGCTGCGCAGCGCCTCGACGGTGCCGGTGAGGGCGGCGTCGGACGCTCGATGGGTGACGACGACGAGGGAGGCCTCGCCGTCCTTGCCCTGCTGACGGACGGTGTCGATGGACACGCCGTGCTCGGCGAACACGGTGGCGACCTGGGCCAGGACGCCCGGTTTGTCGGCGACGTCCAGGCTGATGTGGTAGCGCGTGACGACGTCGCCCATGGGCGAGACGGGCAGCGCCGCGTACGCCGACTCGCCGGGTCCGGTGGTCCCGTTGAGCCGGTTGCGGCAGACCGCGACGAGGTCGCCGAGGACGGCGGAGGCGGTCGGCGAACCGCCGGCGCCGGGCCCGTAGAACATCAGCTGGCCCGCGGCGTCCGACTCCACGAAGACGGCGTTGTACGCGCCGCGCACCGAGGCCAGCGGATGGCTGAGCGGGATCATCGCGGGGTGCACGCGCGCGGTGACGGAGGCGCCGTCGGCGGCCCGCTCGCAGATGGCGAGCAGCTTGATGGTGCAGCCCATCTCCTTGGCGGAGGCGAAGTCGGCCGCGGTGACCTCGGTCATGCCCTCGCGGTACACGTCGTCGAGGCGTACCCGGGTGTGGAAGGCGATCCCGGCGAGGATGGCGGCCTTGGCGGCGGCGTCGAAGCCCTCGACATCGGCGGTCGGGTCGGCCTCGGCGTACCCGAGCGCGGTGGCCTCGTCCAGGGCCTCCTGGTATCCGGCGCCGGTGGAGTCCATCTTGTCGAGGATGAAGTTCGTGGTGCCGTTGACGATGCCGAGCACCCGGTTGACCTTGTCGCCGGCGAGGGACTCGCGCAGCGGCCGGATCAGCGGGATGGCGCCGGCGACGGCGGCCTCGTAGTAGAGGTCGCGGCCGTGCTCGCCGGCGGCGGCGTGCAGGGCGGCGCCGTCCTGGGCGAGCAGGGCCTTGTTGGCGGAGACGACGGAGGCGCCGTGCTCGAAGGCGGTGGCGATGAGCGTACGGGCCGGCTCGATGCCGCCGATCACCTCGACCACGACGTCGATGTCGCCGCGTTTGACGAGGGCGGTGGCGTCGGTGGTGACGAGGGCCGGGTCGATGCCCGCGCGCACCTTGGCGGGCCGGCGGACCGCCACGCCCGCCAGCTCCACCGGGGCGCCGATCCGGGCGGCGAGGTCGTCGGCGTGCGTCGTCATGATGCGCGCCACCTCTGAGCCGACGACCCCACAGCCCAGCAGCGCCACCTTCAGCGGACGCGTACGCATCATCCGACCTCGTTTCCTCATACCGTCTACGGTTCGACCAGTCTCACTCACCGGACCGGCGTTTCTGTCATTTGTCCGGATCGTGAGACGTTTATTTCATTTTCGCCGGGCCGGAAAACGGAGATCTTCCGGCGCCGCGCGGTACCGCGGGTGTCGCGGGTGTCTGGGGTGTCGGGGGGTGTCGGGGCGTGTCCCCTTCGGTCATCCGACGTCGAGGCGCAGGAGGTCGTCCTCCGTCTCCCGGCGGACGATCACCCGGGCCTCGCCGTCGGCGACGGCGAGCACCGGCGGGCGCAGCGCGTGGTTGTAGTTGCTCGCCATGGAACGGCAGTACGCGCCGGTCGCGGGCACGGCGATGAGGTCGCCGGGGGCGAGGTCGGCGGGCAGGAAGGCGTCCTTCACGACGATGTCGCCGCTCTCGCAGTGCTTGCCAACGACGCGGACGAGCATCGGCTCGGCGTCGGAGGTGCGGGAGACCAGCGCGACGCTGTACTCGGCGTCGTAGAGCGCGGTGCGGATGTTGTCCGACATGCCGCCGTCGACGGAGACGTACGTGCGCAGCCCGTCCAGCGGCTTGACGGTGCCGACCTCGTAGAGCGTGAAGGCGGTGGGGCCGACGACGGCGCGCCCGGGCTCGACCGAGATGCGGGGCGTGCGCAGCTTGGCGGCCTCGCACTCACGGCTGACGATCTCGGTGAGCGCCTTGGCGATCTCGTGCGGCTCGCGCGGGTCGTCGTCGCTGGTGTACGCGATGCCGAGCCCGCCGCCGAGGTCGATCTCGGGCAGCTCGACGCCGTGCTCGTCGCGGATGTCCTTCAGCAGTCCGACGACGCGGTGGGCGGCGACCTCGAAGCCCGACATGTCGAAGATCTGCGAGCCGATGTGGCTGTGGATGCCGATGAGTTCGAGCCCGTCCAGCCGC
Organism: Streptomyces similanensis; assembly: GCF_039543625.1. Lineage (NCBI taxonomy): Bacteria > Bacillati > Actinomycetota > Actinomycetes > Kitasatosporales > Streptomycetaceae > Streptomyces > Streptomyces similanensis. Next base: position 15,638 of record NZ_BAABKC010000147.1, on the reverse strand, counting down.
AGGGCCCGCCGTACGGCCTCGGCGGCCTGCCCGCCGGCCAGCGGGATGCCGAACTTCTGGTCCTCGTGCGCGGTGGCGATGAACTCGTGGGTGTGCGCCTCGACGCCGACGGTGATACGGATCTGCACCCGCTGCCGCCGTCCGAGCGACTGGGCGATGTGCGCGACGCGGACGATCTCCTGGAAGGAGTCGAGCACGATCCGCCCGACCCCCGCGTGCACGGCCCGCTCGATCTCCGCCGCGGACTTGTTGTTGCCGTGGAAGGCGATGCGGTCCGCGGGCATCCCGGCGGAGAGCGCGGTGGCCAGTTCGGTGCCGGAGCAGACGTCGAGGTTGAGCCCCTCCTCGTCGAGCCAGCGCACGACGGCGCGGGAGAGGAACGCCTTGCCGGCGTAGAAGACGTCGGCGTCCTGTCCGAAGGCGTCGCGCCAGGCGCGGGCGCGGGCGCGGAAGTCGGCCTCGTCCAGGACGTACGCCGGGGTGCCGAACTCCTCGGCGATCCGGGTGACGGGGATGCCGCCGACGGTCACGACGCCGTCCGCCCCCCTCTCGACGGTCTGCGCCCACACCTTGGGGTCGAGGGTGTTGAGGTCGGCGGGCGGGGCCGCGTAATGGCCTTCGGGCAGGACATCGGCGTGGCGGGGCCCGGCGGGGTGTGCGGAACGGCTCATGTCGGTGTGTCTCTCTGGACTCTCTCAGAGGTGGTCGGGTGCGTCGATGCCGAGCAGGGACAGGCCGCCGGCCAGCACCGTCCCGGCGGCTTCGGCGAGGGCGAGCCGGGCGCGGTGGGCGGCCGAGGGTTTCTCCTCGCCGAGCGGCAGCACGGTCAGGAGGCAGGGCAGGGCGGCATCGGCGACGGTGACGAGGTGCCGGGCGAGAGCGTCGGGCGCGTGGTGCGTGGCGGCGCGGTCGAGGACGCGGGGGTGATCGGCGAGGACGGTGAGCAGCGTGGCTGCCTCCGGCCGGTCGAGGGGCCCGGGTTCGGGTCCGAAGCCGAGATCGGCGGCGTTGCGCAGCAGGGCGCGGGTGCGGGCGTGGGCGTACCGGACGCGGAAGAGGGGGTTGCTCTCGCGCTGGACGAGGTACGCGGGGTCGGCCCTCGGCCGGTCGTGGGGCGCGGGATGCAGCAGGGCCCAGCGGGCGGCGTCGGGACCGAGCGCGAGGAGGTCGCCGAGGGCGGTGGCGGGGAGGGGGGTGGGGCGGATGTCGACGGTCTCGGGGCGGATGTCGACGGGGGCGGCGCGGTCCGCGTCGAGGGTGGCAGCGGCGTCGGTGGCCTCGGCGGCTTCGTCGTCGGTGACGACGAGGAGGTCCGCCCACCCGGGCGTGGCGGGGGGCGGGGGCGGGCCGGTGCGGCTGACGCGGACGGCGGTGGGGGTGGTGCGGGTCGCGCGGAGGAGCCGCGCGACGACGTCGGCGTGGACGAGGGCGCGGGGTTCGCGGGGGCAGCGCACGTGGACGACGGCCTGGGGCTCGGCGCCGGGGCCGGCGTGCTCACGGTGCCCGTACCGCTCCCCGCGGCGGAGGATCTCCTCGACGAGCCGCCGGGCCCCCGCGTCGGCGTGGGCCTCGCGGAGGCTGATGTTGAGGAACCCGGGCCCGGTGACGGAGACGTCGTGGATGCCGTCGAGGCCGAGGAGGTGGGCGCGGAGTACGTCGGCGACACGGAGGGCGGGCTGCCCGGCGGGGCGGGCGAGCTGGAGGGCGACGTTGGTGGCGTAGTCACCGCAGCCACCGGGCCCGGGCGGGGTCACACGGACGCGCTCCGGCACGGCGACGCTCAGCTCCCCCACGTCGACAGCGCGATGCACCGCGTGCAGCACGGTGCGGGAGAGCTCGACGGGGGTCACGGGACAAGCGTAGGGGAGGAGGGGGGTGGGTAGGCGAGTGGATTTGGCCGGGGTATCGGCATGTGGACGTTCGGATACTTCTGGTTACTGACGCACGGGCCCCGGAAGGCCCGCCGGAACCGGGATCCGCCGGAAGCTGAACGAGATCCGCGAGACCCGCCGAGGACTGGAAGGCCCGCCGAGGACTGAAAGGCCCGCCGAGGACTGGGGGTGCCGACGGAGACCGGAAGCGCTGGCGGAGACAGGAAGTGCTGGCGGAGACAGGGGGAGTCGGCTGGATCAGCCGCCGGACCGCCCGGCCCACCGCCCGGTCCCTCCGGGCCCGGAGGGACCGTCCCCGGCGGCGCCGGCCTGCCGCCCCCGCCCCTCGACCAGTCCCAGCACGACGCGCACCAGCTCCGCGGGCTCGAAGGGCTTGGCGAGAAACGCGTCGACCCCGACGTCGACCCCGGCCTCGACCTCACGCTCACTACAGGCACTGACGATGGCGAGAGGAAGGTCACGGGTACGGGGGTCGGCACGGAGCTGGGCGGCGGTGGAGAGGCCGTCCAGCCGGGGCATGACGACGTCGAGGGTGACGACATCGGGCCGAACCTGATGGATCACATCCAGACACTCGGCACCATCGGCCGCGGTCACGACCTCGAGACCCTCAAGCTCGAGATTGACCCTGATCAGCTGCCGGATGACCTTGTTGTCGTCCACAACAAGCACCCGTCCCGAAGCGCCTGACACAACTCGAGAGTAGGTCTAGTCCGGCCGTCGCGTCCGGGTTTTCCCCACTTCCACCCCGTCCGGGGGACGGGGGGTACGGAGGTGGACGCGGGCACTTCCACACGGAGGACGGACACGACCGGACACCGGGCCGCCCACGCAGCCCACCGCCCACCACGGAGGCGAGGCACCACTCCCCGCCCCGGTAAACGTTCATGACCACCCCGCCGGAGCTGGTAGTGTTCTACTCGTCGCCGGGCGCGAACACCGCACCCGACACGCCCCCGTAGCTCAGGGGATAGAGCAACGGCCTCCGGAGCCGTGTGCGCAGGTTCGAATCCTGCCGGGGGCACTTCGCCTCAACCAGCACGATGATGCGGTTGACCAGCGCAGATGCCAAGCATGAAGAGCGGGAACCAGTCTCACTGGGTCCCGCTCTTTGTCGTTGCTGCGCGCTGATCGCGATAGACCTGCGCTAGAGGGGTCACGACCGCACGGTTGAGCATCATGAGCCCGTGCGCCCCAGGGGTCGCGCAGCACCAGACCGCGAACTACCTCAAACGGCGCCTCACCTCTACACGAGGAGCAACGTTGCCAAAGACCATCCGCTATGACCGACGTACGCAGACGCTCCGCTTCGGCACAACGGAGCGGGACTATCACGATCTCGGCTACGTGTTCCACCGCTCAGAGCTATCGGCAATCAAGGCGGCAGACTACCGAGCCACAATGATGAACCTCATCGACGCATGGTCCAGCGACGGGCACCCAGGCAATATCGTGAGTATGTACGTCTCCGAGGAGGACCTCGGAGAGTTCGACGATGCGAACTCAAGACCGGGGCCGATTGAATTCGAGGTTTCTGACGGAAGTCTGGCCGTAACGGCAGAAATTTCCGCAGGCACTGACGAAGACCCGTTTGAACCCCCCATGGAGATGTTCGCAGGAATTTTGCAGCACTATCTGCGCAGACATAGGGCGACCTTGCGCGACATAAGTACCGCAGAGAGCTTCACCGCTCCCTTCATGTGGAAGCTCAACATCGATTGCAGCATCCGCTCACGAACACTAGAAGATCTTTACTCCATCGCCAGCGGTGCCATTACACTGCTGAGTGCAGCAAAGAGCGGGGAACTCACACGAGAAACCACGCTCGACCTACTTAGGGCAGGGAACGCCGAAGTCCTGGTCGGCCAACAGGAAGGCCCTTGGCTCGACGTTAAAAGCAGTCACTACGACTTGAATAGCCCTCACGGAAAGATTTCATTGGCTCAGGCCGTGGCCAGGTTCGCCAACGCGGAACACGGCGGGATCGTCGTTGTCGGCATGAGAGGGAAAAAAGTGCCAGGCGGGGAAGTAATTCACAGCCTCTGCCCCGTACCACTAAATGCGGGCACCGTGCGAAGATATCAAGGCGCCCTTGAACATCACCTTTACCCTCCGCCCGACTTTCTCGAAATCGAGACTTTTATGACACCAAGAGGCGGAATGGTGCTGGTACACGTTCCCCCTCAACCTGAGGAACTTAAACCGTTTCTCGTACATGGCTCAGTGGTAGATGGCCGCATCGAAGGCGCCTTCATTAGCATCGTTCGCCGCAGAGGAGAAGGGTCGATCCCTATTACCGCCCCCGCAATTCATTCCACGCTGGCTGCTGGCCGCGCCCTCCTAAGGCGCGGTCAACTACCCAAAGACCCGCAGAACTCGGAGGACGCCCCCTAGCGCCGATCCTGATGCTGCCGGTAGAGCATTGTATGCCCGGACGCCACCCACTTTTCGTACTCGGCCGTGCGGTTGTAGCCGACAATTACATTGAGGTGTGCTTCTAGCGCCGATTCCGCAAGGTTGGGCATCCGTTCCATGACATCCGGCGCTCCATGCGAGTCACGGTGGACAGTGGCCACAGGCCCGATGCTCGGGGTTAGAAGAACGCACCGCAGGGTTCCGAGCGTTGCTCGCGCGTGAGAGCGCCCATCGGTGAAGCCACCAGCCGCATACAGCACGCCTCGGTCGCAGCCGACATCAAGCATTTTGCCTATGAACTCGTCGATGGTGCCGATACTCACGCTGCGTTTGTAGAGCTTCGCCTCGATCACGATGCATACGTGCTGCCCGGCGAGGTGTCCCTCTACCACCGCGTCCAGCTGCCGCCGCACTCCGCTTATGCGTCCCACGGCGTAACGGTTGTGCTGAACCGCCGTGCCCGCATCGAGACTGTCAACGAGCGTGGCAACTTCCTGCTCGTACTCCCGCCATCGGTGACGCGCGCTTCGTGGGCGCTTGGGCTCTGAATCCCCCTCAGTGACCATGCGCGCATCCTAGGCCCTAGTCGGCCCAGCCAAGCTCCTTCTCTATCTTTAAGGCGTCGGGAGAGCGCGCACGGTTCGCCCCTTGCCGTGAACCGTGTCGAGTAGGCCGTTTCCCTCCATCTGGGCAAGAACACGGCGTACGGCAGTACGGGAGGCTGCGAATCGGTCACAGAGCTTCGCTTCCGATGGATACGGGTCGCCTGACGAGAGTGAGTCCTCAACGATCAGGTCTGTCATCCTCTCTGCGAGGGAACGCCGGTCACCTTCCCGGGCGACTCGCCATCCGATGCCGGGAGCCGACGACACAACGCCGGCAGCTTCGAGCACTTTGAGAGCACGCCGGATGGTGTTGCGGGAGACGCCGTGGGAACTCATCAGAGCGGCCTCTGATGGCAAAGCGTCACCAAGGTCCCCCGACTCGATCTGCTGGCGCAGCGACTCAGAGACCTGCAAGTACGTACCTCGCGGACTGGCCCGCGACACGCGGCCTCCCCTTCCTCGGCCTCACCAACGTCTTCCCGCAACGGATGTCTGGTTCCAGCTTCCCATGCCGGTCTCAATCAGCAAGGTTCCCACTGAGCCTCGCATTGTTTCACCCAGCGTTTCCCCGGACGCCTTCATCGTCCGCCAACGGATTAGCCAAGGAGTGAAAAAGCGCTTCAACGCCCCCCGTGGATATTTTACGTTCCACTTGCTCATTCACATCAATACCCCTCGGCGAAGCCACCTCCTCTTCGAGAAGATCAGAGTCATCCTCATGGAGGATTCCATAACCCCTAAGAACTCTTCGCGACTCCGACAGAGTCGATTCACAGAGATTCTCTAGATCATCAAGGATTTGCGCCCAATCAGAATCATTCGGATCATTTTCGATCCGAGAGCTGACTTCCTCATCGAGCGCCTCCAAGTGGAATATAGAAGCAGCCGCCTCATGAAACCCGAGCTCTTCAAAAAGATACGGGAAATCTATTAGGGCATCAACAAGGTCGGACCAGTACCCACCGGGTCCGAATACTCGCAACGCCTCCGCATCCCAGACTCCCCAAGCTTCTCGAATTGCACCTCGCAATACTTCAATATGCTCAGACCAGGGGCCTGAAAACTCCGTGTACCGAGCCAGACTGCGAAAGGCATGGTAAATCTGCTGGACTGCATCCATGGATTCATAAGAAGAACCCATATCGGTATCCGCCAGCAGCTCCATCAGTTTGCCCATGTTGGACTCAAACCAGCCGTCAAGAGCGAGTTCGGATACCCCTTTACCGGAATACCGGTCCGCATGATAGATGACCATCTCGGCAAAAGTCGAAAAAAGATCAACGAAGACGTCGGTAGGGAGTGTGAGGACACCTCTAGGAACGACATCGACACCCTCAAGTCGCCGATCCCACATAGTGCGCATGACAGCCAAAAGCGGTCGAGCACACTCGTCCATAGAAGTTCGCAATGAATCATTTTCCAACGAGAACAGGGAGGGTTGATACTCAAGCTCGGGCGCTCTTCCCCGGTCGCATAGGACCTTTAGATCCTCGAAAGAGCAAGCGTGCTTGATCAAGTCAAGGCAGACAAGTGGTTCGCGCGCAATAAGCTGAATCAGAAAATCTCGCTGACTCGGATCGGCAAGTGTAAGCATGTCAGACCCGCTCACGTATGAGCGCTCAATCCACGTGCCAGCGAGCCGACTAATCGCGTTCCCGAATTCGGTGGGAGAGTAGTCATGAAGACGCGCAATGATGGCCTCACGCGTCACCCCCTGCGAGTCAGACACCGCAAGAGTGCAGAGAAGTAGCTGCTCAAGGGGGGAGAACGTATTGAACGACGTTTGCCAAACCTGCCGCGGGTCGTCCAGCGCCTCACCGAGCTCTTTAATCAGTTGACGCCCTGAGGCAAAATGACGTCTAGCCGTAACAAGCTCCACTATGCGGGGGGAGTAGTTCTGATGACCGGATACCCTCCTCCACCAATCCCCAACGGCCAGCTCTCGCCTAGCCTGCTCGTCCACAACAGCAGCATTGACATGATTGAACAGAATCCTCGACTTCACTTCGGAGGTGAGCAGCCCCACCGGGATGACGGAAGCCGGCATATACTCAAGCACCACGCTTGTGGCGTCGCTAAAACGCCGAGTCTCGTGCAGCACCTGCGATCGACTGGTCACCACAGCAACCTTGCCTCTAGTTTGAGATCCATTCGCAGTGGCGTTCTTTTCCAAAATCGCCATCAGGAACTCAGCAAAGTCTTTGTCGTAGTGACTGGTCGCGTGATCGTGCAGTCGAGTTTGCCCCCACGCATCATCGAAGAAGAATATGGTAGGGATTTCATCTTCGATCCATTCCCACCAGCTATCCACGGTTCTCGGGTCGACAATGACTCGATAGCCTCGCTTCCACCACTGCAAGATTAGATACTCTGCGACAGCAGTCTTACCCGCACCGGGTGAACCCGTAATGAGCGCTACACCTGTGGATTCCAGCACCCTGTCAGCGCGATCGCAGAGCTCGTGGTGAACGAAGCGAAGATAATTTTGCTGGATTCGTTGGGCTCTCGACTGCCCTCGAAGAAATACACCTCCAGCAAGCATCTGCTTAATGGCCATCGAGGACTTGATCCACAGCTTAAAATGCCGACGTTCCATCTCGGGGTGCAATGCTAGAAGCGCGTTAAGCCACCCCCTTCCGTGAACCTCAACCGTTTCAGCGGTTCCTGTAAATTCGGACCGCAGCTCCTCTTCGGCATCCGGAGTAATGTCCGCCGATGTGACGAATATGTACCGCCGAATTGGCTCCTTTGAGCGTGCCAGCTTATCCCGCTCTTTCACCGCTAAGGCCTTCAGCTTCCCACGCGAGGCGTCCGGCGTGTGCTTGCACTGAGCGATGTGAAGCAATCCAGCCGTACGGGCTTTGAGGTCGATCCCGCCATCAGGACCAACTCGGTAGGTAGAGAACGGCAAACCCTCATGCACGGAGAGCAAGTCTCGAATTAGCGCCTCGAAGTCATAGGGCGAAAGGTCTTTAAAGTCGTAGTCAGGCGAAGTCACTTGGCGGCTCCCCCTCCAGGTGCTGATGCCACACTGCCGCTCTCCAACGCCCCGAAGCTCATCCTGTGCCGGCCTGCTGGCACGGGTTGCCGACCAGCCCTCCATGACGAAACCACAGAGCACTGACACGCCGTGCACTCGGACCTCGCGCGAGGTCAGCATGCCCCGTCAAGACCGGGTCCGTGCACGGTACGCGATAGAGAATCAGTCTCGCGAAGCCGCTGGTGAGCGTTTGCGCTGGTCAGCAACGCCCCCGTCAGCCCCAGGATTATGCCCTCCGGAGCCGTGTGCGCAGGTTCGAGTCCTGCCGGGGGCACTCCGGATCAATGCCCTGACCAGCAGAAATGCCGGTCAGGGCCTTTTTTGTGCATGCCAGAACAGCAACGGCCCACCTGACCCTGTGCGAGTGGCTGCCATCGGGGCACTGACCAGCGGTTTCATCGCGATCCATCGCTTGGAACACCAATGACCTACGTCCGAGGGCCGTTTGTCTTTCTGGGGCTATAGGCGCCACGAAGTCTCGATCAGCCATCAAGCCGTGCCGGCAGAGCCATTCGGGTCCCAGGCCACGAGGAGGGCGGAGGCCGGCGCGGCCCGGTGCTCGGCTTCACGGAGGAGATCGGTCGCCACCATCGCGCCCTCTTGTGCCAGGAGTTGCTCGCCGATGCCCGCCTCGTGTGTCCCTGCACCATGCGCGTACGGCCCGGTAGGCGGTATCTCCACCCCGATCAGCCTCCACGGCTTCCCGACCGATGCCCTCGCCGCAGCTTCGCGGGCTTGCTCGGCCCACGCTTCGGTCAGCCGTTCCAGCGACTGCCCGGCCTTCTCCCTCCCTTTCCGCCGACGCCCCACCGCTTCGTGGAACGCCAGCTGGGCCGAGAGCGCTGCTTCGACGAGCGGCTTGGCATCCCACCGCGCACCGGTACACCACGCCCGCCAGATCCTCAGCAGCACTCTGGTGGCATCGGGGCCGAAGGCGGTTTCCGAGATGAGCATGGGCTGAGGCAGCAACGTCACCGCCGCGGCCCCGGTGAGAGCACGGGGGTCGCAGAAGCGGACGACCAACTGCCGCTGCTGCTCGACCAGGACGCCATGCGCCGCGGTCCGCTCTTCGGCCCACGGGCGCAGCCACGCAGAGCCGTTCGGCCGCGGCCATGTCCAGGGCGAAGTCGATCGCGCGCACCTCGGACGCCTTACGAAGCAGCGGACACTCCTCGACCGCGTCGATGCGCCCGGTAGCTGCCGACGTACGAGACAGCGCCCAGCAGCTCACGGGCCTGGGCCGGATTGGCGGCCATTCGCGGATCGACCTGTTCGGCGGTTGCCGCGACTCGTCATTGGATCGGCGCCAGGGGGTCAGCGGGGAGCTTGCGCTGCTCCATCGTGTCATGAACGGCATGGACCAGAACCTTGTGCTTGTGACGCCGGGTCTCCGCGGCTGCCGCCGTGCCGTCCTGCTTGAGTCGCAGGGCAGTCAGAACAGATCGCAGGACGCGCGGATCCAGCAAGTCCATGAGCGGGCGCGAGGCCGCCGCGGCCCAGCGCAGAGCCAGACGGACATCGGCTGGCACGCCGCGGGCGGGCTGCGTGGTGATACCGCGCACACACCAAAGGGCATCAGCGGTAGGATAGGTAGCATGAGCGAACCTACCGGCAAATATTCGATCACCATGCCGCGCGATATCGCCGAGGCTGCCAAGGCCCGCAGTGGCCCCTCCGGACTTTCCGCCTATGTGGCCGCCGCTGTCGCCCGGCAGATCGAGCGCGACAACCTGAACGAAATCATCCAGGTCGCCGAGGCCGAGCACGGCCCCATCAGCGACGAGGAGATCCAGTCAGTGCGCGACCAGCTCCACCACGCCCGAAACCAGCAGCAGGCACAGGGCGGAGCGGACGCCGCATGACCCGCTCCCCCGCCGCCCCCGGCGGCACGCTCGTGCTGGACAGCGAAGGGCTGGCCAAAGCGGTCTTGCGCGACCGGACGGTCACGACCTGGCTCGCCCTGGCCCGGACCGACGACCTCCGCGTGATCACTTCGGCGGCCACCCTGGTGGAAGTCGTCCACCCCCGGATCAACCGCCCCGCCCTGGAGTGGACCCTCTCCCGCATCGTGGTGGAACCGGTCACCGAGGCCATAGCCCGCCACGCGGCGACCCTCCTCGCGGGCGCCGGCCTCCACGGTCACAAGTACGCGATCGACGCCATGCTCAGCGCCACGGCCCTCGCCGCACCCGGGCCGGCCACCATCCTGACCTCCGACCCCGAGGACCTGACCACCCTCTGCGGTGAACGCGCGACCGTGATCAAGATCTGACCGCGCTCGCGGACCGCACCCGACCCGCCCGGACCTGAGAGCACCGAGCGGGCAGCGACGGGATATTCGCGGGATCGGCGCGCTGACCAGCCGTCAAACCTGCCGGGGTCTTCTCCGCGGCGCCGTGTCGGTGGAGGGTGGTGAGCACTCAAGTCAGTTGACAGTAGATCCGTGCGTGTTGACGTCGCACAGATTGCGGTGGTAGCTGATGTGCGCCTCGTTCACCGGGTGGCTGGGGTTGCGCCGGAGTGGGCGGGGTTCTCTGCCGCCTCTCGTTCCTCTGACCAGGCCGTCGGAGTCGACGTAGATCTCCAGGCCGTCGAAGAGGACGTGGCAGTTGGCGCACAGGCACAGGAGGTTCTGGAGTTCGTCGGGGCCGTGGTGGGGGCTGCCGAGGCCTCTTATGTGCGCCGCCTCGCTGTACGGGCGGTCCAGGTAGCGGAGCAGCGTGCCGCAGATCTGGCACTGGTCGCCCTCGAGTTCCTTGACCCTCCTGGCCAGCGCTCCGTCGCGGACGATGACGGAGCGGGTCGCGTCGCGACGCGGGGCTGGGCCGGTCGGCCGCCCGTACTCGTCCACGCCGGCGCCGCTGGTTTCCGCCTCCGGCGGGTTCAGCAGGCTGCCCGCCGTGGTGTATCCGGCCAGACCCATTCGGTTGAAGAGGGCCTGGCGGTCGACGCCGCGGAGGTACGTCTCGCAGATCGTGGCGATGGCGTCGAGGCGGGTCACCGGGTCCTGGAGGAGGACAGCGGCCTCTTCCGTGAAGCCGGCCTGCGCGTCGTGCGCGGCGAGGATGCTCACCTTCGGCATGTCTGCGGCCAACGTCGGCGGTATGCCCTGGACTTCCCACAGTCCGCTGCCCCGGAGATGCCAGAAGGGGTACTCCGGTGTGGCCTTCGCGTTGGGGAGGCCGAACTCGGCCAGGAGCGGGCCGACTTCGTCCCGCCATCGCGGCCACGGCGTCATGCGGGGCGGCCCGTCGGCTGCGCGGCTCATCGCCCACAGGAGGCTCAACGGCTGGTGACGGCTGGGGGACGGATTGCCGGGGCCGCGGGATGCCTTGAGTTTCCTCAGGCGCTCCAGCAGGACCGCACGGTTCAGCGGGATTCCTCCGGTCTCCACCACGAAGCCGAGTTCGCGCAGGCATCGCGCCACCGTGGCCGCGCCACCGCTGAAATCGCGCGGGCCCAGAACGTCGCCGGTGGCGTGCCCGTGGGCGACGCCGACGATGGCCTTCGAGTCGTAGCGAAGGCCCTCCAGGACGAGTTCGTACGACGTCGCCCGGCGGAAGCGGTATTTCAGGAGGAAGTCGTCCCGGCCCAGACGGCGGAACTCTTCGGTCGCCGCGATCACGTCCTCGTACCTGATGTCGCCAAGCCCCATACGCCGAAGATTAGTCGGACGGTACGACAATCTATGCGGCGTGTAGTGCCTGCACTGTCTGGGAGGCCCCGCCCACCGGCGATCTCGCCTTGTGGGCGGGGCAGCGGCCGCGGTTCAGGCGGATGTCGTCGTGTTCTCCCTCGACGGGCCCTGGCGGGGTGTCGTGCGGTCCAGGTGGATGACCACCGTCGTGTAGAAGCGGTGGACCGCGTCGTCGACGCTGCGGATGAAGCCCGTTTCCGCGTTGCCCCGGGTGCTTCCCATGCTCTTGAGGAGGGAGAGGCGGAAGCCGGTGACGCGGGTGGTGCCGTCCTTCGGGAGGAGGTCCGCCGGTTCGGGGCGGAGGCGTTCCAGGGTGCCTCGGGGGCCGCCGGTCTCCCCCTCCACCAGGGTTTCGACGTGGAGGTCCGCCGGTGCGTCGGACAGGTGGCGGACGAGCCGCTTCGCCCAGGACAGCGGGTAGCCCTGCCCGGGCGCCGGGATCTCGATGGAGGTGCGCAGCTTTCCGGTGCGCAGGTCGGCGGTGACCGTCAGGACGCCGGGCGTTCCCTCGATGCGCAGCTCCGCCTGGAGCTTTCCGTCAGCACAGAGCCGGTCCGCGAGGCCGCTGCGGCGGGCGCCCGGGTCCGTCCCCCGCTTGGTGCGCTGGACCGGCAGCACCTTCTGGCCCAGTTCACCGCCCAGGCCCAGGCACACCTGGCGGACGAGCCGTTCCCAGCTCTCCACCACTTCCAGGGCGCGCAGGTCTCCCTGGCACAGGGTCTCGTCGTCGATGCCGTTGCGCACCGGGACCCAGGCCGGGCCCATGTTCTGGAAGCCGTGGCAGCCGGAGTTGTCGTGCTGGAGGTAGTGGAGCAGTTCCTGGAGCAGCCAGGCGTGTGCCGCGTTGCCGACGCCCTCGTGCCGGATCAGCAGCTGCGCCTGGTGCGCGACCTCCGCCCAGGACAGGTGCCAGAGCCCCACCTTGTGCTTGCGCCGCCGGTCGACCTTCACGTCGACCAGGGGACTGCCCTCCAGCGCGACATCGTTCGAGACGGTGATGACGGCCTCGTAGCCGCGGCGGGCGGCGATGTCCATGTACGCCTGGACCTGGTCGGACTTGAGGGCGTTGCCGTTGGTCTTCGTCTCGACCAGCGCCGTCCACAGCTTTCCGGCGCGTTCGACGCGGATCACCCCGTCAGGGCGGCGCGGGGTGTCGCCGTGCGGCAGCGTGACCTCGGTGAACGTCTCCATCCGGCCGGCCGGCGCCCCGAACGCGGCGGTGAGCCGCCTGCCGAACTCCGGCACCTGCGCCATCACCGACAGCAGGACCGACGTGGCCCGAGTCTCCCGGTCGCGGTCGCTCTTGAGCGAGGAGACCGGGAAGAGCCGGGCAGGGCGCCAGGAGTCGTTCTCCGCCAGGGGCTTCTTGACCACCTTGGGCAGGGTGACCTTCTTCTTCGCCGTGCGCGGGCGCGCCGCCGGCTTCTTCCGGCCCGCTTCGTCCTCGGACCGGCGGGGCGCCGGTACGGCCGTCTCCGGCGTCGGCGGTGCGCTCGGTCGCCCGTCGGTCTCCTCGGCCGGGGCGGGGGTCGGGGCCGGGTCCGGCGCCGGCCGGTCCGCGCGGTCGTCGGCCGCGGCGCTCTCCCGCGCCTGCGCCTCCACCGCTGCCGCGTCGTCCTCGATGTCGACCCCGAAGTCCGTCGCCAGACCGGCGAGGCCGGTGGCGTAGCCCTGGCCGACGGCGCGGAACTTCCATGCCTCCGCGCGCCGGTACAGCTCGCCGAAGATGATCGCACTCACCGAGTCGGCGTCGTCGATGGCGAAGTGGAGAAGGTCCTCACCGGCACCGTCCGCCAGCGTCAGCCGTACGTCCTCGAGTTCGCCGAAGCGGGCCTCGCCGTACCGGCTGGCGGCCACGACGATGCGCTCCACGTCGGACGGAACGGCGGTCAGGTCGAAGCTGATCCGGTCCTCGTCACCGTGCGCCGTCGGTGTCTTGCCCAGCAACTGCACGCTTCCGTCGGCAGCGACCGGGTTGTTGTAGAAGTAGAAGTCGGTGTCGCTGCGCACCTTGCCGTTCTGGTCCAGCAGCAGGACGGACACGTCCGCGTCGCCCTCGCCGGTCGGGCTCCCCCAGCCCAGACTGACCAGCACCGAACCGGTGTCCTCGCTCAGGGCTCCCAGAGAGACGTTCGAGCCCTTGATCATTTCATGCACAATGCCCCCACCCTACGCAGACCGGACACGAGGAACTTCCCGCCCGGCCGCCTCACAGCACGACGCAGAGTGACGCGTCGCACACAAGTAACTGTAGTGCCCATGGAGCGAGGCGGAAGGGGTCGTTCGGTACTTGTCCAGCGGCGGATCGAAGACGGTGGCCGGCTCGGCGCGCTACGTCGTGGGGCTCGTCAGGATCAGTCTGGTGAGCTGCACTCGGGATTTGGTGCCCAGTTTTCGGTAGGCGCGGGTCAGGGCTGCTTCTACTGTTTTGACGCTGAGGACCAGGGACGTGGCTATTTCCCGGTTGGTGGCGCCCTGGGCGGCTCGGGCCACGACGTCGCGTTCGGTGGGGGTGAGGTGTTCGGTCCAGGCGCCGGGGGTGGGCGGGGGCGGGGCGGGGGTGTCGGGGACCTGGTCGCGTTCGGTGCGGGTGGTGGTGGCCCAGGGGTGGGCACCGGACTTGGTGTAGAGGTGGAGGGCGTCGGTGAAGGCGCGGCGGGCGGACGGCTCGTCTCCGGCGCGGCGGTGGACGCGGGCCAGGAGGAGTCTGGTGCGGGCCTCCTCCAAGGGGTAGCCGGTGCGGTGCAGGCGGGACGCTGCCGCCGACAGTTCCCGCGCCGCTCGCGGCAGGTCGCCCCGGGCCGCGGTCACGGTCGCCGTGGCTCTGTCGAGGGTGGCCAGGACGCCCTGGCGGACCAGGCGTTCGGCCTGGTGGCGGGCTCGGGTGACGACCGCCTCGGCCTCCTCGGGTGCGCCGGCGGCGGCCAGGGCTTCGGCCAGGTCGGCGTGCCAGCGGCGGGTCGCCGGGTCGCGCTGGCCCTGGGCCGACTCCAAGTCGGCTGTGCGGCGCAGGAGTTCGACGGCGTGGGCGGGTTGGCCGGCGAAGAGTCTGATTCTGCCCTCGGCGTGCAGGGCCCTGGGCAGGAAGAGGCGGTCGTCGTCGTCCTCGCTGTGCCGTCCGGCCGTCTCGGCGGCGGCAAGGGCCCGGGGCAGGTCGCCGGCCGCCGTCTCGGCCAGCGCGAGGGTGTACCAGGCGGGTCCCGGGCTCAGTCCCGCCTCCTCGGTGATGCGCAGGCTCTGCCGGGCGACGGTCAGGGCCGGGCGGCAGCGGCCGCGCCAGATCTCGACCTGGGCGAGGCCGACGAGGCACTGGCTGAGGCTGTCCGCCGAGCCGCGCTGGCGCAACGTGTAGACGAGGCCGCGCAGTTCGGCGTGGGCCTCGTCGAGTTCGTCGCGTACCAGGTGGAAGCGGTGCTTGAGGTAGAGCGGGCCGTTGTGGTGGGTCATGGCGTGCGCGTCGTGCGGGGCCGCGAGGGCGGCGGCCAGGGTCGCCTCCGCCTTCGGGTGGCCCAGGAAGAGTTCCAGGGCGGCCTGCTGGGTCAGCGCCATGAGTTCGGTGTGCCGGTCGCCGGTGCGCGCGGCGAGTTGGGCGGCGCGGACGGCGTGGCCGTGGGCGCGGGCCGCGGAGCCGCCCACCATCCACTCGCGCCAGCTCATCCGGTAGTGCAGCGGGGCCAGCAGCGCGGGGTCGCCGCGCGCGTCGCGCACGGCCTCGGGGAAGACGTCGGCGATCTCGGCCATGGCCTGGCCGCAGGAGTCGATGACGACGTTCCACGCCCTGACCCGGTCGGCGGGCCGGTCGGCGCCGGCCAGCGCCTCGTGGGCCAGTTGCCTGGCGAAGTCCAGGTCGCCGGCGGCCAGGCCGTCCTCGGCGGCGGTGAGCCGGCGGTCGACGTCGGCGTGCGGCTGCCCCGCGGGCGTGTGTTCGGCGGCCAGCCGGCCCAGGCGCGCCGCGATCGCGGGGGCGCCGCGCCGGCGGGCGGCGCGGG
>NZ_BAABKC010000146.1:0-6423 GCF_039543625.1 Streptomyces similanensis | reverse complement strand
CCGGTGCCCGCGGGCGCGGTCGCGCCCCGCGCCGCCGGGCACGGCGCGCCCCGGCCGCGCATCCTGCCCCGGTCGGCCTGGCTGGACGCCACCGCCCGGCACGCGCAGCCGCCGCCGCGCTACGACGACAGGGTGGTCGCCGTCTTCGTCCACCACACCGACTCGCCCAACGCCTACGCCTGCGCCGAGGCGCCGAGCATCATCCGCCATCTGTACGCGGGCCAGACGGGCGTACGCCAGTGGGACGACATCGGCTACAACTTCCTCGTCGACCGCTGCGGCACCATCTACGAGGGCCGGGCCGGCGGCGTCGAGCGCGCCGTCACCGGCGCCCACACCCAGGGCTTCAACCACCGCACCGCGGGCATCGCGGCGATCGGCACCTTCACCGCCGGGACGCCCGTGCCGCAGGCCATGACGGACGCGATCGCCGCGCTGGCCGCCTGGAAGCTGGGGCTGGCCGGCGTCGATCCGCGCGCCGGGGTGGCGCTGGTCTCCAGCAACCGGCACAGCCGCTACCAGCCGGGCACCACGGCCCTGCTCCCGGCCGTCGCCGGGCACACCGACGGCTTCCCGACCAACTGCCCGGGCGCGGCCCTCACCGTCCGCCTGCCGGCCATCCGGGACGCGGCGGCCCGCCTCCAGGGCAGGTCCTGACCCGCCCGGGACTCCGGGCGCGGCCTACTCGCGGAACCGGTCCCACAGGCGCGGGTAGCGCTGGGCCAGTGCCCCATCGTCCTCGAACTCCACCGGCGTGCCCTCCGGCTCGGCCGGCGCGGGCGGGATGCCGAGGTCGGGGGCGACGGCACCGGTGAGCTGCTCGTAGGCCTCGTCGGCCGCGTAGCCCAGCTCCTCGCCGTCGCCGTCGATCTCCTCGTCGAAGTCGTCCAGCAGGTCGGCGAGCGCGTCCGGGTCGTGCAGCGCCCCTTCGTACACCTCCCGGCCCTGGCCGATCAGCCAGCACCGGAAGAAGTCGAACGCGTCGTCGCTCGCCCCGTCCAGCAGCACCCAGGCGGCGCCCCACAGGTCCCAGCGGTAGGCCCGGTTGTAGCGGGCCTCGAAGTGGCGTGCGAAGTCGAGGACCAGCTCGGGGTCGCAGTCGAGCAACCGCTCCACCAGCAGATCGGCCTGCTCCTCCGGATCGCCCTCGGCGGCCTCGCGCGAGGCGTCGATCAGGTCCCAGAACTCCGTCTCGTCCATCACGCGTTCCAGCATCGGCCCTGGGGCCAAGGGGCGCACGTGGAGTGCGGCGGATCGTTATACGCGCCCCGACCACCCCCAGGGGCCCCGCACGCCCCCGTACGAGCCGGAAACGGGGAGAACAAAGAGAACGGGGAGAACGGGGAAGGGGCACGGCGTCGCGCCGCACGCCTTCCCCGTCACTTCCCGTCATTCAGCAGACCTGATCACAGGCCGTACTTCTCCCGGGCCTCCTTGACCGCCGCGGCCTTCACCTCGCCGCGCCGGGCGAGCTGGGCCAGGGCGGCGGCGACGATCGACGGCGCGTCGACGCCGAAGTGGCGGCGGGCGGCGTCCCGGGTGTCCGACAGACCGAAGCCGTCGGCGCCCAGCGAGGACCAGTCCTGCTCGACCCACTGCGCGATCTGGTCCGGGACCTGGCGCATGTAGTCGGAGACGGCCAGCACCGGACCCTCGGCGCCCTGGAGCGCCCGGCGCACGAACGGCACCCGCTCCTCGCCGCGCAGCAGCGCCGCGTCGGCCTCCAGCGCGTCCCGGCGCAGCTCGGTCCAGGAGGTCGCGGACCACACGTCGGCGGCCACGCCCCACTCCTCGGCGAGCATGCGCTGCGCCTGAAGAGCCCAGTGGATCGCCGTGCCGGAGCCCAGCAGCTGGATGCGCGGGGCGTTCGCCGGGACGGTCAGGCCGGCCGACTCCGCCGTGTTGAAGCGGTACAGGCCCTTGACGATGCCCTCGTCCACACCGGCGGCCGACGGCTTGGCCGGCTGCGGCAGCGGCTCGTTGTAGACGGTGAGGTAGTAGAAGACGTTCTGGTCCTCGCCCTCGGCCGCCTCGCCGTACATCCGGCGCAGGCCCTCCTTGACGATGGCCCCGATCTCGTACGCGAACGCCGGGTCGTAGCTCAGCGCGGCCGGGTTGGTCGCGGCGATGACCGGGGAGTGGCCGTCGGCGTGCTGGAGGCCCTCGCCCGTCAGGGTGGTGCGGCCGGCCGTCGCGCCGACGAGGAAGCCGCGGCCGAGCTGGTCGCCGAGCTGCCACATCTGGTCGGCGGTGCGCTGCCAGCCGAACATCGAGTAGAAGATGTAGAACGGGATCATCGCCTCGCCGTGCGTCGCGTACGCGGACGACGCGGCGATGAAGTCGGCCATCGAACCGGCCTCGGTGATCCCCTCGTTGAGGATCTGCCCGTTCTTCGCCTCCTTGTAGTACATCAGCTGGTCGCGGTCGACCGGCTCGTACGTCTGGCCCTTGGGCGAGTAGATGCCCAGCGACGGGAAGAGCGACTCCATGCCGAAGGTGCGCGCCTCGTCGGGGACGATCGGCACCCAGCGCTTGCCGGTCTCCTTGTCGCGGACCAGGTCCTTGACCAGGCGGACGAAGGCCATGGTGGTGGCGACGTTCTGCGTGCCGGAGCCCTTGTCGAAGGCGGCGAACGCCTTGTCGGCGGGGGCGGGCAGCGGGGCCACCGGGTGCACGCGGCGGGCCGGGGCCGGGCCGCCGAGGGCCGCGCGGCGCTCCTGGAGGTAGCGCACCTCGGGGGAGTCGGCGCCGGGGTGGCCGTAGGGGACCTGGCCGTCGGCGAACGCGCTGTCGGCGATCGGCAGCTCCAGCAGGTCGCGCATCGCCTTGAACTCGTCCACCGTCAGCTTCTTCATCTGGTGGTTGGCGTTCTTGGAGGCGAAGCCCTCACCGAGGGTGTGGCCCTTGACCGTCTGGGCCAGGATCACCGTCGGTGCGCCCTTGTGCTCCAGCGCGGCCTTGTAGGCGGCGAAGACCTTGCGGGACTCGTGGCCGCCGCGCGAGAGGTGGAAGCACTCGATGATCTTGTCGTCGCTCAGCAGCTTCGCCATCTCGGCGAGCGCCGGGTCGGCGCCGAAGAAGTCCTGGCGGATGTAGGCGGCGTCGCGCGTCTGGTACGTCTGCACCTGCGCGTCGGGCACCTCGCGCAGCCGGCGTACCAGCGCGCCCGTGGTGTCGAGCTGGAACAGCTCGTCCCAGGCCGAGCCCCACAGCGTCTTGACCACGTTCCAGCCGGCGCCGCGGAACTGGGCCTCCAGCTCCTGCACGATCTTGAAGTTGGCGCGGACCGGGCCGTCCAGGCGCTGGAGGTTGCAGTTGATGACGAAGGTGAGGTTGTCCAGCTGCTCGCGGGAGGCGAGCGCGAGGGCGGCCGTGGACTCCGGCTCGTCCATCTCGCCGTCGCCGAGGAACGCCCACACGTGCGAGGCGGAGACGTCCTTGATGCCGCGGTTGGTCAGGTACCGGTTGAACCGGGCCTGGTAGATCGCCGACAGCGGGCCGAGGCCCATGGAGACGGTCGGGAACTCCCACAGCCAGGGCAGCCGCCGCGGGTGCGGGTAGGACGGCAGGCCGTCGCCGCCGGACTCCTGGCGGAAGCGGTCGAGGTGCCGCTCGGTGAGCCGGCCGTCCAGGAAGGCGCGGGCGTAGATGCCGGGGGAGGCGTGGCCCTGGATGTAGAGCTGGTCGCCGGAGCCGTCGCGCTCCTTGCCGTGGAAGAAGTGGTTGAAGCCGGTCTCGTACAGCCAGGCGGCGGAGGCGAAGGTGGCGATGTGGCCGCCGACGCCGTACTTGCTGCCGCGGGTGACCATCGCGGCCGCGTTCCAGCGGTTCCACGCGGTGATCCGGGCCTCCAGGGCCTCGTCACCGGGAACGGCGGGCTCGGCGCCGGTCGGGATGGAGTTGACGTAGTCCGTCTCCAGCAGCTTGGGCAGCGCGACGCCGGTGCCCTCCGCGCGCTCCAGTGTGCGGCGCATCAGGTACGCGGCACGGTGCGGCCCGGCCGCCTTGGCAACGGCGTCCAGGGAGGCCTGCCATTCGGCGGTCTCCTCGGGGTCGCGGTCCGGGAGCTGGTCGAGCTCGCTCGGCTGGATGGCGTTGGGGTCGGTCATGTCGCCGCCTTCCTCAGTCGAAGGGGGTTCCCTCATCTGCGTAAGGGTTCGGGGGTGCCCTTGGTCTTTGGCAGGACAGGGCGCGGGACTCCGGTGAGAGCCCGTCGGCGACTCTAACTCTGTGATCGATGATCGATCAAAGGGTTGAGGGGCAAAACCTCTCGATTCCGAGAAAGTCGGCACGGGGTGCCTCCGGCGGTGGCACCGGGTGACCTTGAATGGAGGGTGTTTTCGCAGGTGAGCGGGGGTCGGCTCGGGTGCGCCCCGTAGCTCGGGTCGGGGCGTCACCGGGCGGGTGCGGGTGCGTTGTGGTCGATCGCGCAGTTCCCCGCGCCCCTTTCCGGGGCGCGAGGAGTCGCCTCAGGGGCGCGGGGCGCAGCCCAGGACGTGGGACTTGACCAGCTCCGGGATGCGCGGGTCGCGGCGGCGGAACGCGGCGACCAGCTCCTCGTGCTCCTCCGCGTACGACTGCTGCACCGTCCCCAGCCAGCGGATCGACAGCGCGGTGAAGACCTCGATGCCCAGCCCCTCCCAGGTGTGCAGCAGCACCGAGTTGCCGGCCGCCCGCACCAGCTCCCGGTGGAAGCCCACCGTGTGCCGCACCTGCCCGGTGCCGTCGGCCCGCCGGTCGGCCTCGTAGAGCGCGCTCACGTGCGGCTCCAGGGCCGAGCAGTCCCCGGCCAGCCGGTCGGCCGCCAGCTCCGCCGCGATCGCCTCCAGACCGGCCCGGACCGGGTAGCTCTCCTCCAGGTCGGCGGCGGTGAGGTTGCGGACCCGTACGCCCTTGTTCGGCGCGGACTCGATCAGCCGCAGCGACTCCAGCTCGCGCAGCGCCTCCCGCACCGGGGTCTGGCTGACCTCCAGCTCGGTGGCGATCCGCCGCTCCACGATGCGCTCGCCCGGCTTCCAGCGACCGCTGACGATCCCCTCCACGATGTGCTCGCGGATCTGTTCGCGCAGCGAGTGGACGACGGGCGCGGTCATGGGTGCTCCTCCCGGGGGCTGACGTTTAGACAATACGGCGGGCGCGGGGTCGGGGTAGCGGGCCTGGGGATGCTTTTGCGCAGGTGAGACGAGACTTACACGGCGGGGGCGGCGGGCGGCGCGTTATGGCGCGGTTCCGTCCGCTGTGCGCCGGCTGCGCGCCGTTTGTGGCTGGTCGCGCGGTTTCCCGCGCCCTGGGCGGCGGCGGCCGCCCCCGCGGGTCCGGCGCAACGGCGGCGCCCCGCCCGGAGGAGTCCGGGCGGGGCGCCGTGGTGCGGGGACGACAGGGGGCTCAGAGGCCGAGTTCGACCTCGAACTCGCCCGCCTCCAGGATCGCCTTGACCGCCGTCAGGTAACGGGCCGCGTCGGCGCCGTCCACCAGGCGGTGGTCGTAGGAGAGGGTCAGGTACGTCATGTCGCGGACGCCGATGACCGTGCCCTCCTCGGTCTCGATCACGGCGGGGCGCTTGACGGTGGCGCCGATGCCGAGGATCGCGACCTGACCCGGCGGCACGATGATCGTGTCGAACAGCGCGCCGCGCGAGCCGGTGTTGGAGATGGTGAAGGTCGCGCCGGACAGCTCGTCCGGAGTGATCTTGTTGGCGCGGACCTTGCCGGCCAGCTCCGCCGTGGCCTTGGCGATGCCCGCGATGTTGAGGTCGCCGGCGTGCTTGATGACCGGGGTCATCAGGCCCTTCTCGGAGTCCACCGCGATGCCGACGTTCTCGCTGTCGAAGTAGGTGATGGTCCCCTCGGCCTCGTTGATCTTGGCGTTGATGACCGGGTGGGCCTTCAGCGCCTGCGCGGCGGCCTTGACGAAGAACGGCATCGGGGAGAGCTTGACGCCCTCGCGCGCCGCGAAGGAGTCCTTCGCCGCGGCGCGCAGCCGCATCAGCCGGGTCACGTCGACCTCGACCACCGAGGACAGCTGCGCCTGCTCGTGCAGCGCCTTGACCATGTTGTCGCCGATGACCTTGCGGATGCGCGGCATCTTGACGGTCTGGCCGCGCAGCGGGGAGGTCTCCAGGGCGGGGGCCTTCTTCGCGGCGGGCGCGGCGGCGGCAGCGGCCGGAGCCGGCGCGGCGGCCTTGGCGGCCTCCGCGGCGGTCAGCACGTCCTGCTTGCGGATGCGGCCGCCGACGCCGGTGCCCTTGACGGAGGACAGGTCGACGCTGTTCTCGGCGGCGAGCTTGCGCACCAGCGGGGTGACGTACGCGCCCTCGTCGGTCGCCTGGGCGGCGGCCGGAGCGGCGGGAGCGGCCGGAGCGGCCTGGGCCGGAGCCGGCGCCGGGGCGGCGGGCTGCGCCGGGGCGGCGGGCTGGGCCGGGCG
>NZ_BAABKC010000145.1:0-27624 GCF_039543625.1 Streptomyces similanensis | reverse complement strand
ACCTCCACACCCCAAACCATCCCAAACAGAACCTGGGCGCCTTGACGGAAGACATAGAGGCACCCCCCGCCCCGCTCAGTTCGGGCCCGACCGCGCCGGCGTCCACTGCCGGACCCGCCGCCAGGCGCTCGGCGCCGCCCCGATCAGCACCGTGAGGACGATCGCCGCGACCACGCCCTCCCAGGGCTCCGGGAACAGCGAACCGCCGAGGATGCCGATCACCTGGTACGTCACCGTCCAGGCCAGACAGGCCGGCAGGTTGCCGCGGGAGAACCGGCGCAGCGGCCACTTCGCGAGCAGACAGGCCAGCATGATCGGTATGCGCCCGGCCGGCACCAGCCGGGACAGCACCAGCACCGCCACCCCGTGGTCGGTGAGTTTGCGCTGCGCCTGCTCCAGCCGGTCCTCCGGCGCCCGGGTGCGGATCGCCTCCAGCCAGCGCGAGCCGTTCTTCGACTTCAGCCCGCGCCGCCCCAGCCAGTACAGCGCCGCGTCCCCGCAGAACGCGGCCAGCGACGCCGTCACGAACACCAGCGCCAGCGAGAGCGGCGCCGTACGGTGCACGGCGACCACCGCGGCCGAGGAGACCAGCGCGCCCGTGGGCACCACCGGCACCAGCGCCCCGATCAGCACCAGCAGGAACAACGACGGGTACCCGAACGCCTGCTGGGTGGTCTCCGTCGGCACCACCGACGTCACGGCGGCGGCCAGCGGCGTCACCGTACGACCTCCAGGCGCACGCTCGCGCCGTGCGCCAGCCGGTGCACCGACACGCCCGGCGCGCGCAGCGCGGCATGGCGCACGAACTCGTCGCCCGGCGTGTGGAACTCGTGGGGGCGCACACTGTCCATCCCGATCGGCCAGTACGTGCCGTAGTGCACCGGCACGGCGGTGCGCGGCGCGAGCCGGGCCAGCGCCTCGGCCGCGCGCTCCGCGTTCAGGTGCCCCTCGCCCAGGGACGGCCCCCAGCCGCCCACCGGCAGCAGCGCCGCGTCCACCGGTCCGACCTCCTCGGCCATCGTCTCGAACAGGCCGGTGTCCCCGGCGAAGTACGTCCGCGCCCGGCCCTCGACGACGTAGCCGAGCGCGGGGGAGCGGTGCGGGCCCAGCGGCAGGCGCCGCCCGTCGTGCGCGGCGGACACCGCCCGGACGCTCACCCCGCCGACCTCGACCCGGTCGCCGGGCGCCACCTCGGTGATCCGCAGCCGGCCCGGCCGTCCGAGCCGGCGCAGCCCCGGTACCGCCCGTGGTGCGCCCCGGGGCACCAGCAGGCGCGTGCCCGGCGTGAGCCGGGCCAGCGAGGGCAGGTGCAGATGGTCGGCGTGCAGATGCGAGACGAGCGCCACGTCCGCCTGCCAGGCGTCCGGCGGCGGCAGCGCACCCTGGCGGCGGCGCAGGTGCGCGAGCCGACGGGCGAACAGGGGATCGGTCAGCACGCGCACGTTCGAATCCTCGACCGTGCAGGTCGCGTGACCCCACCAGGTGATCTCCACCGGCACCTTCTTTGCCTCCTTCGCGCGACTCCCCCCGACCCTACGCGCAGGGGTAGGGTCGGCGGCGAAAACCCGGAGGTGAGGGGGACGCCATGGGAGAAGTGCCCGATCCCCGCGGCCAAGCCGCCGCGACACCGGTCCGCGTCACGGCGATCGCCAGCCTGACGCCCCTGGAGGAGCTGAACGACGAGCCCTTTCTCGTGGACTCCCGGGGCCAGCACGCCATGTGCGCCCGGTGGGCCGCCGAACACGGCTACGTGGTCGCGCGCGAACTGCTCGTACGGGGACTGCGCACCGACCACACCGCGCTGTGGGACGGCGTACGGCCCGGCGTCGACCTGTTCGTCGCACCCAGCCGGCGCGTGCTGGAGCGGGCGCTGTCCTCCGTGGAGGAGTTCACCGCCGAGTGCGCGCGCCGCGGGGTGCGGGTGGAGACGGTCGGCCAGGCCGAGCCGTCCTACGACGCCCAGATGAAGGCCCGCGTCCACCGCCGCCTCTCCATGCCGACCGCGGGCTACGACGGCGGCTGACCGCACCCGAGACCGCGGGCTACGACGGCGGCCGGCCGCACCCGAGACCCAGGGCCACGACGGTGTCCGGCCGTCCCGAGGCCATGGGGGTCGCCCCCGGCGGGCCGCCGGGCCCCGCCGTCCGCCGCCGGCCGTGTGACAAGCTGGAGCGGGCCCGTGCGGAGGGCCGAGGCCGGGAGGTGAGGGGTGTCGTGGGGAGCGGGCGGTGGCGGCGGGTCGCCAGTCAGATCGGGCGGAGCGTGTCCGTGTGGGCCGTCTCCACGGTCACCATGCTCGTGCTCGCCGGCATCCTGCCGGACTTCCAGCTCCAGTCGCCCGACGGCGACAGCGCGACCACCATCGCCGTCACCGCCGCCCTCGGCGCCGGCGCCTTCGGCGTCCTCTCGGCCGTCGTCTGGCCGCTGCTCGTACGCCTGCTGCTGCTCGTGCCCGCGCTCGTGCTCGGCCTGCTGGTCTTCTTCCTCAACGGCTCGCTGCTCCTGCTCGCCCTGCGCGTCAACCCCTCCGGCCGGCCCGAGGCGGCCCCCGAGACCGCCGTCATCGTGGCCGCCGTGATGTCCGCCGTCGCCTCCGCCACCGGCGCCGCCCTCGCCGTCCGCGACGACGACGCCTACCGCAGCCGCCTGCACCGCCTGGCGCTGCGCCGCGGCCTGCCGACAGCGTGCTCCACCACGCCCGGCACCGCCGTCATCCAGCTCGACGGCGTCGGCCACGACGTGCTGCGCGACGCCGTGGACCAGGGCCTGATGCCGACCGTGGCCCGCTGGCTCGGCGCCGGCCCGGACCCGGCAGCCGTCCCGCCCACCCACCGCCTTGACCCCTGGCGCACCGACTGGTCCAGCCAGACCGGCGCCAGCCAGCTCGCCATCCTGCACGGCACCAACCACGACGTCCCCGCCTTCCGCTGGTACGAGAAGGACACCGGCGAGGTGATGGTCTGCAACCGCCCGAGCAGCGCCGTGGAACTCCAGCGCCGCGCCGTCGCCCGCACCGGCCACGCCGGCCTGCTCGCGGACGACGGCGCCAGCCGCGGCAACCTGTTCAGCGGCGGCGCCGGCGAATCCGCCCTGGTCCTCACCGTCTCGGCGCGCCGCGGCCCCGGCACCCGCTCCCGCGCCGGCTACTTCGCCTACTTCTGCGACCCCGCCAACGCCGTGCGCACCGCCCTGTCCTTCGTCGCCGAGGCCGGCCGCGAGATCGGCCAGTCGGTGCGCGCCCGGCTCCGCAAGCAGCGCCCCCGCGTCTCGCGCGGCGGCCTCTACCCGCTGATCCGCGCCTTCGCGACCGTCGTCGAGCGGGACGTCGTCGTGGCCGCCGTGATGGGCGACCTGCTGGCCGGCCGCAGCGCCGTCTACGCCGACCTGGTCGCCTACGACGAGGTCGCCCACCACTCCGGGCCGCGCAGCCGGGACGCCGCCAAGGTGCTGCGCCGCCTGGACCGCTCCCTCGCGCTGATCGAGAACGTCGCCGAGCACGCCCCGCGCCCGTACCGGATCGTCGTCCTGTCCGACCACGGCCAGAGCCCCGGCGAGACGTTCCACGCCCGCTACGGCCTCACCCTGGGCGACCTGGTCCGGGCCGGCTGCGGACTGCCCGTGCCGCGCCGCGCGGAGCGCACCCGCAGCGGCGCCGAGGCGCGGGCCGCCGTCCGGGCCGCGCTGCGCCGCCCGGTGGAGGAGGGCGGCGAGCACCACCGTCCCGGCCGCCGCCCGGAGCCGGTCGTGCTGGCCTCCGGCAACCTGGGCCTGGTCTCCTTCCCGGACGTGCCGCACCGGATGAGCGAGGAGGAGATCGCCGCCCGGCACCCCGCGCTGCTGTCCACCCTCGCCAACCACCCCGGCGTGGGCTTCCTGCTGGTGCGCAGCGAGGAGCACGGCGGCGTGGTGCTCGGCGCCCGCGGCGCGCGCGTCCCGCTGGCCGACCTCGACGCCGACCCCGGTCCGCTCGCCGTCTTCGGACCCGGCGCCGCCGACGCCGTCCGCCGCACCCACTCCTTCCCGCACACCGCCGACATCATGGTCAACTCCAGCCACGACCCGGCCGACGGCGAGGTGCTGGCCTTCGAGGAGCAGATCGGCTCCCACGGCGGACTCGGCGGCGCCCAGTCCCGCCCCTTCCTGCTGTCCCCGCTGCGGTGCTCCCCGCCCGTGCCCGAGGACACGGAACTCGTCGGCGCCGAGGAGGTGCACGGCGTCCTGCGCCGCTGGCTGACCGAGGCGACCACCGGCCCCGCCGGCCCCCGCGTCCCGGCCCCGGCCGCGCCGGAGCCGTCCGTACCGCAGCCGTCCGCACCGGAACCCGCCGCACCCGCGCCGGCCGCAGCGGAACCGGCCACCGAGGAACGGGCCGCCTGACCCCGCCCCCGGCCCGTCCCCGCTGCCGCGCCCCGCACCGCCCCGAAACATCCACGTCTCCCGCCCCGTTCACCGGGTCCGCGCACCGCGGATGTGATCGGATGGTGGCGACGCACCCCCCGGAAACGGGCACTCAGCGAAAGGTACGGATCACACCGTGGCAACAACGCGCACCGCTCACACCGTCTGGGAAGGCAACCTGCTCGAAGGCAGCGGCGAGGTCAGCTTCGACTCCTCCGGCATCGGCTCGCAGCCGGTGTCGTGGCCGTCGCGCGCCGAGCAGGCGAACGGGAAGACCAGCCCCGAGGAACTGATCGCCGCCGCCCACTCCAGCTGCTTCTCCATGGCGCTCTCGCACGGCCTGACCGGCGCCGGCACCGCGCCCCGCAGGATCGAGACCAAGGCCGACGTGACCTTCCAGCCGGGCACCGGCATCACCGGCATCCACCTCACCGTCGTCGGCGACGTCCCCGGCATCGACGCCGAGTCCTTCGTCGCCGCCGCCGAGGACGCCAAGAAGAACTGCCCGGTCAGCCAGGCCCTGGCCGGCACGACCATCACCCTGGACGCCAAGCTCGCCTGACGCGCCCCGGCCCGCCCCCCGGTGCCGCGCCCCCGCCCCGCGGGTGCGCGGCATCGTCGTTCGCGCCCGCCGGGGTACCCGGAGGACACGGCGGATATCGCGGACACCGCGGACACGGCGGACACGGCGGAAGGGGACGACGATGGCACGCGCGGTCGGGATCGATCTCGGGACGACGAACTCGGTGGTGGCCGTCCTGGAGGGCGGCGAGCCCACGGTCGTGGCCAACGCCGAGGGCGCGCGGACCACGCCGTCGGTGGTGGCGTTCGCCAAGAACGGCGAGGTGCTGGTCGGCGAGGTCGCCAAACGGCAGGCGGTGACGAACGTGGACCGCACCGCCCGCTCCGTCAAGCGCCACATGGGCGACGCGCACTGGCGCTTCCCCGACCAGGGCTCGGTCGACGGCACCCGCTACCGGGCGCAGGAGCTGTCCGCGCGGGTGCTCCAGAAGCTGAAGCGGGACACCGAGGCCTACCTCGGCGAGGACGTCACCGACGCCGTGATCACCGTGCCGGCCTACTTCGACGACGCCCAGCGCCAGGCCACCAAGGAGGCGGGGGAGATCGCCGGCCTCAAGGTGCTCCGGATCATCAACGAGCCCACCGCCGCCGCGCTCGCCTACGGCCTGGACCGGGGCGAGGAGCAGACCGTCCTCGTCTTCGACCTGGGCGGCGGCACCTTCGACGTGTCCCTGCTGGAGATCGGCGACGGCGTCATCGAGGTCAAGGCCACCAACGGCGACACCCTGCTGGGCGGCGACGACTGGGACCAGCGGATCGTCGAGCACCTGGTCAAACGGTTCAAGGGGCAGTACGGCATCGACCTCGGCAGCGACAGGATGGCCCTGCAACGGCTGCGCGAGGCCGCCGAGAAGGCCAAGATCGAACTGTCCTCGTCCACCGAGACGAACATCAACCTGCCCTACATCACGGCCTCCGCCGAGGGCCCGCTGCACCTGGACGAGAAGCTCACCCGCGCCCAGTTCCAGGAGCTGACCGCCGATCTGCTGGACCGCTGCAAGAAGCCGTTCCACCAGGCGGTCCAGGACGCGCGGATCGAGCTGTCCGCCATCGACCACGTGATCCTGGTCGGCGGCTCCACCCGGATGCCCGCCGTCACCGACCTGGTGCGCGACCTCACCGGCAAGGACCCGCACAAGGGCGTCAACCCGGACGAGGTGGTGGCCGTGGGCGCCGCCCTCCAGGCCGGCGTGATCCGCGGCGACGTCAAGGACGTCCTGCTGCTCGACGTCACCCCGCTGTCCCTGGGCATCGAGACCAAGGGCGGCATCATGACCAGGCTGATCGAGCGCAACACCACGATCCCCACCCGGCGTTCGGAGATCTTCACCACCGCCGCCGACAACCAGCCTTCGGTCGGCATCCAGGTCTACCAGGGCGAACGCGAGATCGCCGCCTACAACAAGAAGCTCGGCGTCTTCGACCTCACCGGCCTGCCGCCGGCCCCGCGCGGGGTGCCGCAGATCGAGGTCGCCTTCGACATCGACGCCAACGGCATCATGCACGTCTTTGCCAAGGACCTGGCCACCGGCCGCGAGCAGAAGATGACGGTCACCGGCGGCTCCGCCCTGCCCAAGGACGACATCGACCGCATGATGCGCGAGGCCGAACAGTACGCCGAGGAGGACCGGGCCCGCCGCGAGGCCGCCGAGACCCGCAACCAGGCCGAACAACTCTCCTACCAGACCGAGAAGTTCCTCCGCGACAACGGCGACCGCGTACCCGCCGACACCAAGGGCGAGGTGGAGTCGGCCGTCGCCGAGGTGAAGACCCTGCTGGAGCGGGACGCCGACACCACCGCCCTGCGCGCCGCCACCGACCGCCTCGCCACCGTCAGCCAGCGGATGGGCCAGGCGATGTACGCGCAGGCGCGGCAGAGTCCGCAGGGCGGCGGCGAACAGCCGGACGAGCGGGGGCCGGAGCGGGAGGACGAGGGCGTGGTGGACGCCGAGATCGTCGACGAGGACCGCGACACCAAGGGCGGAGCCGCCTGACACCAGGACGCGACACCAGGGGCGGAGCAGCCCGGCGCCGAGGCGCGGCTCCAGGGGCGGGACCGCCCGAGGCGGCCGGCGGGCGCGGCTCAGCAGTCCTCGCGGCACTCCCTCAGCAGCCGGCGGGTGCGCTCGGCCGACGCGGCACGGGTCGTCATGTGGTCCAGCACCTCCAGGTGCATGGCGACCTCACTGCGCGAGTCCAGGTAGAGCGCGCCGGTCAGGTACTCGGTGTAGACGAGGTCCGGCAACTCCGGCTCGGCGAACCGGAACAGCGAGAACGGCGCGTACGTCCCCGGATGCGGTCCGTCCGCGAACTCGGCGATCTGGAGCGTCACCCGGTCCCGCTCGGTCAGCTCCAGCAGCTTGTCCAGCTGCCCGCGCATCACCTCGGGGCGGGGGCTGACCGGCCGGCGCAGCACCGTCTCCTCGACGATCACCCACAGGTGCGGCGGGTCCGGCCGCTCCAGCAGTTCCTGGCGGGCCATGCGCAGCGACACGTGCCGCTCGATCGACTCCCGTCCGCCCTGCCCGACCGTGCCCGCCTCCAGCACGGCCCGCGCGTACTCCTCGGTCTGCAACAGGCCCGGCACGAAGTGCGGTTCGTAGCAGCGGATCAGGCGGGCGGCGCCCTCCAGGCTCACGTACAGGCTGAACCAGTCCGGCAGCACGTCGTGGAAGCGCTGCCACCAGCCGGGCTGGTTGGCCTCCTCGGCCAGCCGCACGAACCCGGCGGACTCCTCCTCGCTCACCCCGTACGTCGTCAACAGCACCTGGACGTAAGGGATCTTGAGGGCGACCTCGGCGAGTTCCATGCGCCGCACGGTCGCCGGGGCCACCCGCAGCACCCGCGCGGCCTCCTCGCGGGTCAGACCCGCCGCCTCGCGCAGCTCCCGCAGTCTCCTGCCGAGCACCACCTGGCCCACCGTCGGCGCCGGCCGCCGCTCGCTCACGCCACGCCTCCCCCCACCCCCGAAGCACCCGCCCGGGCACGCGGCTCAGTGTGTCACAGCACGTCAAGGGGCCATGGCACGCAGGTACTTGACGGTCGCCGGGTCGGCCGGCAGGAACGTCTCGATCGCCAGCTCGGCCACCGTCACGTCCATCGGCGTGTTGAAGGTGGAGATCGAGGAGACGAACGACAGCAGCCGCCCGTCGTGCTCGATCACCATCGGCAGCGCGAAGTAGGGCACGGGCTCGGCCGGTTCCTCGGAGAGCTGGGAGCCGGACTCCGGCACCGGATACGCCGCCACCTCCTCGTACAGCGCCCGCAGGGCCGGCGAGCGGTGCAGCGCGATCTGCCGCTCCATCTGCGCGAGCAGATGCCCGCGCCACTCGCGCAGGTTGCGGATGCGCGGTGCGAGGCCCTCCGGATGCAGGGTCAGCCGCATCGCGTTCAGCGGCGGCTCCAGCAGCGCCTCCGGGACGCCCTCCAGCAGCATGGTGATGCCCCGGTTCGCCGTCACCACGTCGTAGCGGGCGTCCACCACCAGCGCCGGATACGGCTCGTAGCCGAGGATCAGCCGCTCCAGGCCCTCCCGCAGCGCGCCCAGCGCCGGCGCGTCCATCGGCGTCTCCGGGTAGTGCGGGGCGTAACCGGCGGCCAGCAGCAGGGAGTTGCGCTCGCGCACCGGCACGTCCAGGTGCTCGGCCAGCCGCAGCACCATCTCCTCACTGGGGCGGGAGCGGCCGGTCTCGATGAAGCTGATGTGCCGGGCCGAGGAGTCGGCGCGCAGCGCCAGCTCCAGCTGACTGACCCGTCGCCGCTCCCGCCAGGCCCGCAGCAGCGGGCCGACGCCCTGGCCGGCGGGGGCGGTGGGAAGCGCGGCGGCAGCGGTGGTGACAGTGGTCATACGCATGACCGTAGTCGAACCGCCGTCCGGTCCGCGGCCGCGTTTTCTCCGCGCCCAGGTGAGCAGGGCCGCGGCGGCACTCCTGTGGCAGGCTGAACACACAGCCGCGGCCGCGCACCGCGGGCCCGCCGCCATCGCCGAGGGAGTGCTCCCATGCCCGTCGCACCGCTGTCGCACCAGGAGATCGAGGCCCGGCTCGCCGAGCTGCCCGGCTGGTCGCTCGACGGGGACCGGCTCACCCGCTCCTACCGGCTGGGCTCGCACTTCGCGGCGACCGCGATGGTGGTGCACATCGCCCAGGTGCAGGAGGAGATGGACCACCACTCCGACCTCACCCTGGGGTACGACACCGTCTCCGTCAGCGTGCACACGCACAGCGCGGGCGGCGCCGTCACCGAGAAGGACGTCGAGCTCGCCCGCCGGGTCCAGGACCTCGCGCCGGGCCACGGCGCGCGCTGAGCCGCGCGGAACGGGGGGCGCATGCTGGACTACGACGAGGAGGCCGGGCGCTACGACGCCCTGCGCGGCGGCGAACCGCGCGCCGCCGCCGCGGCCGAGGCGGTCCTCGCCCTGCTGCCCGGGCCGGCGCGCGAGCTGCTCGACCTCGGCTGCGGCACCGGGATCGTGACCCGCCGGCTGGCCGCCGGCCGCGCCGGCGCGCGGGTGACCGGCGTCGACCGGGCGTCCGCGATGACGCTGCGGGCCGCCGCCCGGCTGCCCGGCGCCGTGGTCCGCGCCGACAGCCGCCGGCTGCCCTTCCCGGACGGCCGCTTCGACGCGGTCACCAGCGTATGGCTGCTGCACCTGATGCCGGCCCCCGAGGACGTGCGGGCCGTCGTCGCCGAGTGCGCCCGGGTGCTGCGCCCCGGCGGCGTCTGGGTCACCACCGTCGACAAGGCGGCGGGCCACAACGTTGGCAGCGACATCGACGCCGTCCTCGCCGCGCGGCCGCCCGCCCCCGCCCGCGACGCCGAGGACGAGGTGGCCGCGTGCGCCGCAGGGCACGGCCTGCTGCCGGCCGGCCGGGCCCGCTTCCCGGGCCGCGGCCAGGGCCGCAGCCCCCGCCGTACCCTCGCCGACCTGCGGCGCGGCTGGTTCGTCACCCTGCCGCCCGGCGAACCGCTCGCTGAACGGTTCGCCGCCCGCCTGGCCGCCCTGCCCGACCAGGACCGGCCCCGCCCGGACCCGGTCTTCACGCTGCGCGCGTTCCGCCGACCGGCCGAAGCGTGAGCCGCCCACGACGACCGCAGCCGCGCACGTCACCGGAGCCGCGCACGACGACCGGGCGGACCCCAGCAGCAGGGGGGTCCGCCCGGCGCGCGGTACGCGGAGTCTTAGCGGGGACTATTCGAGGAGCTCCGCGTACGAACCCATGGCGAGGGCTATGTCCGCCTGGGCCCAGAACCGGTGGTATGTGAAGGTCGGAGCGGCCCCGCCCTTCAGATAGGCCTCGATCTTCGACCAGGCCGGGTCGTTCTTGTAGAAGGACCGGATCGAGGCGAAGGTGGACGAGGAGTCGATTCTGTCGCCGTTCGGCATCGTGCCGGTCCAGCCGCTGGGCACGTACACGCTGTCGCCGAACCGGCTGTAGTCGGTGCGGGTCTCCGGGACGGCGACGCCCAGGCTGTCCTGGTCGTTGGCCCACATGCCGTCCAGCAGCGCCTTGGCCGTCGACTTGGCCTGCGCGTCACCGGACTTGGCGCCGTAGTAGGTCAGCGTCTTGGCGTACGCGGCGGCCACGCCCACGTCGTCGGTGTAGTCGGCGATCGTGACGTGCAGGGAGCTGTTGGCGCCGGGGGAGGCGGCGTTCCAGGTGTCCGGCTTGCCCGACCACTTGAGCGTGGAGGGGATCAGGAAGGTGCCGTCCGGGTTGACCGTGGTGTTGGCCAGCGCCCACTTGACCCACTTGTCCAGCACGGCTTTCGCCTTGGCGTCCCCGGTCTGCTGGTAGTACTCGGCGACGCGCTCCATCGACCAGGCCTGGAAGCCGAACCACTGGTTGGACGGCGGGTCGTGGTAGACGGGCGCCTCGTCGTAGTACATGCCGTAGAAGGTCGGGGTGCCGGCCGGCGGGGTGGCGTAGCGGCCCTGCCAGCTGTTGGTGGCGCCGCCCGCGATGGCGCCCTCGGACGACTGGAGCCACTGGTAGAACTCCAGCTGCCGCTTGAGCGACGTGCCCCAGTCCGTCGCGCCGGTCGCCGACTTGGGCTTCAGATCGGCGTTGGTGCTGAGCGCGTACGCGGCCAGCGGGTTCTGGTAGCCGCCGTGGACGTGGCTGGAGCCGATGCGCCAGGACCAGCCCGCGCTGGTGTCGGTGGCGCCGCCCCAGGCGTAGTACCAGGACAGCAGGTAGTGCGAGGCATCCTTGCCGGTGCCGGCCGGGCAGGTCGACGGACCGGTGCAGTTGCCGATCTTCTTGAAGTACTTGTCGTACATGGCGTAGCGCAGGTAGTCGCCCATCTTCGCGGCCTTGCCCACGGTCGCGGACACGTCCGTGCCCTTGCCCTGCGCCTTGGCCCACAGGTCGGCCCAGTACGCGGCCTGCACGGCGCGCGCGTCGGCGTCCGGGGCGTCGGTGTACTTCCACTGCCTGGCGTAGGAGGAGTCGCCGGTGAACAGGTCCAGGTACCCGTTCTTGCCGCCGTACTTGAAGGCGTCGCAGGTCGGCTGCGGGACCGTCTCCCAGACCGACTCCTGCGGGCCGCGCTGGAAGGTGTTGATGTAGGAGGGGCCGCCGGCGCTCGGGCCGGCCTCGCACGTGCCGGGCGCGTCGCCGTAGCCGTAGACGTTGTCGACGTCCTCGATCCAGTGCATGCCGTAGACGTCGTCGGTGCCGTACGCGGACTTCAGCTCGCCCGCGATCGGGTCGGAGCCGACGGACACCGAGGTGTCGAGCTTGGCCGGGTACTCGTTCGGGGTGTCCGCCTCGGGCGCGTAGGTGGCCGGCTTGGACGCGTTGTAGAAGGAGTTGGTCGGCTGGTCGGCGTGGGTGGGGATCATGTACTTCTCCATGACGTCCCAGGCGCCGTTGAACTTCGACCAGTCGCCCGTCACCTTGCCGTACATCGCCTGGAGCCAGATGAGGTAGCTGTACGCCTCCGACGTGGTCTCGTGACCGTAGTCGGGCGCCTCCACGATCAGCGTCTCCACCGAGTGGTAGGGGATGCCCTGGGGCGAGAAGTAGCCGTTCGCCGGGTTGGTGATCTTCCCGTAGAGGTCGAGGAAGCGCGCGTCGTACGCCTTGGCGGCGGCCAGTTCGGTCACGGTGACCGTGGCCTTGGCATGGCCGGCGGCCGAGGCGGTGAAGGTCGCCGAACCGGTCCCGGAGGCGTCCGCCGTGACGGTCACCTTCTGCGCGGTGCTCCAGTTGGCCGGGGTGAAGGTGAGCGCGGAGCCGCCGGTCACGGAGAGTCCGGTGTTGCCGTCCGTACGGGCCGTGCTCACTGTCACGTTCGCGCTCGGCTGCTTGGAAAGCCTCACGTCGAAGGTGCCCGACTTGCCCTGCTGGACGCCGAGTTGGGTCGGCGAGGCCACCACGGCGGGGCCGGAGGCGACGGTGACGCCGACCGGCGTGGACTCCGCGGACGCGCCCAGACTGTCGTACGCCTTGGCCAGCAGCGAGTGGCCGCCCACGCCCAGCGCGGTGGCCGAGAAGGTGTACGGGGCGCTGGTGTCGGTGCCCAGCAGGGTGGTGTCGTCGTAGAACTCGACCTTGCCGATCGTCGCGCCGTCGGCGGCCGCGGCACTGGCGGCGAGCGGCACCGCCTCGCCCTGCGCATAGGTGGCGCCCGGGGCGGGGCTGGTCAGCACGGTGATCGGCGGCTGGTGCGCGCCGGTACAGGCGGTGCCGTTGACCGCGAAGCTCGTCGGTGCGCTGTTCGTGCCGCTGTAGGTGAACTGGGCGCCGGTGGTCACCGCGGCCCCGGCGGCGATCGTGCCGTTGTACGAGGCGTTCTTCACGGTGACCGACTGCCCGGACTGCGACCAGCTGCCGTTCCAGCCGTTGGTCAGCTTCTGATTGCCCGAGTAACCGTAGGTCAGGGTCCAGCCGTTGAGGGCGTCCGTGCCGCGGTTGGTGAGCGTCAGATCCGCGGTGAAGCCGGAGCCCCAGTCGTTGGTCCTGTAGTCCACGCTGCACGCGACCGACGCCGCCTGTGCCGTGGTCGAGCCCGTGGCCAGCATGGTCGCGGGGAGTGCGAGGGCCGCCGCCACGGCGGTCCACAGACGCCGCGGTAATCGGCGTCCGGGTCTGTGCGCGGGGAACATGCGCTGGTCCCTCCTTGCGGCTCGGAAAGAAGGTGGGGGGTGTGCGGGGGAGGAGCAACAAGCCCTGACCAGTGGGAGCGCTCCCATAGTGCGGACGTGTCAGTGAACGGTCAAGTCCTGGACGGAACGAAAAGATTCGTCGCCCCGCTGACCGGCCGCGTCGCCGAAAAGTCGCCGGAAACTCGGCACCGCCCCTGTTCCTCACCCGAAGTTGCCGCTACCTTCACTCGAACCAGTGGGAGCGATTCCATCAGTCGACGCGTCCGCCCCGACGCGCCAGAGCTGCAAGGAGTCGCTCATGCGACACCCCCCGCGTTCCCTCCTCCTCGCCGTCGCCGGCGCGGTCGCGCTCCTCGGGAGCGTCGTCGTGCCGGCCGTCACGGCCCAGGGCGCCACCCCCGCCTGCACGGTGCAGTACTCGGTCGCCGGCCAGTGGGACGCCGGCTTCCAGGGCACCGTGCGGATCGCCAACAACCGCACCGCGCTCACCGGTTGGAGTCTCACCTTCGACTTCCCCGGCGGGCAGAAGGTCACCCAGGGCTGGAACGCCAAGTGGTCCCAGTCGGGCGCCTCGGTGACCGCGCTCAACGAGAGCTGGAACGGAGCGCTCGGCACCGGCGCGAGCGTCGAGGCCGGCTTCCTCGCGAACGGCGCGGGCGCCGCCTCCACACCCACGGCGTTCCAGCTCAACGGCACCACCTGCAACGTCGACACGGAGCCCACCCCGCCGCCGACCGACCCGCCGCCCACCGGCGGCGACGGCAAGGCGCCCGCCCTGCACGTCGCGGGCAACGCGATCGTCGACGCCGCCGGCACCACCCGCCGGCTGCTCGGCGTCAACCGCTCCGGCGGCGAGTTCATGTGCGTCCAGGGCTACGGCTTCTTCGACGGGCCCGTGGACGACGCGTCGATCGCGGCGATCGCCGACTGGAAGGCGAACACCGTCCGGATCCCCGTCAACGAGGAGTGCTGGCTGGGCCTTTCCAACGTCAAACCCGAATACGCCGGAGCCCGCTACATCACCGCCGTCAAGGACCTCGTCACGCGGATCGAGGCGCACGGCATGACCCCGGTCATCGACCTGCACTGGACCTGGGGCCAGTACACCGGCAACTCGGCCGGCTGCTCCGACGTGCACGCCACCTGCCAGAAACCCATGCCCGACGCCCAGTACACACCCGCGTTCTGGTCCTCGGTCGCCGACACCTTCAAGGCCGACCAGGCCGTCGCCTTCGACCTGTTCAACGAGCCGTATCCGGACCGCGCGACGTCGAACACCGCCGACGCGTGGAAGTGCTGGCGCGACGGCGGCGCCTGCCCCGGCATCGGCTACGAGGTGGCCGGCATGCAGGACCTGGTCGACGCCGTCCGCGCCACCGGCGCGCGCAACCTGATCCTGGCCGGCGGGCTCGCCTACTCCAACGACCTCAGCCAGTGGCTGACGTACCGCCCGGCCGACCCGGCCGGCAATCTCGTCGCCGCCTATCACGTCTACAACTTCAACTCCTGCGCCAGTGAGAGCTGCTGGAACTCCACGCTCGCCCCGGTCGCCGCCCAAGTGCCGCTGGTGGCGGGGGAGATCGGCGAGAACACCTGCTCGCACGGCTTCACCGACCAGGTCATGAAGTGGTTCGACGACCACCGGCTGTCCTACCTCGGCTGGACCTGGAACACCTGGGACTGTTCCTCCGGCCCGTCCCTGATCTCCGCCTACGACGGAACTCCCACGGCGTACGGCGCCGGGCTGCGCGACCACCTGCGCGCCCTCACCCCCTGACCTCCCGCATCCGAAGAACCGGCAACCTCACTCCCACAGAAGGATCTCCCCACTCATGAGCCGCACCAGAACAGCGATGCTCGCCGCCCTGACCCTCGTCGCCGGGGGCACGGGCATGGCGCTCACCGCCATCCCCGCCAGCGCGGGCGCCACCGCCGCGCCCTGCACCGTCGACTACAAGCTGAACCAGTGGAGCACCGGCTTCACCGCCGACGTCACCGTCACCAACAACGGCGCCGCCAAGTCGTCGTGGACGCTGAAGTGGACGTACGCCGGCAACCAGCAGGTCACCAGCGGCTGGAACGCCAAGATCACCCAGTCCGGCGCCAACGTCACCGCCGCCAACGAGAGTTACAACGGATCGCTCGGCACGGGCGCCTCGGCGAGCTTCGGCTTCCAGGGCACCTACAGTGGCACCAACGCCGTCCCGGCCGCCTTCACCCTCGACGGCGTGACCTGCAACGTCGACAACGGCGGCGGCACGGGCGGCGGAACCGGCGGCACCGGCGGGGGCACCGGCGGCGACACCGGAGGAACCGGTGGCACCGGCGGCAGCACCGGAGGCGGCGGCACCGACCCGAGCGGCCGGGCCGACAACCCCTACGCCGGCGCCAAGGTGTACGTGAACCCCGAGTGGTCCAAGCTGGCCGCCGCCGAACCGGGCGGCAGCCGCGTCTCCAACCAGCCCACCGCCGTCTGGCTCGACCGGATCGCCGCCATCAACGGCGTCAACGGCGGCATGGGCCTGCGCGCCCACCTCGACGAGGCGCTCAAGCAGAAGGGCTCGGGCGACCTCGTCGTCCAGCTGGTCATCTACGACCTGCCCGGCCGCGACTGCGCCGCCCTCGCCTCCAACGGCGAACTCGGCCCGAACGACATCGACAAGTACAAGACCCAGTACATCGACCCGATCGCCTCGATCCTGTCGGACGCGAAGTACGCCGGTCTGCGCATCGCCACCGTCATCGAGCCGGACTCGCTGCCCAACCTGGTCACCAACGCCGGCGGCACCAACACCACCACCGACGCCTGCTCGACCATGAAGTCCAACGGCAACTACGAGAAGGGCGTCAGCTACGCCCTGGACAAGCTCGGCGCCATCCCCAACGTCTACAACTACATCGACGCCGCCCACCACGGCTGGCTCGGCTGGGACACCAACCTGGGCCCCTCCGTCCAGGAGTTCTACAAGGTCGCCACCACCAACGGCGCGAGCCCGAGCGACGTGACCGGCTTCATCGTCAACACCGCGAACTACAGCCCCACCAAGGAGCCGAACTTCAAGATCACCGACACCGTCAACGGGCAGACGGTGCGCCAGTCCAAGTGGGTGGACTGGAACCAGTACGTGGACGAGCAGTCCTTCGCCCAGGCGCTGCGTGACAAGCTCGTCTCGGCCGGCTTCAACTCCGGCCTCGGCATGCTGATCGACACCTCCCGCAACGGCTGGGGCGGCTCCGCCCGGCCGACCGGCGCCGGTCCGCTGACCTCGGTGGACGACTACGTCAACGGCGGCCGCATCGACCGGCGCATCCACGCCGGCAACTGGTGCAACCAGAGCGGCGCCGGCCTCGGCGAACGGCCGACCGCCGCGCCCGCCGCGGGCATCGACGCCTACGTCTGGGTGAAGCCGCCGGGGGAGTCCGACGGGTCCAGCTCCGCCGTCTCCAACGACGAGGGCAAGGGCTTCGACCGGATGTGCGACCCGACGTACGGCGGCAACGCGCGCAACGGCAACAGCCCCACCGGAGCGCTCCCGAACTCCCCGGTGGCCGGCCACTGGTTCTCCGCGCAGTTCCAGGAGCTGATGAAGAACGCGTACCCGGCCCTGCCGTAGGGCGGTGACGCGGGGGTGATCCCACCGGGTGCGGCGGCGGCCGCACCCGGCGGTCCCGGCGTTTCCCGCGTTCCCGGCGGCGCGTCCCCGGGCGCGTCCCGGGAAAGCGGCTCCTGTTTTTTGCCGTCCCGGCAACGGAAGTGGTCGCGGCCCGGGGTGTCGGCGCACGCTGGCGGCGGCACCCACAGGAGAGGCTGATCACCATGGCGCAGGAACACCGGGGCCACCACGGCCCGCACGACCAGGGACACCACCACGGGCACGACCACGCCCCGCACGGGCCGCGGGAGGACCACGGCGGCCAGCACGGCCACGACGGCGCCGACGTCGACTGGGCCGTGCTGGCCCCGCTGCTGGAGTCCCAGGCGGAGCTGTTCGCCCCGCTGTACGAGGGAGCCATGGCGTGGCTGGCCCGTGGGACGGCCGGCGAGCCCGGTCTGATCGTGGACGCGGGCAGCGGTCCGGGAGTCGTCTCCGCGCAGTTCGCGCGGGCCTTCCCGGCCGCCCGGGTCGTCGCGGTGGACGGCTCCGAGCCGCTGCTCGAACGGGCCCGCGCCCGCGCCGGGCGTCTGGGCCACGCCGACCGCTTCGCCACCCTCGCCGGTGACCTCCCGCAGGCGCTGGCCCGCCTGGAGTACCCGGCCGATCTGATCTGGGCCGGCAACAGCCTGCACCACCTGGGCGACCAGCGCGCCGCCCTGGCCGCCTTCGCCGAGCACCTCGCCCCCGGCGGCACCCTCGCCCTGCTGGAGGGCGGGCTCCCCGCCCGCTATCTGCCCCGCGACTTCGGCATCGGCCGGCCCGGTCTCCAGGCCCGCCTGGACGCGATCGAGGCCGACCGGTTCAGCCGGATGCGCGCGGAACTGCCGGGGTCGGTCCGCGAGAGCGAGGACTGGGCGGCGCTGATGAAGGCCGCGGGACTGGAGCCCGCCGGCACCCGCAGCTTCCTGCTCGACCTGCCCGCCCCGCTCTCCGCCGAGGCCCGCGCCTACGTCGTCGCGACCCTGGACCGGCTGCGCGCGGGGCTGGGCGACGGCCTCGACGCCGAGGACCGCGCCGCCCTGGACCGGCTGCTGGACCCCGAGGACGAGGCGAGCGTGCACCGCAGGCCGGACGTGTTCGTCCTGAAGGCGCACACCGTGCACACGGCGGTCCGCCCCTCCTGACCCGGCACGCCCGCGCGGCGCGAAGGCCCGGGCCGCCCGGCCCGGGCCTTCGCGCTGTCGCCGTCGGACGACGACGGCGCGGGTCAGACGACGTCGAACGTGGCCGGGTCAGGACCCAGCCGCCGGTCCTCGTTCAGCGCGCTGATCGCCGCGAGGTCCTCGTCGTCCAGGCTGAAGTCGAACACCGCGATGTTCTCCTCGATCCGGGACGGCGTCACCGACTTCGGGATCACGACGTTGCCGAGCTGGATGTGCCAGCGCAGCACGACCTGGGCCGGGGTGCGGCCGTGCTTGCGGGCGATGGCCACGACGGCCGGCACCTCCAGCAGGCCCTTGCCCTGGCCGAGCGGCGACCAGGCCTCCGTGGCGATGCCCTGCTCCGCGTGGAACTCGCGGGCGGCGTGCTGCTGGAGGTGCGGGTGCAGCTCGATCTGGTTGACCGCCGGGATCACCGAGGTCTCGGCGATCAGGTGCTCCAGGTGGGCGGGCAGGAAGTTGGACACGCCGATCGCCCGGACCCGGCCGTCGGCGTGCAGCTTCTCGAACGCCTTGTAGGTGTCGACGTACGTGCCTCGCTCCGGCAGCGGCCAGTGGATCAGGTAGAGGTCCACGTACTCCAGGCCCAGCTTGGCCAGGGAGGTGTCGAAGGCGCGCAGGGTCGCGTCGTAGCCCTGGTCGCCGTTCCAGAGCTTGGTGGTGACGAAGAGCTCCTCGCGGGGGAGGTCCGAGGCGGCGATGGCCTTGCCGGTGCCCTCTTCGTTGCCGTAGATCGCCGCCGTGTCGATGCTGCGGTACCCGGCCTCAAGGGCGGTGGTGACGGCACGCTCCGCCTCGTCGTCCGGCACCTGCCAGACGCCGTAGCCCAGCTGGGGCATCTCGACGCCGTTGTTGAGGATGATCGGGGGGACCTTGCTGCTCACTGGCTTCTGATCCTTCGGTTGTCGTCAGGTGGTACGTCATATCGTCAACGATCACGGGCCGTGCCGCATTCCTGACCGGGCCGTCCGTCCGGAACCCGACCGCCGCCCGCGTCCGGAACCGGCCATCGTCCGCGTCCAAC
This sequence comes from Streptomyces similanensis, assembly GCF_039543625.1. Classification (NCBI taxonomy): domain Bacteria; kingdom Bacillati; phylum Actinomycetota; class Actinomycetes; order Kitasatosporales; family Streptomycetaceae; genus Streptomyces; species Streptomyces similanensis. Next base: position 8,691 of record NZ_BAABKC010000145.1, on the reverse strand, counting down.
CGGCCGCGGAACCGGCCGCCGCCCGGCCGGGATCCCCGTTCCCGGTACGGGCGCTCTCATGCCCGGTAGAGCGCCTCGACCTCGTCGCCGTAGGCGTTCTCGATCGCCCTGCGCTTCAGCTTCAGGGACGGGGTGAGCAGCCCGTGCTCCTCGGTGAACGGCTGGGCGAGGATGCGGAACGTGCGGATCGCCTCCGCCTTGGAGACCAGGGTGTTCGCGGCGACCACCGCGCGCCGCACCTCCCTCTCCAGGTCCGCGTCGCGCACCAGCTCGGCGGCGCCGGCCGGCTCGGGCTTGTCGCGCATCTGCAGCCAGTGCTCGACCGCCTCCTGGTCCAGGGTGACCAACGCGGCGACGTAGGGCCGGTCGTTGCCGACGACGATGCACTGGGAGACCAGCGGATGGTCGCGCACCCGCTCCTCCAGCGCGCCCGGCGACACGCTCTTGCCGCCGGAGGTCACCAGGATCTCCTTCTTGCGGCCGGTGATGGTGAGGTAGCCGTCCTCGTCCAGGGCGCCCAGGTCGCCGGTGGCCAGCCAGCCGTCGTGCAGCGTCGCGTCGGTGGCCTTCTGGTTGTTCAGATACCCCTGGAACACGTTGCCGCCGCGCAGCCACACCTCCCCGTCGTCGGCGATGTGCACGCTCACCCCAGGGATCGCCCGGCCGACCGTGCCGTAGCGGGTGCGCTCGGGCGGGTTGGCGGTGGCGGCGGCGGTGGACTCGGTCAGCCCGTAGCCCTCGTAAATCTGCACGCCCGCGCCCGCGAAGAACAGGCCGAGCCGGCGGTCCATGCCCGAGCCGCCGGACATGGCGTTGCGGATCCGGCCGCCCATCGCCGCGCGCACCTTGGCGTAGACGACCTTGTCGAAGAACTGGTGCTGCATCCGCAGGGCGGCGGACGGCCCGGGGCCGATGCCCCACGCCTTGGCCTCCACCGCGTCCGCGTACTTCACGGCGACCTCGACGGCCTTCTCGAACGGTCCGTCGCGGCCCTCCTTCTCCGCCTTGCGGCGGGCCGCGTTGAACACCTTCTCGAAGATGTACGGCACCGCCAGGACGAACGTCGGCCGGAACGCCTGGAGGTCGGGCAGGAGGGCCGCCGCGTGCAGCTCGGGCTGGTGGCCGAGGCGGACCCGGCCGCGGACCGCCGCGACCTCCACCATCCGCCCGAAGACGTGCGCGAGCGGCAGGAACAGCAGCGTGGAGGCCTCGTCGCCCTTGCGGGAGTGGAACACCGGCTCCCAGCGGTCCAGGACGGTGTCCGCCTCGAACATGAAGTTGCCGTGGGTCAGCACGCAGCCCTTGGGGCGGCCGGTGGTGCCGGAGGTGTAGATGACCGACGCGACCGAGTCCGGGGTGACGGCCTCGCGGTGCCGGTGCACCACGTCGTCCTCCAGGTGCGCGCCCGCGTCGTACAGCTCCGGGACGGCGCCCGCGTCCAGCTGCCACAGCCGGCGCAGGCGCGGCAGCCGGCCGATGACGGTGGCGATGGTCATGGCGTGGTCCTCGTGCTCCACGACCGCCGCCGACACCTCCGCGTCGTACAGCGTCCAGAAGCACTGCTCGGCCGAGGAGGTGGGGTAGATCGGCACCACCTGCGCGCCGATCGTCCACAGCGCGAAGTCGAACAGGGTCCACTCGTAGCGGGTGCGGGACATGACGGCGACCCGGTCGCCGAACCGGACGCCCTCGGCGAGCAGTCCCTTGGCCAGCGCCAGCACCTCGTCGCGGAACTCCGCGGAGGTCACATCACGCCATGTCCCGGTCTCGTCCTTGCGGCCCAGCGCGATGTGCCGCGGGTCCTGTTCGGCGTACCGGAACACGACGTCGGCCAGCCCGCCCACCGGCGGCGCCGACGTGGACGGAGGGCTGGTGAACTCGCGCAAACCCCGCTCCCGCTCCTCGGTCTTCGGACCGTCCCGAGGCACTCCGGCCTCCGGACCACCCGCGACGCCCCGCACAGCGCGGTGAAAGCTACCCCACGGGAGAGCCGGGCGGGAGGGGGGCCGAAAACGAGCGGTGCTCACGTACACACAGGTCAGCACCGGAAAATGCGCTCACATCGGGCGCGGCCGGACAGAAGTTCCTACGGTTCAGTAGGTTTCGGTGCCGTAATCTCCACGGAATCTGTACGCCCCGTGGGGCCGCCCTCACCCGCGCAGGCGGTCGCCGCCGGTGAGGATCGCCGTGGCCAGGGCGTCGGCGGCGCTCCGGGCGGCGGGGCGGCGGCGGCCGTGCACCAGGACGAAGTCGACCCGTCCCAGCTCCGGCAGCCCGGCCCGCTCCGGCACCCGGACCAGGCCCGGCGGGATCAGCCCGCGCGAGTGCGCCATCACGCCCAGGCCCGCGCGGGCGGCGGCGATCAGCCCGTTGAGGCTGCCGCTGGTGCAGGCGATGCGCCACGGCCGCCCCTGCCGCTCCAGCGCCTCGAAGGCGAGCGCCCGGGTGATGCCCGGCGGCGGATAGACGATCAGCGGCACCGGCCGGTCGGGGTCCAGACGCAGCCGCTCCGCGCCGATCCACACCAGCCGGTCGTGCCAGACGGGCTCGCCACCGGGGTCCTGCGGCCGCCGCTTGGCGAGGACCAGGTCCAGTTTCCCGGCGGCCAGCTGCTCGTGCAGCGTGCCCGACAGCTCGACCGTCAGTTCGAGATCGACCTCAGGGTGCTCGTAGCGGAAACCCTCCAGGATCTCCGGCAGCCGGGTCAGCACGAAGTCCTCGGACGCGCCGAACCGCAGCCGGCCGCGCACCCGGGTGCCGGTGAAGAACGCCGTCGCCTGCTCGTGCGCCTCCAGGATCCGCCGCGCGAAGCCGAGCATGGCCTCGCCGTCCTCGGTCAGCTCCACCGAGTGCGTGTCGCGGGTGAACAGCGGCCGCCCGGTGGCCTCCTCCAGCCGGCGCACGTGCTGGCTCACCGTCGACTGGCGCAGCCCCAGCCGCCGCGCCGCCCGGGTGAAACCGAGCGTCTGGGCGACGGCGAGGAAACTGCGCAACTGGGCCGGGTCGTACACCCGGCCAAGGCTAGCCGCCGCCGCGGGGCGCGCTCATCACGGGACGCGATGGCAGTGAGCGCGGTGTGACGCTTTCCCGATCACCCTGGTGAGAGGGACGATGGACCGGGGACCCGGCGGTCCCGACAGGACGAGCGCGACCGGGCACACGGCTCCCGGCCGCCGACGAGCACGAGCGAGTGGAGCACCGTGAAGCGCCTGCGCTGGCCGAGCTGGATGCCGGTCGACCCGTACATCGTGCTGCTGATCGCCACCGTGGGCCTGGCCGCGCTGCTGCCCGCCCGCGGCCCGGCCGCCGATGTCGCCTCCGGCGCCTCCACGGCCGCGATCGCCTTCCTCTTCTTCCTCTACGGCGCCCGGCTCTCCACCCGCGAGGCGCTGGACGGACTCAAGCACTGGCGGCTGCACGTCACGGTGCTGGCCTGCACCTTCGTCGTCTTCCCGCTGCTCGGCATCGCCGCCCGCGGCCTGGTGCCCGTCCTGCTCGACCAGCCGCTCTACCAGGGCCTGCTCTTCCTCACCCTGGTCCCCTCCACCATCCAGTCCTCGATCGCCTTCACCTCCATCGCCCGCGGCAACGTGCCCGCAGCGATCTGCGCCGGCTCCTTCTCCTCCCTGGTCGGCATCGTCCTGACCCCGCTGCTCGCCGCCGCCCTGCTGGGCAGTAGCGGCGGCGGCTTCTCCGCGCACTCGCTGGTGACGATCGTGCTGCAACTGCTGGTGCCGTTCGTCGCCGGGCAGCTGCTGCGGCGCTGGATCGGCGGCTTCGTCACCCGGCACAAGAAGGTCCTCGGCCTGGTCGACCGCGGCTCGATCCTGCTCGTCGTCTACACCGCGTTCAGCGAGGGCATGGTGCGGGGCATCTGGCACCAGGTCAGCGCCGCGCGCCTCGGCGCCCTGCTCGCCGTGGAGGCCGTGCTGCTCGCCGTGATGCTGGCGCTGACCTGGTACGGCGCGCGGGCGCTGCGCTTCGGCCGGGCGGACCGCATCGCCATCCAGTTCGCCGGCTCCAAGAAGTCGCTGGCCTCCGGGCTGCCGATGGCGAGCGTCCTGTTCGGCGCGCACGCCTCCCTCGCCGTGCTGCCGCTGATGCTGTTCCACCAGATGCAGCTCATGGTGTGCGCGGTGATCGCCAAGCGCCGGGCCCGCGACCCGGAGGCGCGGGAGGAACGCACGGAGCCCGCCCCGGCGACCGATCCGCAGGGCACGGCCGGTACGGCGGATCCAGCCGGTTCGGCCACGACAGCGGCTGCGGCCGGTACGGCCGGTACGGCCGGTTCGGGGGCGCGGTCGCGCTGACGCAGGGGCGGCCGGGTGCGGGGGCCGCGGGGCACCGAGGGCGTCATGAAGGTGCGCCGACGCGCGGCGCAGGGACCGGGGCGACGGCCGCGCCGACGTGCGGCGCAGGCCGTGGCCGCCTCACGGGCGCAGGACCACCTTGCCCAGGTTGCCGCGCGACTCGATCGCCGCATGCGCCTTCGCCGCGTCCTCCAGCGCGAACTGCGCGTGGACGACGGGCCGCACCGCACCCCGCTCGAACAGCTCCCACAGCTCGCGCCGCCAGCGCTCGTAGCGCTCGGGCTGCTCGCGGGCGATCCGCGCCATCTGGAAGCCGATCACCGACTTGGCGCCGACAAGCAGGTCGTAGGCCCGTACCGTCCCGCCGCCCGAGCTGTACGCCACCAGCCGCCCGCCCGGCGCGAGCGCGGCGACCGCCGGAGTGAGCAGGTCGCCGCCGACCGCGTCCAGCACGCAGTCCACCGGCGCGCCCCAGTCCTCGTCGCCGTAACGGACCACCTCGTCGGCGCCCAGCGACCGCACGAAGTCCGCCTTGGCCGCGGTGGAGACCGCGCCTACCACCCGGCCCGCGCCCCGCACCCGCGCGAGCTGCACCGCGAGGTGGCCGACCCCGCTCGCCGCCGCCGTCACGAGCACCGCCTCGCCGGGCTCGGGCCGGGCGGCCGCCAGCGCGCCGAGGGCGACCAGGCCGCTGCGCACCAGGGCGACGGCCGCCACGGCGTCCACGCCGTCGGGCACGGGCGAGGCCATGGCCTCGTGCAGCGGCGCGAAGTCCGCGTAACCGTGCCCGAAGCACAGGCCGGTCACCCGGTCGCCGGGCCGGAACCGGGTGACGCCCGCGCCCACGGCGGTGACCTCGCCCGCGATCTCGCCGCCCAGCGCGATCGGCTCGGCGGCCTCGGTGACCTTGCGGACGACCGGCAGGGTGACGCCGACCGCCTCGCAGCGCACCAGCAGCTCGCCGGGGCCCGGCTCGGGCACCGGCGCCTCCTCCACGAACAGCGGACCGCCCACCGACTCGTACCGCACGCGTCGCATCCCACCCCCACCTCTCTCGAAGACCCGGGAAACCCCCGTCGGAGCACGGGAGGCGCCGCACGGGAAGAATCGTTGGGAGTCCCAACGAGTTCCACCGTAGCCGAAGTCATGGGGAAGACCAACGACTTTCGGCGGACCGGTGGGCTGCGTAGGCTGCCGCCATGTCCGAAGCCCCCCTCGCCGAGATCCGTTCCCTGCCCAGCTGGCTCCTCGGCCGGGCCGCCGCCCGCGGTCGCGCCCTGGTCGCCGAGGCGCTGGCCGTCCACGGGCTGAAGATGTGGCACCACGTGGTGCTCTCCGCCGTACGCGACCTCGCCCCGGTCGCCCAGGCCGACCTCGGACGCGGGGTCGGGCTCGACCCGAAGGACCTCGTCGGGGTCCTCGACGACCTCCAGTCCGCCGGCCTCGTCCTGCGCGCCCCCGACCCCACCGACCGCCGCAAGAACGCGGTCTCCCTCACCGCCGAGGGAGTCCGGCTGCTGGCGCGCTGCGAACGGGCGGCCCGCGCGGCCAACGACACGCTGCTGGAGCCGCTGTCGGCGGCCGAACGGGAACGGTTCACGGAACTGCTGATCAGGGTGTCGGGCACGCGGGAGCAGTCGGACACGCGGGAGTGAAGGACACGCGCCCGCGCCTTCCCGGTGCCCCGCGTCCCCGGTGTTCCGCGGGCTCAGCCCTGCGGCGTCGCCGTCCGCAGGGCGACGCGGTGCTCGCCCGCGTACACGTTCATGGAGCTGCCCCGCAGGAAGCCCACCAGGGTCAGTCCGGTCTCCGCCGCCAGATCGACGGCCAGCGAGGACGGCGCCGAGACCGCCGCCAGGACCGGGATGCCCGCCATCACGGCCTTCTGGGCCAGCTCGAAGGAGGCCCGCCCGGAGACCAGCAGGATCGCGCGGGACAGCGGCAGGCCGCCGCTCCGCAGCGCCCGGCCGACGAGCTTGTCGACCGCGTTGTGCCGGCCCACGTCCTCCCGTATGTCCAGCAGCTCGCCGTCCTCGTCGAACAGGGCCGCCGCGTGCAGGCCGCCGGTCCGGTCGAAGACCCGCTGCGCCGCCCGCAGCCGGTCCGGCAGGCTCGCGAGCAGATCCGTGTCGACACGGACCGGCGGCGTGTCCGCGATCGGCCAGCGGGCCGTCGTACGGACGGCGTCCAGGCTCGCCTTGCCGCACAGACCGCACGAGGAGGTGGTGTAGACGTTGCGCTCCAGGGTGATGTCCGGCAGGACGACGTCCGGCGCGGTCCGCACGTCCACGACGTTGTACGTGTTCGAGCCGTCCACGGTCGCGCCCGCGCAGTACACGATGTTCGCCAGATCCGACGCCTCGGCCAGCACGCCCTCGCTGACCAGGAAGCCGGCCGCCAGCGCGAAGTCGTCGCCCGGGGTGCGCATGGTGATCGCGAGCGGTTTGCCGTTCAGCCGGATCTCCAGCGGCTCCTCGGCCACGAGGGTGTCCGGCCGGGCGGAGACCGCGCCGTCCCGGATGCGGAGGACCTTGCGTCGTTCCGTCACGCGTCCCATGTCGTGATCAGCCCCGGTTCTGTGTGCGCTGGCAGCCGAAACGGCCCTACATGCAGAGGTTGCCACGAGTCACCCGACCGGCGTGCGGGGGGTGGGCCCGCCCACCCGCGTACCCACCGGCCACCCACCGGACGCGCCGCGAACTCCGGTCCGGCCGGACGTGTCGGCGCCCGCCGCCACCGGCGCCCCGCCGCTGACCGAAGCCGACAAGGCGGGCACGTGTTTCCTGTGCCTTCACCTGCCGCCGTACTCGCGAGTCACTGAACAGACTGGGGTCCCGCCAGCCACGGCAACGAGGGGACCCGCACATGAACGGCTCGCGCATCACCGCCGTCGGCCACTACCAGCCCGCCGAGGTGCTCACCAACGAGGACCTGGCGGCCCTGGTCGACACCAGCGACGAGTGGATCAGGAGCCGGGTGGGCATCCGGACCCGGCACGTCGCCGCCCCCGACGAACCGGTGGACGAACTCGCCGCGCACGCCGCCGCCAAGGCGCTCGCGGCGGCCGGCCTGACCCCGGCCGACGTCGACCTCGTCATGGTCGCCACCTCCACGGCCGTGGACCGCTCCCCGAACACGGCCGCACGCGTCGCGGCCCGCCTGGGCATCCCGTCGCCGGCCGCGATGGACGTCAACGTGGTGTGCGCCGGCTTCACCCACGCCCTGGCCGCCGCCGACCACGCGGTGCGCGCCGGGGCGGCGACCCGCGCCCTGGTCGTCGGCGCCGACAAGATGACCGACGTGACCGACTGGACCGACCGGAGCACCTGCGTGCTCGTCGGCGACGGCGCGGGCGCGGCGGTGGTCGAGGCCGCCCGGCCCGGGGAGGCGGCCGGGATCGGGCCGGTGCTGTGGGGCTCGGCGCCGGAGCTGGGGAACGCGGTGCGGATCGAGGGCACGCCCCCGCGGTTCGCGCAGGAGGGGCAGAGCGTCTACCGGTGGGCCACCACGCAACTGCCGCCGCTGGCCCGGCGGACCTGCGAGCGGGCGGGCGTCGCCCCGGAGGAGCTGGCCGCGGTGGTCCTGCACCAGGCGAACCTGCGGATCATCGAGCCGCTCGCCGCGCGCCTGGGGGCCGTCAACGCGGTGGTCGCCCGCGATGTCACCGAGTCCGGCAACACCTCGGCGGCCAGCATCCCGCTGGCCCTGTCCAAGCTGGTCGAACGCGGCGAGATCACCACGGGCGACCCGGTCCTGCTGTTCGGCTTCGGCGGCAACCTCTCCTACGCGGGGCAGGTCGTGCGCTGCCCGTGAAACCGGCGGCGCGCCACGAAACGTGACCCGGACGCGACGGTCGGTGCACACCGCCGCACCTCGCTCCGCACGGGCGCGTACAGGACGGATACGCAGGTGAAAGGCACTCCGAAACCTTGGTATTGTTGTCCATGTCGCCGCGGGGAACACCCCTGGCAGGCGGCACACACCTAGTCCGGGTGGCGGAATGGCAGACGCGCTAGCTTGAGGTGCTAGTGCCCTTTATCGGGCGTGGGGGTTCAAGTCCCCCCTCGGACACCAGCGAAGACCCCTGTTCATCAGGGGTCTTCTGCTTTTCCGGGGTGCGGCGTGACCCACCACGTGACCAGCGGTCCAGAGATTCCCCAGGTCAGACCAGGGATGGTAGGCCGATACGTGATGGACGTACACGCGGCAGGTGTGGGACCCCCGTACTCCTCACTGTTGCGAAGGGGAAGCGAGGGCGCAAAGACGCCCCACGCCATGAAGCGGCAGCGGCGAAGAGGCGAGCGGCACGGGGTGAGGTTCCCCCGTTGTGCGGGAGTGGGTGACTAGCCGGTCAGGGCGGGTTGACGTGGTTTCAGGTTCA